>JAGNIU010000045.1 GCA_018000995.1 Bacteroidia bacterium
TTATCTCCATCTTCGCTTTCAATATGTCTCAATCACAAATAATGATTGACACTTTAGCGATGCAAAATTTTGATACCCTTGCATTATACAATCCTAATTGGGCGTTCACCGGTCCTGTAGTTTATAATACAATGGGAATGAGTTCTGCTACAAGCGCTGCACCTTTAAGCAGTCCAACAGGTATTGGTGGTTCCAATTCTTGGGAAAGCACAACTGTGAGTTCAGGTATAGTTTTAACTTTTTCTACTATCAATATTCCGGCAGGTTATGATAGCATCCGTGCACGTTTTAGTTTAGCAGCAATGAATTTAATAGGTCCCAGTGGCGGTCCGGATAATTTAGATTACGTTTTAACGGAGGTTAGTTTTAATGGGGGACCATATTACAATAGATTACGTATTCGCGGATTTGGAACTGCGGGTTGCTTTTGGCCATATAGTGCGCCGGGTAAAGCAAAAGTATATTATCAACCACAGAGTGAAGTTGTTTTTGCACCAACAGTAGCCGGCTTAGCAACAACAGAAGGTTATGCTTATTGTGAAATTGTTTTTCCGGGAAGCATTAATACAATCAGTATACGTATGACAGGACGTTCGAGCTCAGGATCTGATACATGGTTAGTGGATAATGTTTTATTAACGGGCGAGAAATTAGCAACAGGTATAAATTCAGTTTCAAAAAATAATTCAGTAAAAATTTATCCTAACCCTGCTAATGATGTAGTTCACATTAATCGTATTTCAAATACAAACAGCACATTATTTGTTTATAATACGTTAGGAGAATTAGTCATTACGAAAGAACTTTCTAAAGAAAATGAGAACGTAAATATTTCTACACTTTCTAACGGAGTTTATTTCTTTAAGGTGGATGGTATCACTAAAAAAGTGGTAAAACAGTAAGAAATTGGACTTAAAATAAATCCCTTTTTCGCATAATAAATCTTATTTTTATGCGTTTACTATACAGTTGAAGAAACTATTAGGCATATTTTTCATTTCGGCGCTGGCTCTCAACCTCCAATCTCAGGTGGGTGGACCAACCACTTACCGTTTTTTAGAAATACCAATGCCTGCACGTGCTGCTGCTCTTGGGGGTAATTCGATGAGTGTTTGGGGTGATGATATAAATCTTTATTATAGCAACCCTGCCCTATTAAACGAAAAATGTGTTAAGCAAGTCGCTTTAAATTATTGCAATTATATTGCAGATATGAATTTTGGGAATGTAGCTTATGCCCACCATTTTAAAAATATTGGAACTGTTGCGGGAGGAATACAATTTTTTGATTACGGAAAATTTGACAAACGCGATGAGTACGATATAAAAGAAGGAAATTTTAAAGCCGCCGATTATTCTATAAACTTATCGCTTGCCCGCCGTTTAAAAGACACAAGTTTTAGTTATGGTGTTACATTAAAAACCATTTACTCGCATTACGATATTTATAACTCGGTTGGAAATGCTGTGGATCTTGGATTAACCTGGGTTCATAAAAGTGGTTTCACCGCCTCAGCTGTTGTAAAAAATGTTGGCGTAATTTGGAAACCTTACGATAAAAATAACGACACCACAAAATTACCCGTAACAACGCAATTAGGAATTAGCTATAAAGTAAAAAAAGCGCCCTTCCGTTTAATATTTGTTTACGATAATTTAACCAAGTGGGATTTAACTTATACAAGTCCTTTAAACGAAACAGAAACTTCTAATTTATTTGGGGAAGAAGCTCCCAAAGAAAAAACCAAATGGCAGAAATTTAGCGATAACGTAAAAAAAGGCGGCGATAAGTTAGCACGACACATGACCTTTGCCACTGAAATTATCATTACCAAAAATTTTAATCTACGTGTAGGTTACAATTGGCGTTTACATAAAGAAATGATGTTACCCGATAAACGTACATCAAGTGGGTTAAGTTTTGGATTTGGATTTAAGATAAACCGTTTTGCTTTGAGTTACGCTTACACAAAATACAATATTACAGGTACCTCCAGTATTATTGGCATCACCACACATCTTGGTGCTTACACCAAAAAAGCAAAAACACCCGAGATTTCTCCGGATGCAATTGCTCCTAATTAACTTTTCTTTAAACTGGTAAATACCAAGTCATTTAAAAAGGAAATAATTTCACTTTCTTCTTTATTCTTACCAAAATCGGTAAGCGATGGTAAATTATTCATAAAGAAATTTTGAAAATGCGCCATTTCAATAATTGTAGACGCTAAAGATTTAGGGTATTTGTATTTCGGATTGCACTCTGAAATAATATTGCCAATTACAGCACAAAGATCTTTGTATGGCTTAAAAAACTGTTGCTTATTATCTTCCCCAACTTGTTTGGTTAGATATGCTTTTGTTCCTTCAGTAATAATAATTTGATGAAGTAAGCTTTCATTTATATAACTTGTTTGTTCATCATCTTCAACCGCTGTTGCTAACAACTTTATTACCCTTTTTAACTTAACGGTTGGATCCTTTATATTATTGGTGTGAAAACTTATTTGAAATTCGAGCCAGCCCCAATACCAGGCAGTAAGGTAAACCAACAACTTATGCTTGTTTTCAAAGTAGCGGTAAATACCAGCCTCGGTTGTACCAATATCTTCGGCCAGCTTCTTAAAAGTAAATGCCTCAAAACCAGTTTTATAAATTAATTGAATACCGTGTTTTAGGATGTTTTTTCCCAACTCCGAACTTTCAGGATTACGAAGAAACAACGCCTCATTCATTTTTATCTGTAATTGCAGCTTCATAGTAGGTAGTTTTTACTTCTGTTTAACAAAGTAACAAAGCTAAGAAAAATAATTTAACAATTATTAATGATAGTATTACTATCAAATTAAAAACTATCTCTATCTTTGCTCGGAATTCAAATTTCAACTATGCTGCTAAATAAACGAATACCTGCGTACTATATATTAAACAAGGTAAAATACGACCTCATTTATGTACTGCTTCTATCGCTAACGGTTTTATTTATAACAGAAAGGTATAAACAATTGTTGCCGGAAATGCCTTTAACTATTCCGGCCTTTATTGGTACAGCCATTTCAATTCTCCTCTCATTTAAGTTAAGTCAGTCGTACGACCGATGGTGGGAAGCCCGCAAAATATGGGGCGCCATTGTAAACGACTCCCGAAGTTTTGTTATTCAACTACAAACACTCACCGCAAAAGGTAATGACACAACAATTAAAAAAATTGCTCTAAGGCAAATTGCATGGTGCTACTCTTTAGCACAAACGCTTAGAGAATTAGACCCAATAGAAAATCTGGAAAAATATATTTCCGCGGAAGACCTTAAAGAAATACAACAACACAGTAATAAACCTTTAGCATTACTTCAATTGCACAGTAAGGATATTAAAGAGCTAAAAGATGGTCATCAACTAGAATTATTTTCTCAAATACAATTAGATAATACTTTGGTACGACTTTGTGATGCACAAGGAAAAGCTGAACGAATAAAATCAACTGTCTTTCCTGTTACATATCGTCTATTCCTTCATGCACTGATTTACCTTTTTGTTATCACTCTTGCCATGTCGTTAAGAGTTGATGGACTATTTGAAACGCCGCTTCTGATTGCTATTTCAACAGGATTCTTTTTGCTAGAAAAAACGGCAAGACACATGCAAGATCCCTTTGAAAACAGACCAACCGATACAGCAATGATATCAATTTCCCAAAAAATTGAAATAAACATTAAGCAACTATTAAAAGAAACGGAAATCCCTCAACCAAATAAATCCGAAAAATTTTACCAACTATAAACCTTAAACCCAAATAAAATGAAAACTCTAACTAAAGAAATGCAAACCGCCATCACTCCTGTAATGGCTTTAGAATTATTAAAAGAAGGCAACAAGCGTTTTGTAAGCAACTTAAAAGTTAACCGAAATCTTTTACAACAAGCAAATGAAACATCAGACGGACAACATCCTTTTGCGGTAATTTTGAGTTGTATTGACAGCAGAACTTCAGCTGAATTAATTTTTGATCAAGGATTAGGAGATGTTTTTAGCGTTCGTATTGCCGGAAATATTATTAATGAAGATATTTTAGGGAGTATGGAATTTGCTTGCAAAGTAGCTGGCTCAAAAATTATTGTTGTGTTAGGACACACCAAATGCGGAGCCGTGAAAGGTGCTTGTGACCATGTTGAAATGGGTAACCTTACAGCTTTACTTACAAAAATACGACCTGCAGTTGATGAAGAAACTATAACAAAAGAAAATCGCAATTCCGGTAATTCCACTTTCGTTGAAAATGTTGCAACTATTAATGTAAAGCGAACAGTTAAATCGATAGTACAACGCAGCCCAATTTTAAAAGAAATGATTGAAAGCGGACAAATTGGAATTGTTGGTGGCACTCACAACATTACAACCGGTGAAGTAAATTTTTATCCTGAAACAATGAACTTAGCTTCGCAATGGATAAACGAATAAAATCTATTGGAACACTAGTAATAGCCCCTCACTAAGTCTTCTGTTTTTTCTTTTTCGCAGCGGGGAAAAGAATGTTGTTTAAGATTAATCTGTATCCCGGAGAATTGGGATGCAGACTTAAATCTGTTGGCGGGTCCTCTACTCTATGCAAATAATCTTCTGGGTCGTGGCCGCCATAAAAAGTCCAGGTGCCTTTACCGTGCTCGCCATGAATGTAACGGGCTTCGTTAAATGCTTTTGATTCGCCTAACACTAAAACATTTTTCTTTACATAATTTTTATTGAAGGCTACTGTTTGTCCCCAAAAAGCTTTTACCGTTGATTCATGATTTTGATTTAACATAGTTGGAACAGGATCCCACTTCGCTGAGAAATCAAATAAAGTAAATACATCATTCTCTTTGGTCATACCATATTGTTGCTGACGTGTATGATAGGTATCGATGCTTGAAAATTCGTACTCTAAAGGATTTGGCGTTAATTTATATTTTTCAAAAGCATAACCTTTCGAGAAATCTATTTTGGTATTCATATTCGGGTCGGCTGCATCGTGATCATACATTTCGGCGCAAATATCAATTCCTTCGGCTGCTAATGCAATATCATAACTGTCGGTAGCACTACACATGGCAAATAAAAATCCACCGCCAAAAACGTAGTCATTAATTTTTTTCGCAACAGCTAATTTTAATTGGGATACTTTAGTAAAACCAAATTTCTTAGCCACGGCTTCATTTTCTTTCACTTCTGCCTGATACCAAGCGTGATGTTTGAACTGCGCGTAAAAACGACCGTATTGTCCGGTAAAATCTTCGTGGTGCAAATGCAACCAATCATATTCAGATAGTTTTCCGTTTAATAATTCTTCATCATAAATTAAATCATAAGGAATTTCAGCATACGTTAACACTAAAGTAACGGCATCATCCCAAGGTTGTTTTGTTTTTGGAGAATATACTGCAACGCGTGGCGCTTTTTCCAATTTAATTGCATCTTGATTTACTGAAGGATTTGCAATCTCGGCTAGAATAGCATTGGATTGTGCATCCGAAATAATTTCGTAGCTCACACCGCGTATTAAACATTCGTTACTCACCGGTTTTGCATTCGGAATCATAAAACTTCCGCCACGGTAATTTAAAAGCCATTGAATTTCCAATTCACCCTTTAAAGCCCAATACGCAATACCGTAAGCTTTTAAATGATTTTTCTGGGTTTCATCCATTGGTATCAGGATGTAACTTGCCTTTAAGTTTTGAAGTCCAAAAAACAATACAGAAAAGAATATGAAAAGTGATTTACGCACGAACTAAAATTACAAAAATAATGCGTGTGTTTAGGGGTTTTTCAGGAATTTTAACAGCTGTATTATTTATAAAGTTTAAACGATACCGTTTTGTTGGTTTAATTAATTTTGTATCTTTAATTCTATGAAAAAAACAGCTAAGCTATTTGCCATCTTTTTTATCCTGTTTGGAATTATTGCCACAGATTGTGCATACCGCAAAGATTGCGGTGGTCGACGTAAAAAGAAAATCAAAACCAATATGGGTGGATATATGTAGTTTACCGGTTATTGAACCGCAAACCAAACTAAATCCATGAAATTCAATTTCAAAATAAGTAATTACCCTTTTTGGATAGTTCTCTCTCTAATACTACAGGGTCTATTTTTTTGGTCGCAAGTTTATTTGAACTTCGATATCAACCAACCATTACTTGGGCACTTTGTTACCGACTCCCATGAATATTACAATTCAGCAGAGAATTTTTATACGAATGGCGTTTATTCACCCGATGTACGGGCACCCGGATTAGGAATCATTTACCTTTTATTCCGTGTTCTATTCTCAAAAACAATAACCCTCAATATTATCCTTGTACTGCAATGGTTTATTTCAGCAATTGCAACTTACGTTCTTTCTATCACCATAAGCAGCATTGTTAAAAAAAACAGAGTATTCTATTTTGTTTTCTTTCTTGTTTCAGCAACACATTACATATTTACATGGAACAATTTCTTTTTAACAGATTCACTGGCTATTTCATTCTTTATTTTTTCGATCTATTACTTGCAAAGATTCACAGAAACAAACCTTAAAAAACATCTTTTCTGGTCTGGCTTTTTTATAGCGTGGTGCATTTTTTTACGACCGGTATTTTTACTTTTTTGTGGCGTTATCTGTATTTATTTACTGCTTCACTTTTTAAAAACCAAATTCAGTTTCAAAACCATATTCTTCTATTTTCTTCTTTACTTTTCTGTTTTTATGTTTTTTGATTCGGCTTGGGTAATCCGGAATTATTCTGTTAAAAACAAAATTGTTCTTTTAAATGATATCGATGGTTATACGGTGATTAGCGATAAAAATCCTTATCCTGCTTTATATGCCTTTATGCAATCTTGGGGCGGCGATTTGGAACATCAGATGTTTTGGTTTGAACCGGAGATGAATACAGATTATAGTATGAAGGATACAACTTTACCTTCATATATGTATACATCACAATTTAACAGGGATAGTCTGTATTTAGTTAAAAAGCGGTTCAGGGCTTATAACCTTACACTTAAAGATTCCATAATTAAATTAATCAACGCTTCACTCAATAACTTCACACAATCTGTTAAAGAGGAAAAACCTTTTTTATATTATATTGAGACCGGAATAATATATTCTAAAAAAATATTTTTAAGTGGTTACGGGATTTTTTATGCCACAGATAAAAGATATAAAGACATCACCGGTTTCAAAAAGTTTGCAAAAATCAGCAACGCGATTTTATTTTATTCTATTTTCTTTTTGGGATTACTTTCATCTATATGGCTTTTGCTAAGAAAAACAAAACCATTACTTTTTTTATTGATTATGGTTGCCTACTTAAATATTATATTTATTTGTTTTTACTTCCGTGTACCTGAATTCCGATACCTTGTACCAAGTATAATGGTATTTGTTTGTCTTGCCGGAATTGCTTTGGAAAAATTCACAGAAAAACTTCAACGTAAACTTACTTCTGCATAATAATAATAGTCTCGCGGCTGTCTTTGGGCTCAATCCAATGAACAATATTTTTTTCAAAGCCGGAAAACGCCTCTTTCATGGTTTCTTTAGTGAATTTAACTTTAGATTGTCCTGCTTTCGCTTTCGACATAAAAGTGGCTAGTGATGAAATGATTTTATTGCCTGAATTACTTACGTTTTGGGTATTTTCCGATATAATTAATTGCTTATTGGTGCTGTTCAAAATTTTTCTTATTACATCAACATGATGAGGAATGCTATAAGTTATTCCCCCTTGAATTAAAATATAATCGCTTTTCGGAATTTCATCTTTAATAATGTCAATCAAAAAAGATTCTATACCTTTTGATTTAGCAGCGTTTACAAACACAGGGTTTACATCTGCACAAGAATAATTTAAATTTTTATTTTTCAGATAATGATTATAGAAGTATAAATCTCCCATACAAAGCTCCAATACATTTGAATTATCCGGAATTACTTTTTGTAGGTGGCTATAACGGCTTTCATAGAAACTGCCGTACAATTTTTTCATTGCAAATTCATATAATTTTGGGTGCCAGTAAATAGGACTTTGCATAATTACTTTTTGTTTTTCTTCGTATACTTAATTAACTCATTCAAATAATGAAGTGAATCGCGCAGTACTTTAACTGTAGATTGTTTAGTCTCATCCCTTAAAAAAGCAACTTCAATTTCATCTACTTTAAGTTTATTATTAAAGCAATACATTATAAACTCTGTATCCCAAAACCAATGATCGTTTGATGGCTGTTTGAAAAAATTATCTAGAGCCTTTTTATTAAAAAACTTATAACCCGCTTCTGTATCGCTATAGGAATGCTTTAGCAATTTTTTATTGAGCGCACGGTAAGAATTGCTAAATATATTTCTTATTAACGCTCTTAAATATGTTTTTGAATAGTATTTTCTATTTGCAATAACTACATCATGTGTTTTAAGACTTTCAACGAAAGCGTTAATATAACTTGGACTAACTTCTAAATCCACATCAATAAACCCAACGTAATCTCCGGTTGCAACTTCAAATCCACTTTTTACCGCAGCGCCTCTGCCTTTATTTACGTCGTGATAGATAAACTTTGAATTTTTTAGTGTTGATTCAAATCCTTTAAGTATTTGCCGTGTATTATCCGTGCTTTTATCCTCAACGAAAATAAACTCATAATTAAATTTAAAATCAGCACTATGATTTACTAAAACCTTAATACTACGTTCAAGATGGTCGGCTTCGTTATAACAGGGCAATATAATAGACACGGATGAACCGATCATAGAAAAATTTATAGTAAATTAATAAGACTTGTGTAAGTTACTTAATTAATTGAAACTTTAAAAGAGAATTTTTAAGAATAATAATAGATTAAATAGTTCTAAATCAATACAGAAAATTATTTCACTGTAAAGAAAGCAGAGAAAGGTTGGCGGTTTGTAATTGAACGACCAAGAGTAGCTTCATCGGCGTACTCTAATTCATCACCAACAGCAATGCCGCGGGCAATAGCCGATAAATTAATATTGTGTGGTGCTAATTTGCGATAAATATAAAACGAAGTGGTTTCCCCTTCCATAGTTGCATTCAAAGCCAGAATAACTTCTTTAATGACGCCTGCTGCCATTCGGGTATTTAAGGTTTCAATATTTAAATGGCCAGGACCAACTCCTTCCATTGGAGAAATTAATCCACCTAAAACATGATAAAGACCTTTGTACAAACCTGTATTTTCAATGGCCATTACATCTCTGTAATCTTGTACAACACACAATAAAGTTTGATCACGAACCGAGTTGGTACAAATTTCGCAAGATGTGCTTTCGCAAATATTATGACACTTATCGCAAAACTTTAAATCGGTTTTTAATTGTTTTATGATTTGAGCTAATTGCTCGGTATCATCTTGCTTAATTAAATGCAATACATAACGTAAAGCAGTTTTTTTACCAACGCCCGGTAATTGGGCAAAAGTATCAACGGCTTGTTCTATTACTTTGGAGCTGAATTGCATTATGCAAATTTAGGGCTTTACCCCGTTGGATTGAATATTCAAAGTGCCAAACTATTAACAATTATGAGTCACCCCATGTGAAGAAGTACTTTATTTAACAATTAAACCTATGTCTTAATTCTTCATTTTTACTTCAACAATCTAAGCTCATAAATGTCGCCAGTACTAATAATAAGTTTCATTGCTGTTTACTTTTGCTTTTTAATGGGCATTGCGTGGTATACTTCGCGCAAAAGCACAGCCGAATCTTATTTTTTAGGAAACAAAGCTTCACCTTGGTATGCAGTTGCTTTTGGTATGATTGGAGATTCTTTGAGTGGCGTTACTTATATTTCGGTGCCTGGCAAAGTTGGAACAGCGCATTTCTCCTATTTACAATTGGTGATTGGTTATTTTGTTGGGTATTTCATTATTTCTCACATTCTTCTTCCCATTTATTATAAACTCAATTTAACTTCTATTTACGAATATTTAAAAAGTCGTTTTGGTAAGAACACACAAAAGACCGGAGCTATGTTTTTCATTATCTCCCGTATTTTAGGGGCGGCCGGAAGATTATATTTAGTTGCGGGAGTAATTCAATTATTTGTCTTCGATCAGTTTGAAACTATTCACGTTCCATTTTGGGTTAGCGTTTCTGTTATTTTGGGGTTAATGTTATTGTACACGTATCGTGGTGGAATTAAAACTTTAGTCTGGACCGACACTTTTCAGTCCTTGTTTTTGGTTTTAGGAGTTGTATTATCAGTTGTTGCTATCATTAGCAAATTAGACATTTCATTTACCGAAGCAGTTAGTAAAGTAACAAGTTCTGAATACACCGAAACGTTTTTTTGGGATTGGAAAAAATCAAATTTCTTCTTCAAAGAATTTTTAGGTGGGATTTTTATCGCTGTGGCGATGACGGGTCTCGATCAAAATATGATGCAGAAAAATTTAAGCTGCAAAAGTTTAGGCGAAGCTCAGAAAAATATTTTTTGGTTCAGCGTTATTATGGTGATTGTTACAATCATCTTTTTATCCTTAGGCGCGTTACTTTATATTTATTACAACCAAAGCGGAATAGCTATTCCGGTAAATGATTTAGGAAAAGTGATGAGTGATAAAGTATTCCCAAACCTTGCTTTAAATCATTTGGGTGTATTTGCAGGATTAGTTTTTATTATCGGGTTAACAGCAGCTACTTTCTCGAGTGCCGACAGTGTTTTAACAACACTAACCACTTCTTTTTATATTGATATTTTAGAATACGACCGCAACGAAAAATTAAACGAAGAACAAAAAAGAAAACGCCGTACAACTATTCACGTTTTATTTGCAGTGTTGCTTTGGCTGGTGATTTTAGTGTTCCATGCTCTAAATCAAAAAGCAATTATCGATACGATTTTAATGTTAGCGGGTTATACTTACGGTCCACTGTTAGGTTTATTTGCTTTAGGATTATTCACAAAAGTAAACTTGAACGATAAGCTTGTGCCAATAATTTGCTTAGTAGCGCCGGTTGTCACTTATTTACTAGCCAATAATTTTAAATTTATTTTGGGAGAATATCAGATAGGAAATGAGTTAATTCTGATAAACGCCATTATTACAATAGCTTTATTAAGTTCAATCCAAAAAAGAAGATTGGTTTAGTTCCGAAAAAGAATTTTTCTTACGGATAAAATGTTCTAAAACCATGTTTCCGTTATAAGCTCTACCCATCGAAAATTTAAATTTAGGATGTTGCTTGGCCTGCTTACGTTTAGCTAATGTTTTTGGTAACCAGCTATAAAACGCAAAATGAGCGCGTATAACTGCAAAGAAATGTTTTGGCTGACCATCCAACAAAAATTTAAAGGCAGCAATGCCATCCAATTTCATTCGGAAAATTATTTTAAAAAATAAAAATCCTGAAGGATGATTTTTTGTAAGCGTAGTTAAATTGTTTCTGAAATTTAAAAATGTTTTGCGTGAACTTAATTTATTTAAAGTGCCGCCTCCAACATGATAAACTATACTTTTTGGTTCCACATAAATTTTATAACCGATATTTTTTAAACGCCAGCACAAATCAATTTCTTCCATGTGCGCAAAGTAATCACCATCAAAACCACCAACTTCCCAAAAAGCTTTAGCACGCACAAACATACAAGCTCCTGTTGCCCAAAACACTTCTGTACTTGCATTGTATTGATTCGTATCTTCCTCTAAACTATTAAATATACGTCCGCGACAAAACGGATAACCATATTTATCAATAAAACCACCGGCAGCACCTGCGTATTCAAATTTTGTACGGTTATTAAAATCTAAAATTTTTGGTTGACAAGCAGCGATGTTAGGATTGGAATCCATTAATGTTATTACATTCTCAATCCAATTTTCAGAAACCTCAACATCTGAATTTAATAAGACATAATAGTCGGCAGTAACATGTTTTAAGGCATCGTTATAACCTTGAGCAAAGCCGCTGTTACTTGAATTTTGAATAATTTGAACAGAAGGGTAATTCGATTTTAAAAAAGAAACAGAATCGTCGCTTGAATTATTATCCGCAACGTAAATTTTATGATTAGCAGAACATTTTGTAACCGAAGGAAGAAACTTTTCTAAAAACTCTTTTCCGTTAAAATTTAAAATAACTACGGCTACCCTGCTATCTGACATAAATTATTTTGGGTTATTAAAAAACTCGTCGTAATTATTTCCTTGTTGCGTACTTGGCTTAGTAGCATCCACATTCGGATTGTTTTCTCTCTTCGTAATTTCGTAACGCCATTTATCGTTGTACTGTTCTCCTCTAATATCGGTGTGAATTAATTTATAACAATCATCGGCAATATTCTTATTTACAAAAACACATCTTTTGTTATTATAAAATTGTCCGTTAGTATTATCATAAACGCGGTAGTATTGCCAAATTTCGTAAGGATACGTGTAAGGTTCGCTTGGTTGTACTGCGCGTTGATCAGGCTTACCATACTGTAAATACATTCGACCTCTATCGGTATAATATCCTTTTTGCTTCCCGCATTTAAACATCTTATTTACAATTTTAACCTGCTCGTAATACGATAACCACATTTGTAAGGGGTCCAAAGAATCGCCTGATTTTTTTTGCCAATAATCAACGATGTATTTTTTCATTAGCTCAGGGTCCTTTTTAACCGAAACATTTATTTGCCAATCTCGCTCAAGTGTAGTTGATATTGGCCATAAACATTCCACAAACATTTTTAAAGTATCGGCATTATTATAATTTCCAAAAAACTCATAAACCGAGCGGTTTTCTTTGTAACCAATTGGTTTTACAATATTGTTTTTACGTTGGAAAAACCATTTTTTCTCGAGTTGAACTTTATTGTTTTTGTCTTTCAATTCAATTACCAAATAATAATTCCCGGTCTCTAAATTCGTAATATCTAATTGCCCTAATAACGGATTTACTTTTGATGTAGCTTGCTTTTTGAAACCACCTAAACCTTCAGGCTTAAACATGTCTTCTTTCCTTTCAATGTGGTACTCATAAACGAAATTTTGATTTTTACCTAAAACAGTATCTGTTCCGTATGACTCGAAATAGAATAAAAGTTTATTTTGCTTCTCAGGATAATAATTAACGTTGTACGGAATTAAATCATATCCACTTTTAGAAATAGAACTTTGCGTTACTGTTTTTGCGTACGATTCCAGAGCTTGAATGGAAGAACAAGAAATTTCACTCTTTGAATAATTAATAACTACGTTTTCTTTATAGGTAAACGATTTTTTTGAAGGATCGTTATTATCTGTTAAAGTAATCTCAATACCATAAGCTCCGTTTGGCAAAGCGTAACGGTGATTATCAATAAAACTGGAGATACTTAAGGAATCTTTATCTACCGGACTTAGCAAATTATAGTTATCACCAGTATATAACTCGCCATTCTTTGTAATCAAAACTTTGATGTTTACTGAACCTTGAAGCCCGCCATTAACAGGTTTATGCTTAATTGAGCTTCCAATGACCGTTAAATAGGTTTCAATAAAAGGAGAGCCGGTAGGGACATTAAATACCCCGTAATTAAAATAAGCGGTTACTGAAGCTTGAGATTGAAGGAAAAACCACCCAAAAACGAATATTAATACATGTTTTTTCATTTGTAAATAACATTAAATGTTGAGGGGGTGTTTGATAGCTTAAAGGTACAAAAATTATTTACTCAAAATGAGAGGGAGAGTGCTAAAAAAAACAAAACCCCGTAAATTACGGGGTTAGTTCTTATTCTGGCGGAGAAAGAGGGATTCGAACCCCCGGAGGTATGACCCTCAACAGTTTTCAAGACTGCCGCAATCGACCACTCTGCCATTTCTCCGCCGCAAAAATACTAAAAAAATTAAATTATACGGTGTAATT
>JAGNIU010000075.1 GCA_018000995.1 Bacteroidia bacterium
GCTTTTAATAATTGATTTACGGTGTGAATACGTTCGCTCTTTAAACTGAACTCACGCATCACAGCTTCTTTCGCTACTAATTTTTCTTTTGGGTCAAGAATATTCTTTTCAATATCCGCCACTTCATCTCCTACATTCGGAATAATGAAAAATTTAGGGTCTTCACCGCTAGAAGTAATTAAATCAATTCCTTTTTCTACTAAATCAACAGAGTTGTGTTTTTCATCCACCACAAAATACAATTCCTGATCAATCTTATGCATTTCCTTGTTTTGGTCTTGCATATAGAAGTTCTCAGTCTTCTGCAATAAAGCTCTTACGCCATTCTCACTTAAAAATTTAATTAAAGCCGTGTTCTTTGGTAAGCCGCGGTATGCGCGCAATAATGGGATACCCGCCTCTTTCTCTTTTCCTTCAGCAAATAATTTTTTTGCGTCGGTTAAGCAAGTTAGTACATATTGTTTTTGCGCATTAACTAATTTCTCTACACGCGGTTTAAATTCATTGAACTCGTGTTTATCACCTTGTGGTGTTGGTCCGGAAATAATTAATGGAGTACGTGCATCATCAATTAAAACTGAATCGACCTCATCCACAATAGCGAAATTGTGTTTGCGTTGAACTAATTCATCAACACCACGCGCCATGTTATCGCGTAAGTAATCAAAACCAAATTCGTTATTGGTTCCGTAAGTGATATCTGCTAAATAAGCTAAACGACGTTCTTCTGTATTCGGTTCGTGTTTATCAATACAATCAACCGTTAAACCATGAAATTGGAATAAAGGCGCGTTCCATTCGCTATCACGTTTTGCTAAGTAATTATTTACAGTTACTAAGTGAACACCGCGACCGGCTAATGCGTTTAAGAAAACAGGTAAAGTAGACACTAATGTTTTTCCCTCACCGGTTGCCATCTCAGAAATTTTTCCTTGATGTAAAACAATACCACCTATCAACTGCACATCGTAATGAACCATGTCCCAGGTAATTTCTGCACCCGCAGCGGTCCATGAGTTTTTCCAAACTGCTTTGTTACCACGGATTTCAATATGCTTTAATGTTTTTGCAAATTCAGTATCGTAAGTAGAAGTGGTAACTTCTAATTCTTTATTTTCTTTAAAACGACGAGCGGTTTCTTTTAAAACAGCAAAAGCTTCCGGTAAAATTTCATTTAAAACTTCTTCAATTTTTTTGGTGATATCAACTTCAATCGCATCAATTTCTTTGTATAATTCCTCTTTGGTATTTACATCCATATCAGGCTTTGCGTCTATCTCGGCATTAATGCCATCGATTTTCGAACGCTCTTCCTTGATATAATCTTGGATTTGATCCTTTAATTTTTTTGATTTCGCACGTAACTCATCATTACTGATATTGGTTAACGTAGCGTATATTGAATTTATTTCTTCAACAATTGGTGCAACATCCCTGACATCTTTTTCAGACTTAGTACCGAATACTTTTTTAAGAAACCCAAACATAATTTTACCTCTAATTTTATAGGCTACCAAAGGTAACAAAAAAAGGGTACTAAGGCAGGGAAAAAAGAGGTTTGATAACCAGTAAATTGGCTTTTTTTAACCTGCCTGCCATTTTTGTTATCCAATTTCGGACAATATTACCAGTAAAGCGGGCGGGCAGGCCATTTAAAAGGTAAACTCTACCAATTGTTGAATGTGTTTTTTGTTTTGTGTATAAAAGCCTATTTTTAGTGATACGTATGCGCCACCCCTTTACTAAATATCTTCTGATATTGGTTCTATCCATTAGTTCTTTTTTAAAAGCGCAGCAATTTTACTTTAAAAATTATTCGGTTGAAAGTGGTTTGCCATTTGTACAAGTGTACTGTACGTTTCAGGATAGTAAAGGCTATTTGTGGAGTGGCGGCTACGGTGGATTAAGTCGCTTTGATGGGAAAGATTTTACCAATTACTCTCCAAAAAACGGCTTAATTAATCATTATGTAAACGCCATTTGCGAAGACGACTCCGGTTACATTTACGCAGGCACTGTTGAAGGACTTAGCATCCTTAAAAACAAAAAAATTATAGCCAATTACAATATAAAAAACGGATTAAACGTAAATACGATTAACGCTTTATGTTTCAAAAAAAATGAAGGTGTTTACATTGGCACTTCAAAAGGATTATACTGCTATAGCAAGAGAAAATTTTCGGTATTGAACGACTTTGCTAACCGTGAAATTAAGTGTTTGCAATTAATGGGCGACATTTTATGTGTGGGTACAAGCAATGGTTTGTTTTACTTCAACAAAAAAAATAACAGCATTAAAAAAATTGATGGCCTGGATAACAATAACATCAATTGTCTTTCTTATTCAATAGCCGATTCATCCTTACTAATTGGTACAAGTAAAGGATTTTCCATTCTTAAAAAATCAAACGACAAACCTTATAATTTTCATGAGGAAAATGGTTTAATTGATGAAAATATTACTTCCATTTATTCTGAAAATGAAAATACTATTTGGGTTGGTTCCGGAAGTGGCTTGTTGAAATTTAACGGAAAAGAGTTTTCGTTCTTTAATATTTATAATGAGAATAATTCGAATCACATTCGTTGCATTATCAAAGATACTGAGGGGAATTTGTGGTTAGGAACTCACACCGGATTATTCCGTTACCGCGACAATGCCTTCTCGAGTTTCAAAAATGGTGGTATTGCAAATGCCATGGTGTTTCAAATTTTCAGAGACAAAAAAAATGATTTATGGTTTTGTAGTGAAACAGGCGTATTTAGATATTCGCAAGGTTTCTTCAATCTAATAAGCACTAAAGATGGATTGGCCGATAACTATTGTGTAGTTGGGTTAGAAGATGATGATGGCACCATTTGGTTGTGCTCTAATAAAGGAATAAGTTGGTACAAAAACGGCAGTATAAAAAATTTTACACAACAACAAGGGTTTAAACTAACTACGCCCATCAGCGTAATTTACAAAGACAAACAAAATACTATTTGGGTTGGCGGAAAAGATGGTGTTGCTGCCTTCAAAAAAATTAATGGCGTTTATTCTCCCACTTATTACATGCTGCCAGAATTAACACAAGAGTGGGGCGTTACTGCTTTTGTTGAAGATAATACTGGCGGACTTTGGCTGGGCACTTCCGCTGAAGGTTTGTATAAATTAGAGAACAATACATTCGTTCAAAAAAATACTACATTAAATATTAAACCAAGTTCGTTTTTCACATTGCTTTGCGATAAAAACAATGTGCTTTATGGCGCAACCTTAAATGGTTTATGGATTTATGATCAGGTGAACAATACACAAAAAATTATTTCTGAAAAAGAAGGCTTGAATTCGGAATTAATTTATTCCCTACAATTTACAGATAATGAAAATGGAATTTGGATAGGAACCAATCAGGGAATAAATAAATTGGATTTAAACAAATACCGCACATCAAAAACAATTGACATTACTTCATTTGGAAAAGCAGAAGGATTTAGTGGTGTGGAATGTAATTCGTATGGCATTTGGGAAGATAAAGACAGCACACTTTGGTTTGGAACTGTTGGCGGAATAATAAAATACCAACCCAATGCTTTTAAAAGAAATACGCTTGAATCAAAAACTTATATCTACGACATTAAATTGCAAAATGAAGACACCACATTAAGCAGCGGTGTTGTTCTTCC
>JAGNIU010000046.1 GCA_018000995.1 Bacteroidia bacterium
ATTTCTTCTTGTTATAACGTGTACGGAATTTATCTACACGTCCTGCAGTATCTACTAACATGTGCTTACCAGTATAAAACGGGTGAGATGTCATTGAAATATCTAATTTCACTAATGGGTATTCGTTGCCGTCTTCCCATGTAAGTGTTTCTTTTGTATCAGCGCAAGAGCGGGTTAAAAATGCATAACCATTACTCATATCTTTAAATATGCAAAATCTGTAATTCTCTGGATGTGTTTCTTTTTTCATTTTTTCTATCTTTAAAACGGGCTACGAAATTACTACAATTTTAATGATTTCACAAACTATTTGTTCCGTAGGAATCCCTTTGATATAACTAGTTAATAATTAAATAGTTATTAGTTAATAGATTGGAATATAATTAAAGATATTGGAACTTCCTCCAACCATGTTTACAAGCCGGACATTCGTAAAAATCTTCCACTTCTGTATGCATCAAATGATAATTTTCTAAACTACCCTCAATTAGCACGCGTTCGTAAATTAAAACAGGACTTTTACCACAATTAGGACAGTCGCTATCCACTAATTCGTTAAGCCGAACTCGCTCTAAATTATGTCCATCTGATGGTTCGTTTTCTTTCATATTTCTAAATCTAAAATTAACAGATTAATCATAATTAATAATTTTTTTTAATCCGCCTCAAATTTTATATTTGTAAGGTATACTCTATAATGGAAAAACAAGGAAATATCGGTACCGCAAAAGGACTTTCGTTCGAAGATTTTAAAAAAATTGTTCTGGAAGATTTTCGTTTAATAAATGAAAGTCGTCAGGCCAGTTTATTAGGTCGTAAAGAAGTATTGACAGGCAAGGCAAAGTTTGGAATTTTTGGTGATGGAAAAGAGTTACCTCAAATTGCTTTATCAAAAGTGTTTAAGAATGGTGATTTCCGTAGCGGTTATTACCGCGATCAAACTTTTATGATGGCGATTGGTGCTGTTACCTTGCAACAATGGTTTGCAGGTTTATACGCACATACTGATATTGAACACGAGCCAATGAGTGCAGGTAGACAAATGGGTGGACATTTTGCAACTCGCAGTTTAAATGAAGATGGTACTTTCCGGAAATTAATTGAACAAAAAAATTCATCCTCAGATATTTCTCCAACCGGTTCTCAAATGCCGCGTTTGTTAGGATTAGCTTATGCTTCTCATTTCTTTAGAGTAAACAAAGATTTACAACAAGGTGAATTTTTAAATTATTCAGATAAAGGAAATGAAATTGCTTTTGGTACTATTGGTGATGCCAGTACATCAGAAGGATTGTTTTGGGAAACGATTAACGCAGCTGGTGTTTTACAAATACCAATGTTAGTTTCTGTTTGGGATGATGGTCATGGTATCTCAGTTCCTAAAAAATATCAAACAACAAAAGAAAGTATTTCAGAAATATTAAAAGGTTTCCAACGCGAGAATGGCGGAAACGGATACGAAATTTTTAAAACTAAAGGTTGGGATTACGCTCACTTATGTGAGACCTACGAAAAAGCAGCGAAAGTTTGCCGTGAGCAACACGTTCCTGTTTTAGTTCACGTAGAAGAAGTAACACAACCGCAAGGACACAGCACTTCAGGTTCACACGAACGCTATAAATCAAAAGAACGTTTACAATGGGAAACTGATTTTGATTGTATTAAAAAAATGCGTGAGTGGATTATTCAAAATGCATTAGCAGATGCTGCAACTCTAGATAAAATTGAAGAAGATGCAAAAAATGCAGTCCGCGAAAGTAAAACTGCTGCTTGGTCGGCTTACTTAACCCCAATTAAAAACGAGGTTGCTGAAGTTGGTGCTATTCTTGATGAATTAGCTGGTGAGAGCGAGAAAGGCGCATTAATTTCTCCAATCAAAAATGAATTGGTAAGTATTAAAGAACCTATACGTAAAGATATTCAAACAGCAGTTAAAAAAGTATTGCGTTTAATAAAGAGTGAAGAAACTCCCGGCAGACAAAAATTAATTTCTTGGTTGAGTCTTTCTAAAATAGAAAACCACGACCGTTATAGTTCTTATTTACATTCTCAGTCACCCAAAAATGCTTTAAGCATTTCACCTGTTACACCTGAATACAATGGTGAAGCAAAGATGATGGATGGAAGGGAAATTTTACGTGAGAATTTTGATTTCATTTTAAATAAATATCCTGAAGTTTTAATTTTTGGTGAAGACTCCGGAAAAATTGGAGGCGTTAACCAAGGATTAGAAGGCTTACAAGCTAAGTATGGCGAACACCGTGTGTTTGATGCCGGTATTCGTGAAGCTACCATTATGGGACAAGCTATTGGATTATCGATGCGTGGTTTAAGGCCAATTGCTGAAATTCAATATTTAGATTACTTGTTGTACGCTTTGCAATTGATGAGTGATGATTTAGCAACTGTGCAATGGAGAACTAAAGGTTTACAAAAAGCACCGGTTATTATCAGAACTCGTGGTCACAGGTTAGAAGGTGTTTGGCATAGCGGTTCTCCAATGGGAATGATTATTAATTCTTGTCGCGGTATAAATGTTTGCGTGCCACGTAATATGGTTCAAGCTGCAGGATTTTATAATACATTATTAGAAGCTGATGAACCGGCTTTAATTATTGAACCATTAAATGGTTACCGTTTAAAAGAGCAAACACCAAGTAATTTGGGTGAATATAAAATTCCATTAGGTATACCTGAAACTTTAACTGAAGGAACTGATGTTACTTTAGTTACTTATGGTTCGAGTGTAAGAGTTGCGCAAGAAGCAATGAAGTTTTTAAGTGAACATGGCGTTTCGGTTGAATTAATTGATGTACAAACTTTATTACCATTTGATATCAATCACACAATAGTTGAATCGGTGAAGAAGACAAACCGTTTAGTGGTATTAGATGAAGATGTACCGGGTGGAGGTAGTGCTTACATTTTACAAAAGGTAATGGAAGAGCAGGGTGCATATAAGTTTTTAGATTCAGCTCCAACCACAATAGCATCAAAAGAACATCGTCCCGCTTACGGAAGTGATGGTGATTATTTCTCGAAACCAAATCCGGATGATGTGTTTGATATTATTTACAATTTAATGCACGAAACTAATCCACAACAGTTTCCAAAAATTTATTAATTCAGAAATTATAAAATGAAAAAGATTTTAGTAGTACTTATTTTTATCCTGACCAATTTCGCAATTACTGCACAGGAAAAAGAAGATGAGTCGAAATTAATACGTGAGATTGTTAAATTAGAAGTTGACAAAACTAAATTTGCACCACCAAAGCCGGAGCCTGTTGCAGTTGTTGAAACAACAGGTAAGAAAGGAAAAAAGAAACCTGCTGTAGAGGAACCACCTCCGGTTGAAGCTGGAGAGCCCGACACAACTAATCCTTTTATCCCTGCGCCACAAGCAGAAGTTTTAAAACGCGCACAAAACTGGTACACTTTAAAAAACCCTAAGATTAAAAAAAGTAATGGTACTAATTCCGGAAAATCGGTAACCTGTAATCTTTCATTTCCATTCAAGCAAAAACAATTGAATCCCGAAAGTGAAGTGGACGGAACAATTATAATGGATTTAGTAATTGAAGCCAAAGAAGGGAAATACCGTTACACCATAAAAAACATAAAACACCAGGCAGCAAAAGCAGGTATGTCGTGCGGAGATATTTATGGTGTGGTACCAGAATGTGGTTCAATGAAAGTATCAGATAGAACGTGGAAATTAATTAAGAAAGAGGCATTTATAAATGCTCAGATAGCCGCTGAAGACTTAAAGGCAATCATGATAAAAGATATAGATTCTAAGAAAGATGAGTGGTAAATCTCTTCTATAGTCTGTAAATAGAAATGCACAATCCTTAGTTAAAAACCTGAGTTTCAACTTATCGTAAAATTTATTAACTTTGAATCTTATGAATAAGTTACGTAAGGTATTTTTTATTTTCCCGTTTTTAGTTTCATCGCTTTTTGTTGTCGCGCAAGATGAAGCAAACTCTTCATCAAAAGCAGAACAATCGGAAACAGATAAACGTTTTCAGGAAGTGGTTATTACCGATTCGGTTCCCGCAACAGCTCTTGCTAAAAGAGGCGTTAACTGGGTAAAAGAAGAATCAAAACGTTTCAAAAAATCTAATGGCGTTACTACTGGTACTAAAGCCGAATGCTTAGCTACTTTTAAGATTAAAGCTAAAGAATTAAATCCTCAGCCAGACTTTACAGGAACTATTACCATGCACGTGAGTATAGAGTGTAAAGACAATAAATATCGTTACTCTATAACTAAGATAAAACACATTTCAGCAAACGGTAAAGCTAGCGGTGGCGATATTGACAATATTGTGCCGGAGTGTGGTAGTATGACTATGCCTGATATTGTTTGGAAAAAGATAAAAGGTGAAGCTTTCAAAAGTGCTTCAATGGTTATTTCTGAATTAAAAGAAGGTATGGCAAAAACAGCTTCTGATAGTAAAGACGAGTGGTAATCCTTCGGCAAGCTCAGGATAACAGTTCGTGTTATTGTAAGAGCTCTGAAGGTAGACTAATTTCTTATTTCTTATCGGTACTTTTCTTTTTAAATTTCCCTTTTCTCCACGCATCAATAAACTGAGCCCAGGCAATTGGATTCAATAAACTAATGGTAGGATATTGTCCTGCTGTATACACTTTAGTTAAGTATTGTTGCATTGCATAACGGTAATTGGCTTGTGCATCCATTCTCATGTTACGTTCGTTATAGCTCAGTTGGTTTTTATCAAGATTTTTGTAGGCGCGATCGTAATCATTCTCCCCTAAATCTAAATTCAAAAAGGCTTTCTTAAATTCTTCTTTAGTCGGCCATGGATATACATCAATATTGGCTAACATAATGGTGTCTTTAACCAAACGCTGAATAATGTAATAATGTTTCAAACTTAAAGTATCATCCAATTTATATAAAGCATTTTGATGCGCTAAAGAAGAGAAACGAATTTCATCTCCGGGCTGAACCACTAAAGTAAAGAAGCCATAATAATCGGTAATGGTTACTGGTTTTGAACCTTTGTAAACGGATACAAAAGGTACGCCTAAAAGACTATCCCCTTCAACCACCACACCTGATAATTGGATATAATTATTTTTTTCCGGTCCGGTACCGGTTTGGGAAAAAGTTTTTCCGCAAATTAAAATCGTTAATAGTAAAAGTGTACGTTTCATGATAGCTCTAAAATACGACTCTTTTTTATTTTTGGTACTAATTTCTATCATAGCTTAACAAATTTTGTACAATAACCGCTTATTAAGTAAATACGGCCACTTATTATAATTGCCGGGAGCCTAAAATTTTAATTAAGTATATTTACTTCAGTAAAATGAAGGGCGGCAAGTATATATCAAATTTCCTGATTTTAGTGTTCTTTGCACTTGTATTGAATGTTTATGCACAACAAAAAACGCATACAAAAAAGCCGGTCAAATCAGCCAGTACAAACAACACGAAAAAAGAAGAAGGTCGTACTAATTTACAATTTGGTGTTGGCGTAAGCGGAAGTGTTTTATACTTGAGTCGTAATATTAACGAAGACAATGACGCATTAGGTTACACAATAAATGCTGTTTATGGTGGCCATAAATCATACAGATTCAGTGCACAATATACCAAATACATTCCTATTGATATTGCTCCAACATGGTACGATGTAAAGGCGAATACCATTGAGGCGAATATGGAAGCCATAGTATTATTTAAAAACAATAAAACAATTTTATATCCGATGGCAGGGTTTAGTTATAATACATTCAAAGGTTATTTTACCGGGGCAAATGATTTTTTAAACTTGAAAGAAATTTACGGACGAAATACTACGGTTCGAGAGAATTGGCTGGGACTAAACATTGGTACCGGTGTTGAACATGCTTTCGGTCCACTTGTTCTTTTTTGCGATTATAAAATGAGAATAGGAAAAGATGGTAGAAAAGCCGCCTTTAATATTATGGATGTTTGCTATAGCGGAGGAGTTCGGCTGAAAATATGGGTACCAACCTTTAATAAACTTTATCGTGGTATAAATGATAAATACCATTGGTTTTAATCATTAATCATTAAAAAATAAAAAAGCCGCAAGTTTTACACTCGCGGCTTTTTTTATGATTAGAATTAATTAGTGCATGTTCTGCCAAGGTATCATCGAGAAAGCTGTACCAAGTATAACTAAATAAATAATTACAAAAACTAAATAAAGTGCACCTAAGCTTAAACCAATAATAGCACAAATTCTTCCACCTTTTAAGTTGCTGAAAGAAGATAAAGTATATGCAGAAGGATTAGCCTTATATGCGGCCATACCTTTATTACCTAAAACTAACGCGATAATACCACAAGTTAATGATACTATACCATAGCACCAGCAAAGTGCAATTGAAATAATTCCTAATACTAATACTGCTGTTGCGTTAGGTAAAGGAACTTGTCCACTGTTACCAAATTGCTGATTAATTTGTTGATTTATTTGTTGTTCGTTTGGGTTGTTTGAATTTTCTTCCATAAGGGTTTAATATTTTAAGCTAAAATAAACATAATTTTTAATATATGAATTGTACCACTTTTAACCCTGAATAAACCCTTTGACATTACGAAACTATTCTGATTTTTACTCTAACTAATTATTTCCTTTAGAAGTACAGAGTCATGGTGAGCCTGCCGAACCATAGTAGAAGTGATAGTCTCTTTAGTCCCTGAGCTTGACGAAGGGGTTCATCTGCGCTTCGTCAAGCTCAGCGCCAATTCTTATTCAGTATTTATAGTGGTTCGGCAGGCTCACCATGACTTCCGTTATTTTAAAATCACCTTCACTCGATGAATAAAGGACTCATACAGGATTAAAACAATTTAGGGGTAATGAACAATTTTCGGTTAATAGAATTAAACCTTAAAACAACAACCCTTTTAAATTCAACCCGTATAATAAAGTAATTAAAAACACAAAAGGCCTGAAACCCTTGTAAATACAGGCACTCCAGAGGGTCGGTCTTTTTTAACCAAATAAAAATGAAAAACACTATCAAAAAACAAAATCAAATGAAATCAGTAATGCATTTAAAACCCATTAGCCATGAAAACCAAAATCTACATCACCGTGGTGTTGGCTGTAACATACATCTTATGCTTAGGCCAAACACAAAAAAGCTCCAATTATACGATTGATAGCTTACAACACTTCAACAAAAGTTATTGGCTTAGCTTTATAAGCCAGAAACAACCTTCGCAAGCCGATGCGGCTGAGTTTATGAAAGCTCAGGAGCGACAATATATAATAGATACCTATTATCCAACTCAAAAACAGTCGCCACAACCGCCAACTATTCAGCAAGCTTGCACTAATATCGATTTCGAAAGCGGGAATACAAATGGTTGGACATTATCTAATGGATTTCATCCTTTATTTAATGCCACAGGCTGTTGTCCAACTGCAGGAGGCGCTCAAACTATTATGACAGGTAACGGAACCGACCCTTGTGGCGGATTTCCTGTTGTTAGTCCTGGTGGATTATTTTCAATTCGTTTAGGGAATAACGGAACAGGAGGAAGGGCAGACAGAATGGAACAAACATTTTCTGTTACTGCTGCTAACTTAAACTTTACTTATAAATACGCAGTTGTATTTCAAGACCCGGGACATGCTGTTGCTGATCAACCTGCATTTACTATTCAGATGTTAGATTCAAGTGGAAATGCCATTCCTTGTACATATTATAATGTATCGGCAGGACAAAACATTCCGGGCTTTATTAACTCTCCTAATTGTGCGGGTGTAGTTTATAAGCCTTGGACAAATGTGGTGGTTGATTTAAGTTCTTATTTAAATCAAAATGTAACTATTCGTTTTAGCACTTACGATTGTTCTTTAGGCGGACATTATGGTTACGCTTATATAGATGGTTCTTGTTTAGCATTTCAGCAAGTAACTAATGATACACTTTGTGTTGGAAGTACTAAACAAATATGCGCCCCTCCCGGATTTGGTTCTTATGTGTGGAGTGGAGGTACATTAACAGGAAACACCAATCAATGTGTTAACGTTAGCGCTGCAGGAAATTATTCAATACAAACTACATTAGTGACTGGTTGTACCGGACCAACATTTTATTACAATGTATTTACCAATCCTAAACCAAATGCCAACTTCACTACGCAAGCTAATACTTGTACTATGACAGTTAACTTTAATAATACTTCAAGTATTTCGGCAGGTTCCATTATTTCAAATAATTGGGATTTTGGTGATGGTAACACATCAAACGTTGTAAACCCAACTCATACTTATGCAACGCCCGGAACTTATTTAGTAAGATTAATTACAGGCTCTAACAATGGCTGTTTTGATACAACTGTAAATTTAGTGCCTGTAAATTCACCTCCTGTTGCAAACTTTAATCAGAATGTAATTTGTCAGGGTTCACCTGCTATGTTTAACGATTTAAGTGTTGCTTCTGCAGGGGTAATAAATAATTGGAACTGGAATTTTGGTGATGGTTCTATTAATTCCTTCTTACAAAATCCTTCTCATATTTATACAACACCCGGAACTTATTCGGTAACACTTTATGTAAGCAGTACTAACGGTTGTGTTGATACAGCCATACATTTTGTTACTGTGAATGCTTTACCGAATGTAAACTTTAATGTGGCTAATTCTTGTTTCGGTACACAAAGTATCTTTAATAACACTTCAAGTATTCCAAGCGGAACAATTACTAATTGGATGTGGGATATTAATGGCGATGGAATTGTAGATGCGAATACTCAAAATTTGACTCACAATTATCCAGCAGCAAATACATATACAGTTATATTAAATGCCTCCAGCAACGCTAATTGTATTAATTCATATTCAACAACGGTAACTATTCATCCACTTCCAATAATAAATTTTAGTGGGAATAATGTTTGTCACAATGCTGTTACAAATTTCACAAATAACTCCAGCATTGGAAACGGAAATCAAATAACTAATTATGCCTGGACATTCGGAAATAGTACAAGTTCCATGCAAACAAATCCGATGGTTATTTATACCAACCCGGGAACTTATGTGGTGAGTTTAACTGCTACTTCCAATAACAATTGTGTAAATACAGGAACAAGCACAGTAAATGTTTGGCCAAACCCGAATACAAATTTCTCAACTCCTAATGTTTGTCAGGGTGCAACAAGTTACTTTACAAATAATACGACTATCAGTGCCGGAACAATTACTAATTGGATGTGGGATGTAAACGGCGATAACAACACCGATAGTACAAGTCAAAACCCAACTTACATTTATACAGCCTCCGGAAATTATGTGGTGAGTTTAACTGCTATCAGTAATAACAATTGTACTAAAACATTTACAAGTACTGTTACTGTAAATCCATTACCAAATACAAGTTTTGTGGTGAATAATGGTTGCCAAGGTGCGCTTACTACTTTTAGTAATACATCTACTATCAGTAACGGACAAATAACTTCTTACAATTGGAACTTTGGTAACTCAAACGGATCTGCTCAAACTAATCCACAATTGTATTATTATAATCATGGAAATTATGTTGTGAGTTTAACTGCTACTTCCAATAACAATTGTGTAAGAACTAACACAGCATTAGTTTCCATTTACGCTAATCCGGTAATGAATTTTACAGCAACAACAGCTTGTTTAAATCAGGCAACACAATTTACAAACTTAAGTAGCATTGCAGCCGGAACAATTGCGAAATACCGTTGGGATTTTGATGACAATAATACTTGGGACGATTCAACCGCTAATCCAACTTATGTTTATCCAACGTTTGGTTATAAAAATTGTACGCTGCAAGGAATTAGTAATAATAATTGTTACACACAAAAAATGGGTCCTGTTTTAGTACACGGAAATCCTGTTGCTAATTTCAAAGCGAATTCAACTTGTTTAGGAGATATAACTAATTTCCAAAACTATTCTACCAGCACTGATGGCAGCATCACAACTTATTTGTGGGATTTTAATGGCGATAACATTACAGATAATCTTTCATACAATCCAACACTGACTTACACAGCAAACGGCATTTATCTCACCAAATTGGAAGTGCAAACTCAATACGGTTGCATAAACGTTATGTCGAAACCCGTTTATGTAAACGCAAAACCTGTGGCGATGTTTACTGCAACAAATAAACAAGGTTGTCCAAGTTTATGTGTGCCTTTTCAAAATAGTTCTTACATCAACAACGGAACTATTGTAACTTACCAATGGGACTTTGGTGATAACAGCGGACCGTTATACATTAAAAATCCAACACATTGTTATAATAGCGGGACCTTTAATGTGAGTTTAAAATGTGTTTCGGATAGTGGTTGTATTAGTAATTACAATTCACCTGCTTTAGTAAATGTATATCCAACACCGGTTGCAGGTTTTAATGTAACACCTGAAGAGATTGATGAGTTTACGCCTGTGATTGATGTGACTAACACAGCGCAAGGTGCTACTTCTGTAAGTTACATGCTAAATCCGGGACCGACTTACAACACATCAAACTTTACGCATAATTTAATTGGTCAGCCCGGTCAGCAATTGATAGTACAATTTGCAACTAACAGTTATGGTTGTACTGATACGATCATAAAAATACTAGACATCAAACCTGCTTTTGTTATTTATCTTCCGAATACATTTACACCAAATGCTGACGGATTAAATGATGGCTTCGGTGCAAAAGGAGTTGGTATTGTAACATTTGAAATGCAAGTGTACGATAGATGGGGGCATAAAGTTTTTGAAACGAATGATATATTTAACTATTGGGATGGCTCTGTAAACGGCGGAAGTGAACCAATTAAAGATGATGTTTACACCTGGAAAGTTCAAGTAAAGGATATTAATCATAAGAATCACGATCTGGTAGGACATGTAACCGTAATAAAATAAGGACTATAAAATACTTCATCAGCTTAGGTATGATAAATCTATTTTGATGAACTAATGGGGGGACCAAAAAAAGGGGGTTGAATAAAATTGCAGCCCCCTTTTTCGTTTTACTTTTTGCTGCTTATATTCTAATTCCAATAACTGTTACATCATCTACTTGTTCCAGATTTCCTATCCAAGCAGTAAATTCTTTCTCTAATAGTTGTTTTTGTTCGGGCATTTGTAAATGAGAATTTTTTGCCAGCAATTCACGCAAATTTTTACTCATATATTTTTTTCCCTTCTCTCCGCCAAATTGGTCAGGAAACCCATCAGTAAGAGCGTAAATAACATCCCCTTTTTTTAATTCAACTTCCTGCTTTGAAAACGAAACACTCTGTTTGTCGTGTTTACCAACAGGCATTTTATCAGGTTTTATTTCTACAATTTCTGTACCTCTGATAATCCATACAGGGTTATGAGCAGCTGCTATAAACAGTTTTCGATTTTTAAAATCAAAAATACAAAGCGAACAATCCATCCCATCTTTACCACCTTCATCACTTCCATCTTTTTTTAACCGATCTATTATAATTTTTCTTGTCGTATCTAAAATATGATGGGGTTCAGTGTGGTTTTCAATTGCTTTCTCAAGTGAAGTTACATTTAGGAGTGACATAATAGCCCCAGGAACACCATGACCTGTACTATCTGCCGTAGCTAAAGCAAAATTTCCATTATTAAGTTTTGAAGCCCAATAAAAATCACCACTAACTATATCTTTAGGTTTAAAGAAAACAAAATAGTCCTTTAAGTTTTCGTCAAGAATATCTTTTGTGGCAAGGAAGCTTCTTTGAATTCGTTCGGCATAATTAATAGAATCAGTAATTTCTTTATGTTTTTCTTCTATAACATGTTTTTGTCCTCTGGTTTCAATTTCCTTTTGTTCAATTAAATATTTTTGTTTTTGCGTTACTTTAAACCTATTGAAGAGTAGAGCAGAAAACACAGCAACTAATAACAATACAATACTTACCGAACCAATAATGATGTTTTGTTTTTTCTTTTCGGCAATAGCTTTTTCTTCCTGCCGATTTAGTTCTGCATTGTGTTTTTCATCTGCTATAGCTTGTTCTTTATCGTATTCGTATTTAGTTTGTTGTTTTATGGCGGCTCTATGGGTTTCAATATTATTTAAACTATCTCGCATTTTAATATAAAGTTCGAAATACTCATATGCTTTAGTATAATTTCCTTTATTCTTATATATTTTATTCAATATTTCACAAGCATTTTGTATATGCTGTGGAGAACCTAATTTTACACCCAAATCTAAAGTTTGCAGCAACGACTTCTCTGCCTTGTCGGGTTCGTGAAAATTATAATAATATAAATTTCCTATATAATGATGTGAAGACGCAATGCCCGACATATCGTTAATTTCTTCACGTATTTTCAATCCTTTAACGTAGTATTCCAAAGCTTTAGTATACTCTCCCTGATCTTTATAAACTGTTCCAATATTGCTGAATGAAGAAGCGATTCCTTTTTTATTTCCGGTTTCTTCACGTAGAGCGAGACTTTTACTATAATATTCAAGGGCTTTAGAGAATTTTTTTTGTAGACTATAAACACCGCCAATATTAACATAAGAAACTGCAATTCCGTTTTTATCAGCCAACTGTTCTCTTAATGCAAGGCTTCTTTCAAAGTATTGAAGAGCTTTATTATAATCTCCTTGATCCTTATATACAGAAGCTAAGTTATTTAAAGAACTCGCTGTTCCTGTTTTATCGCCAACTGCTTCTCGAAGTTTCAAACTTCTACTCCAGTTCTCAATGGCCAATTGAATATTGCCCTTATTATAATATATATACGCAATATTGTTAAGTGAAGTGGCAGTTCCAATTGTATCCTTAATTTCTTGTTGCAGTTTTAGGGCTTCACTATAACTTTTTAAAGCGTTTTCAACATCACCACGGTTATCGTAAACATCTGCTATACCACTTAAAGCATACGAAATTCTTTTTTTATTTCCGATTTCCCTGAAGACTTCAAGCGCTCTTGAAAAATAATCCATAGCAATATCGCCATCGCCTTTGCCTTCATGGCAAAAGCCTATATCATTTAAAATAAAAGCATAATGGGTTTTGAATGTTTTAAGAACTATATCAGGCAAAGCTTTCTTCAGATTAGCTTCGCATAAAACCTTAGCTTTTGTAAAATAAAACAAAGCGGTGTCTGGATATTGAGCGTATGATTGTTCACCAAGTCCTATGTATGCAGCAGCACGTGTCGTATCGTGTTTAGCATTCTTTAGGGCCAGTTTTACGGTATTAATATCCGGGGGTTGTTGCGCCTTGGAGATAAACAGTGAATGAAAAAAAATAGTATAAAGTAAAAATATCCTCATATAGAGGTTCTAAAGATAATTGTTTTTCCTACAAAACAAATTCCCAATAAATGCAAGATCAACCTTATTATTTTGACTTCTCGTAATAAGGAATAGCGTCTTTCATGAACCCGCGTAAATCATTTATACGCGTTTCATCACTAGGATGTGTACTTAAAATTTCAGGTGGGTTTTGTCCGCTGCCGGCTTGCGACATACGTTCCCAAAAA
>JAGNIU010000047.1 GCA_018000995.1 Bacteroidia bacterium
GTAATTAAACCTGTTGTAGGATTTGGATAGATGTTGATACCGTTACTATTTGCTAAAACATTAGCAATACCGGTGCAAGGTGAAACTACCTGCACAAAAGATGTTGTATCCATACAACCATTTGCATCAATACCTTCAACGGTATAAGTTGTTGTGGTAGTTGGACTCACTACAATACTTGCACCCGCACCAACGCCAGTCCAAGAATAAGTAGTAGCGCCTGATGCTGTTAATGAAGCTGAGTTACCTGCACATAAAATACTTGCACTCGTAACCGCGCTTACAGTTGGCGAAGGGTTTACGTTAACACTAATAGTTTTAGTATCTGTTCCGCAACTATTTGTTCCATCAACTGTATACGTTGCAGTTACCGATGGAGTAACATTTATTGAAGAACCCGTTCCGCCGGTACTCCAGCTATAGGTTGTTGCACCACTAGCTGTTAAGCTTGCAGAACTACCAGCACAGATTGCAGTTGGAGTTGCAGCAACTGTTACCGAAGGAAGTGGCGATACAGTTAATGATGCAACTGCTGTTGAAGTACAAGCACCATTCATTACCGTAAGTGTATAATCAGTACTGGCTGTTGGTGTCGCAACTGTTGTTGCTGATGTTGCAGAAGATAAACTTGAAGCAGGACTCCAAGAATATGGTCCGGGTCCCATGCCATTTAATTTAAAATCAGGGCGCGCCATATAGGTATAATTAATAGTAGTGATAGTGGCCATTGCAGCAGCTGAAGTTGCATCTGCACGACTTACCACACAACTTGAGAAAGTAGTTGGGCTGTTGTATTGCACAACTAAATCCGGTGTGTTATTGGTTGTGTTATTTGACCAAGTGGTTTCAATAACAACATTACTTGTTCCATCCCAAATAAATGGTGATGAGAATGTATGAGTATTATTATAACCAACTGCCGGTGTAAAATTCATCGGAGCAACAACATTAGTTAATCCCGATTGATAAGCTGTGATGTCTGTAATAGCTGTACTTCCAATATTAACCTGATAATTTTTAAGGTCCATAATAGTTACTCCCCAATTAGCACCTTTTGATACAACCGGAAACTGAACACTAGTAATTGGTGAATTAGCAATAAAACCATTTGCAGTTAATTCACTTGCAAGAACTAATATTTGCATACGCTGACCACCATAATAAGCACTGTAAGGTGCGGGATATCCTGCTGAAGTTGTTGAAGCTGTATTTTGATTAGCTTGTGTTCCAAATGCAAATGTTTTATCAACATCTCCACCAGCCGCTATAATTGTTTGCGAACCTCCCGCACATAACGATGCTGAAGTTGGAGTTACTGTTAAATTACTTGGCGTTGTAGTAATAGTAACTGAAACTGATACCGGCGTTGCAGAACAATTTGATGCGCTTACAACTAAAGTATATGTTCCCGAAAGACTAGAACTTGCAATCACCGAAGGATTTTGAACAGTAAATGAATTTGGTCCTGTCCACATAAAATTAGTTCCTACATCTGTTCCGCCCGTTAAATTTAAAGTTTGTCCTGAACACAAAGGCGAGTTGCTTGTTGCAGTTGCTGTTGGAATAGGATTAACTGTAACAGTTGATTCATTTGATGTTCCCATTACTGATGTGATTGTACATGTAGTTAGCAACACGTAATAATAAGTACCTGCTGTTAAAGTTCCGGATGTGTACGAAGGTGTATTAGCACCTGTTCCACCTATAACATTTGAATAAGGACCACTTGGTGTTGTTGAAACTTGCCATTGATAAGTTACACCAGAACCTGTTGTAAATCCTGCTGAATTTAATCCAACTGTTTGTCCGGCACAACGTGTATATGAAGTTGTAGATTGTGTTCCACCGCTTGCAGTAGTACAACCCGGTAAAATTTGATTGTATTCATCAGCACCCATATCAGGAGCTAAACCGGAACCTGTGTAACCTGGATTTCCTTGACGGATATCATTATCATAATCATCTGCTATACCTGCAATATTAACCGCACCGCTTTCAGCTAGTGAAGGCATAACCGGATCAATATGAAGGAAATTAGCTGAAGCACCAACAGTACTTAAAAAAGGTGTGTTTTCTGTACCTGAGTTTGTTTCACGAGGTGTAACGGCCGCTTGATAAGTTGCTAATGTTTGATAAGACGTTGTTCCATCATAAAAAATTACATTGTTAGCACTTGGAGTGCCGGTAAACAAAATATTATTATTTGATGAATTAGAGAATGTTGTTATAGTAGCAGAGCTTCTTCTGTATGCTGCTGTAAATCCTGCACCACTTGCTGTTGAAGTATTAATAAAAATATTATTACGTATATTAACTGAAGGTGTACTTGAAGTATACAATGCAGAACTTCCGAATAATGCTCCGGTACTTGCAGCGTTTAAATAAACTGTATTATAAAATACGCTATGTAAAGAACCGCCATTAAAATAAATACCTGATAATGCATTACCATTATTTGTTGAAGGCGTACTTAAATTACCAATAGTGTTGTTATAAACATTTACAGTGTTACCTGAACTAATATACATTCCATGACAAAAACCACCGGCACCTTCAGAAGTTAAACTATAAATTTTGTTTTTGAAAATATTTGTTGTTCCTGTTAAAGCATGATAAATACCATAAACATTACCACCTGCTATTGTAGGGGCTGTGCTTAACGTATGAATTATATTACCGCTGTAAGTTTTAACTGAACTGCTTGAAGAGTTTGAATACATACCGTAAATAGTATGTCCTGTAGAAGTTGAAGCACCGCCAATTACTAAATTATTAATTCTGTTATTTGTGTGCACTTCAAATACCGGAGAAGCAACGTTGTAATAACCGGCCATTGTTGATGAACTTCCACCTGATGTATTGGGGATTGAGTTGTTGTTAATTATGTTTCCGTTTACAGTTAAAGATGCAGTTGAAGCGCGCATACAATAAAATGATCCGCTTGCCCCTAATTTACTGTTGTTTGTAACGGTGTTGTTACTTAATGCTAAAACTGTGTTAACGTTTGAACCTCCTCCATCAATACCTGTGAATGTTCCGGTACCAGATAAAGTATTATTATTTACAAGGTTGCTCATGATGTTTAATGTAGCCGGACTTCCTGAATTAATAATACAACCAAAATTACCACTTGTTGCTGTTGAATAAGTTGAGTTTTGAATAACATTATTTAAAATTGAAACTGTGTTTGTTGCAGGAGTTGAACCTGAAACGTTTTCAATAGCATTCAGTAATGATGTAGTAGCGCCACCATTCATTGTAAGTGTATTATTAGTTATTGCAACATTTGCGCTAACCGCAGTATTTAAATAAATACCACGTAATGTTGATGCGTGACTAACACCTGAACCGTTATTATTATTAATGGTGTTATAAGATACATTCAAATTGTATTGAGCTAAAGTTCTTATGGCTGCTGCAGGACTAGCTGTTCCACCTCCACCATAATTAACAATAGTATTACCTGTTAATGCAGATGAACCACCAATATCATTATTAGTATCTGCGTTTGTGAATGGTGTTGTTGCTGCAAATCCAATTAATGAAATACCGATATTACAATTTTGAATCGTATTACCATAAAACATATTGTAAGAGTTAGTTCCACTAGCTGCAGTTGAAGCCAATATACTAGTATGCGCTGAACTTAACGCTGTTACTACATCAATTCCGCGTGAACCATCTACCGCTGGAGCTGTTCCTCCAGCATTATTTATTCTGTTTAAAGTAATAACACAGTTTTTAATAGTGTTATACTGACAACCATCCAAAGAACCCAGTTTAAATAAACCATAACCAAATTCCATAGTAGAAGGATTAGCAACATTGGGATCTGTAATATCAATACCATCAATGGTGATATAATCTGAACCTACTAAACGCCATATTCCATCCTGAAAAGCGGTTCCCGGTGTACCGGTTCCACCTGCATAAGCAGAAATTAAAGGATTTACACCTGCTCCGCTTTTTTGAAATGTAATGGTATTACCTAAAGTTCCTGAACATGTTAATGTAAAACCTCCTACAGGTACTGTTTCAGTATATCCTGCCGGTACATTAATAGTTACCGAAGCACTAATACTGTTAGTATTAAGGGCTGTGATAGCTGCATCAATAGTAGGGTAATCAATACCTACTGTATACGAACCAGCTAATGCCTGAGCGTTTACTTTGTTATTTACTACTGCAATAAACATAAGGCAAGCAATTAGTGCCGGCTTTAGTTTACTTAACCAATTTTTACTTTTTTGTTTTAATTTCATTTTTAGGCTTTTAAAATATTTAAGCTCGCAAATTTAAAGCGATTTTTTGTGCAATACTTATATTTAACACACTTGTTCACAACTTAAACCATAAAAAAAGGCTACACTGATTTAGGTAGCCTTTTAATGGATTTTATACGTTTTTACTTCAATTTGAAGGCTTTTTTAACCTTTTCAACATAGTCTAATTTCTCCCATGTGAATAACTCTACTTTCATCACCTTTTTAGTTCCATCAGGAGATTTGAAGGTTTTTGTTACAGTTTCGTTTTTACGACCCATGTGCCCATAAGCAGCAGTTTCGCTATACATTGGTGTACGTAATTTAAAACGTTGTTCGATAAAATAAGGACGCATATCAAAAACCCTCTGAACAATCTTTGCGATTTGTCCGTCAGTCATTTGAACTTTTGCAGTTCCGTAAGTATCAACAAAAATACCCATTGGCTGTGCAACACCGATTGCATAAGATACCTGAACTAACACCTCAGAACAAACACCTGCCGCTACTAAATTCTTAGCGATATGACGAGTTGCATAAGCTGCAGAACGGTCAACTTTACTTGGATCTTTTCCTGAGAAAGCACCACCACCGTGAGCACCTTTTCCACCATAAGTATCCACAATAATCTTACGGCCGGTTAAACCTGTATCACCATGTGGACCACCAATAACGAATTTACCCGTTGGGTTAATATGGTAATTAATTTTGTTATTGAATAAATGCGCGTATTTAGGATATTTCTTTTTAACGCGAGGAATTAAAATTTCAATAATGTCTTTTTTAATTTTCGCTAACATTTTTCCTTCTAAATCGAAATCATCATGCTGAGTAGAAACAACAATAGCATCAATACGAACCGGTTTGTTATTATCATCGTACTCTAAAGTAACTTGTGATTTTGCATCCGGACGTAAATATTTTATTTCTTTGTTCTCACGACGTAATGCTGCTAATTCTAATAAAATACCATGAGCTAAATCTAAAGCCAATGGCATATAGTTAGCAGTTTCGTTAGTTGCATAACCAAACATCATACCTTGGTCACCCGCACCTTGCTCTTCTTTTTTCTTACGATCAACACCTTGATTGATATCAGAAGATTGTTCGTGAATTGCAGATAAAATACCGCAAGAGTTAGCCTCGAACATATATTCAGATTTTGTGTAACCGATTTTACGTATTACTTCACGTGCAATTTCTTGTACATCTAAATAAGCGCTAGATTTTACTTCGCCTGCTAAAATAACTTGACCTGTAGTTACTAAAGTTTCGCAAGCTACTTTGCTATTTGGATCGAATGCCAAAAAATTATCAATTAAAGCATCTGAAATTTGATCGGCAACTTTATCCGGGTGGCCTTCTGATACTGATTCGGAGGTGAAAAGATATCCCATTTTAATTTAGAATTAAGAATTATTTGTTTGATTAATTTTGTTTATTTAATAAAATTGAGGTGCTAAGATACTGTTTTAGGTTTGACTTGCAAATGGGAAATTATGAGAATATTTAAGGCTTTTGAAGACCCTTTAAGAAACCTCTTTTTTACGGTTAATGAGGTTATTTATTACCGATAAAACAATATATAAAACAATAATAAGAGGTATTCCCAAATACTGTAAACCAATAAGAAGTCCTAAACTTAGCCCTAAAAACACATACCGAATTTCGTTTCCCTTAAAGCTAAACGACTTAAACTTTAATCCAAAAAGTGGCAGGGGCGCAACTAATAAAAGACTTAAAGTTAAAGTTATAAGACCCAAAATATTAGGGGTAAAATATGCTGTGTACTCTTTTGGCAAAAGAACTAATGAACATATAAATATGGCGTTGGCAGGTGTGGGTAATCCGATAAACGACTCGGATTGACGGGTATCGTTATTAAATTTAGCTAAACGGATGGCCGAAAATATCGGGATTAAAAAAGCAACGTAACACAGGTATAAATTCTTCTCAATTAACTCGTAGGATACGCTGAGGTTGGCGTTTAAATAAAGTAAAAAAATAAGTTTATACATTACTACCCCAGGCACCACACCAAAGGTTACCATATCGGCTAAGGAATCTAAATCTTTTCCAATTGGAGAACTAACATGTAATAAACGTGCTGCAAAGCCATCTAAAAAATCGAGTACTGCGGCAATACCTACTAAAGCAACAGCCCATCCTAAGTTGCCTTCAAATACCTGCACAATTGCCAAACAACCGCACAATAAATTACCACAGGTTATAAAATTGGGTATGTTTTGTTTTAGTTTCAACACTCAACAAATATAATCATTTACGTAGCCTAAATTATTTATTTATCTTTAAAACTTATGCAACTCTTTAAAGGTTTATTGAAATCGCAAACCACCTATAGTATTGCCTTTGCGTTTTTAATACTTTACGTTGCTTTACGTGCTGTTTTTGTAAATATTACACACGACGAAGCCTGGTCGTTTCACAACATAAAAAACTTTTGGTATGCTGAATTTTTATGTACCGGCAATTCGCATTGGTTTAACAGCCTTGCCATGAAAACATCAATGATTTTAGGATTTGAAAGGGTGTTTTTTTTACGGTGGTTAAGTCTGGTTTCTTTTATTGTGACCTGTGGTTTTGGCTTATGGTGGTTAAAATCATTTGAAGATACCTCAACCAAATTATTAGCCTTTTGCATTATTTTTTTAAACCCTTACCTACTCGATTATTTTGGATTAGCCAGAGGTTACGCAGGGGCCATCATGTTGCAATGTTTAACACTTTACTTTTTTTTAAAAGGACTAAACTTTCAAAAACGAAATACGTTTTTAGCAGCGCTTGTATGTAGTGGTTTATCTGCTATATCGAATTACGGTTTTGTGTATTTCTTTTTTGCTTTCTCTTTAGTGTACTTCTACACCATTTATTTTAAACAAGGGAAAGCACTTTTAAAAAACAAACAGTTTTACTTTGATTTAGCGTTTGTATTTGGAATTGCATTTATAATTGTAAGAGCATTCATATTTATTTTGAGGTGTTCAGGTGATGTGGTTGGAGCCGGTGAACCAAGTTTCCTTTCTATGTTTCATGTATTTTTGGACGGCTTGTCGTATTATAAATTTACGTTTTCTAAACTTATTCAATATGGTTTTTCGTTGGTTGTATTTTTAATGATTGTGATTTCGTGCACAATCGGAATTCTTAAAAAAACAAAACATCAAAACAATTTATACTACTTCACATCCATTATTTTAAGCATCATGATTTTGAATATGGTGCTGAATTATTTTTGTTTTAATGTGGTGTACCCGTTTTACAGAGCAGCGCAATTACTTTTTATTCCTGCTTACATCGTCATAGTTCATTTTTTTAATTACTTAGTTTCTCCCTACAAATTAATTAAAACTGTTTCTTATTTAATTAGTGTACTCCTCCTCATCAATTTTATTTATACCGCTAATATCACTTACGCATTTGATTACCGCGAACAAGCTGACTCAGAAGATTGCTTCAACCGCGTCAAAAATTTAAATGCAAAGCATGTTGGGATTAGTCCGGAACTTTACGGGGTTTTTGCCAACTATTATCAGATGAGTGATACAAAGAATTACAAATTTGTTGGCGATATTATTGTAACCTGTTTCCCAAAAGGTAAGTGTACCATTCCAAACAAATTAGCAGAGTTTGATTATTTAATTGTGTTTACGCCGTACAATTTAAGCTATTACAAAAACAGTAACGTACTACTTAGTGCAGTGTATTTATCTCCCACCACAAAAAATTTAATTTTAAGAGTAGAAAAAAAGCCCTGATCCGACTAAGTCGGACCAGGGCTTCACAAACAAAATAAACTTAGAACTACTTCAACAACTCGCGACTGATAACCAACTTTTGAATTTCACTGGTCCCTTCGCCTATGGTACACAACTTACTATCACGATAATATTTTTCGGCAGGGAAATCTTTTGTATATCCGTAACCTCCAAAAATCTGAACAGCTTCAGTTCCGTTTTTCACACAAACTTCCGATGCGTAATATTTTGCAAATGCGCCTTCTTTTGTCATTTTTAAACCACGGTTTTTCATATCCGCAGCTTTAAACGTTAACAATTCAGCAGCTTCTAATTCAGTTGCCATATCAGCTAATTTAAAACTGATTGCCTGGAATGTAGAAATTGGTTTACCAAATTGCTCGCGCTCTTTAGAATATTTTAAAGCACACTCATAAGCACCACGCGCAATACCACAACTTAATGCAGCAATAGAAATACGTCCGCCATCTAATATTTTCATGGCTTGAATAAATCCTTCACCTTCGTTACCTAACATTTGACTCTTGTGAACTTTACAGTTTTCAAAAATCAATTCAGCAGTTTCGCTGGCACGCATGCCTAATTTATTTTCTTTTTTTCCTGATTTAAAACCTGGTGTTCCTTTTTCGATAATGAAGGCTGTCATACCATGACTATCACCTTTTTCACCGGTACGTACAATAACTACTGCAACGTTTCCGCTAATAGCGTGAGTAATAAAATTTTTGCTTCCGTTAATTATATAATGATCGCCATCTTTCACTGCAACGGTGTTCATCCCTCCGGCATCAGAACCTGTACCGGTTTCAGTTAAACCCCAAGCACCAATCCATTCAGCAGTTGCTAATTTTGGTAAATACTTTTTCTTTTGCTCTTCGTTACCGAATGCTAAGATATGTCCTGTACATAATGAATTATGCGCTGCCATTGAAAGACCAATAGAACCACAAATTTTTGATAATTCGATGATAGCCGTTACATATTCTGTGTAGCTAAAACCTGAACCACCATATTCAGTTGGCACTAATACGCCCATTAAACCAAGCTCACCTAATTTTTTGAAAACATGAATTGGAAATTCTTGCGACTCATCCCACTCCATATATTTTGGATAGATATGTTCTTTTCCGAATTTGCGAATCATATCCGCAATCATTTCTTGATTTTCGCTAAGCATGAAATTCATACCTACGTTTTGTTCTAATACTGTGCCAGACATATTATATTATTTGAATGTGTTTTTAATTTTTCTTTTCCGTTTAAAAATCCAAGTTCAACTACAAATGAAAAGCCACTTACTTTTGCGCCTTGTTGTTTTACCAGTTGAGCTGCTGCTTCAGCTGTTCCTCCTGTAGCAAGCAAATCATCATGAATCATTACGTTCCAGTTTTTTTGTAAAGCATCAACATGCATTTCAATTGTTGCTGTTCCGTATTCTAATGCGTACTGATGACTCATGGTTTTGTAAGGAAGTTTACCTGCTTTACGAACCATAATGAAAGGCACATTTAATTTGTTTGCTAAAAGTACACCAAACAAAAAACCGCGGCTTTCAATACCAACAATTGCATCGGGTTTGTGATTAAGTTCTTTAATAAATCCATCTACTATTTGAGAACACAACACTTGATTTTCTAAAAGTGGAGTTATGTCTTTGAACATAATTCCCGGCTTTGGAAAATCAGCTACATCACGGATGGTTTTTTTAATCTCGTCAACCAAATTCATCAAGTACAAACTTAATTAAATTATTTCTAAAAACAGGGTTTAGGTATCGTAAAATTAACAAATTTAAAATATTGATAATCAATAATTTAAATACCCAATAGTGACTTTGGGTATTGTAATTTAAAATAAAACTAAAACAACTGAATTGGGCAGAAACAAAAAAAGCGAACCTTTCGATTCGCTTTTCTTTTTGTACCCTACGGGTTGGATTTATCGAACTTTTTGGATGATTTTCAAGCAATTAGGCTTCTGATGAGCACTCACCTTCGGATACCCTAAGCGGCAAAATTTCCAACTTTTGACTTAATACATCTTTAAAGGTAAATGATTTTAATGCTGATTTTTTTATCACTATCTAACGTGAAACTTGCTTTTGAAAAGTTGGGTCGGTTTGTTAATCCAATTGATTGATAATTCGAAAAACCAACCCCTTCAACTGGCAAAATAAACCCCTTGTCTATTTCACCATTCTCATTTTCATCGTGAAGAATATTTACTGCGTATTTTCCCACAGGTAAATTGCTAAAGGTTACTTTAGAAGTGCCGTTTTGTATTTTTTCTTTCAATATCTTACAACACTTTTTGTAATCTTCATCGGGAATCGTTCCGTCCTTATTATATAATGCAAACTGGACAATACCTTTCGAGTTTTGTAGACCATTTACTTCCACAGTTAAAGAAAAATTTTCTACTTTTTGGTTGTTAAATGAAGATAAGGTCAATAATGATATGCTGACTAGTGCGAATAAGAGTAGTTGTTTCATTTTACTTCGTTTTTCTATTTGTAATTTTTTCTTTTAAACGATCTACTAAATAATAAACCATCGGCACTAAATAAACAGTTAATATCAAGGATGAAAACAGCCCACCAATAATTACCCATGCCAAACCATTCTTCCATTCACTTGCTGTTCCTTTACCAAGAGCTATTGGAAGCATCCCGATAATCATGGCTATGGTTGTCATTAATATTGGACGCATACGACCTTTTCCGGCAATGATTAATGCTTCTTTATAATGCTTGCCTTGTGCCTTTAGCTGATTTGTAAAGTCTACTATTAATATGGCGTTTTTTACCACTAATCCCATAAGCATAATTAACCCAAGCAATGCAAATAAACTAAGATTGTTTAGTGATAAATTCAATGCTAAAAATGCACCAATAGCAGCCACAGGAATTGAAAACAATACAACAAATGGGTAAACGAAACTATCATATAAAGCCACCATGATTAAATAAATCAATAGAAAAGAAATCAATAAAACAGAACCTAATGCGCCAAAACTATCATTTTGTCTTTTGATATCACTCCCCCAAGTCATTTGAATTTCATCGGGTAAAGGATTGTTTTTAAGATAAGCTACTACATCATCGGCTACTGTTCCCGAAGGTCTGCCAAGTGCGTCAGATGTAAGCGTTACCGCTGGCTGACGATCTTTTCTTTCCAATAAGGATGGTGAATTATCTCGTTCTACCGTTGCAAACTGCGATACTTCTACAGGTAACCCCATTGGATTAACAATTGAGAGGCGTTGTACATCTTCATAGCTTTGTCTACTGTAATTGTCAAACCAAATTCTTACAGGATATTCTGTTCCGTTTTCTGTTAATGTTGCATCGTCATTGCCAGTAAAAGCTGTTCTTAAATTCATTCCAACATAAGCTGTCGTTAATCCTAAACGCTGCATTTTATCTTTATCAGGAATGATTTTGTATTCAGGACTACCTTGTTCTACAGATAAACGAACATTATCTGACCCCGGTATTTTTTCAATCACCGATTTTAATTCATTTCCTGTTTTCATTACCAAATCTAAATTGCTTCCGCTTAAAGTAATTTCTATAGGGGCTGAACGGGGTATTAATCCTAAAGCAGCCATTGAATAATTTATTCCGGGGAATTTCACTTTTAATTCTTCCCTCAATTTTTTCATAAACTCTTCAGTAGGCTGTTTGTTGCGTTCTTTAGCAGATTTTAGCTGAATAGTAAATTCAGTTTTATTCGCTGATCCTACACCTAAACTTCCAATGCCAGTACTCGGACCACCTATATTACTAAACACGGTAGACACATCTGCTTGTTTGATAATATATGTTTCGATTTTTTTGGCAACTAAATTGTTTTGCTGAATGGAAGTTGATTTGTCAAACTCCAAAGCCAAACGAAATTTACCCTGATCACCAGTAGAGATAAGTTCTTTACCAATGATGCCTTGCTTCATTACTCCTAAAGTAACAGCGAAAAGTAAAATAACTATTCCTGTGAAAATTAATTTGTGGCTGAGTATCCATTCTAATTGTTTGCCATACCAATTGGTGAATTTTTCTAATTGATGTTCAAATCCAAGCAAAAAACGATTGAAGAAGTTGGTTGGTTGTAAATCTTCTTTCTTACCTATTCTTGATGCCAACCAAGGTGTAAGCGTAAAGCCAACTAACAAACTCGTTAAGGTTGAAGTTACTACAACTACTGAAAATTGTTTGAGCATATCTGCCACAAATACTTGCAAAAACAATATCGGTAAAAATACAACCACGTCAACCAATGTGATCGACAATGCAGAAAATCCAATTTCCATACGCCCATCCATTGAGGCAGTCCGTTTTTCTTTTCCCATATCTAAATGCCTTTGAATGTTTTCCAATACCACAGTAGCATCATCAACCAAGATTCCAATAATTAAAGACATGGCGAGCAAGGTCATTAAATTTAAAGTGTAACCTAAAAGCCACATAACTGCAAATGCTGTAACCAAAGAAGTAGGGATGGCAATAATAACAATTAACGAATTTCTAAAACTTCGTAAAAACAAAAGCATCACTAAAGAAACCAATATAACTGCTAAGCCCAAATCAAACACAACAGAATTAACAGCTGCAATTGTATTGTCGGTGCTATCATCTGCTATGATGAATTTTATAGCTGAATTACTATTTTGTGCTTCGATACTTTTAAATTTTTCACGAACCATTTTTGAAACATCTACTGCATTCGCATCACCTTGCTTTTTAAGTAAAATTCCAATGCCATCTTTTCCATTGTATCTACTGATAGATGTCGTTTCTTTTATTCCATCAACTACTTGAGCAACATCTTTTACATAGACTGGGCTGCCGAGCATTGGCAGAGCAACTTGAACATTTTTTATATCGTCAATCGTTGCAAACTTTCCGGTTAAACGAACTGAGTTATTCTCCTGATCCGTTTGTACTTTTCCGGCAGGTAAGTCTAAGCCTGAACGATTAATTGCCTCCACAACCTGATACAATGAAATTTTATATAGTTTTAATTTATCTCGGTTTGCTTTAACCTGTATCTCTCTTTCTTCTCCACCTAAAATCGTAAGCTCTGCAACCCCTTTTATTTGTTGAATTTGTGGAAGATACTCGTCTTTCATTTTTT
>JAGNIU010000023.1 GCA_018000995.1 Bacteroidia bacterium
AAATTATTTTTATCGATCAACCAAATTTCATTATCGGTGTTTTTTAAACTGCGGGCTATTTTTAAACCAGCAAATCCGCCACCTATGATAATGATTCGTTTCATAGGCACTAAAATTACGAAATTCTTAAGGGATAAGCGTATAATTTTCGGCTGCAAATAGCTTAGTGCAAGCATTAAAATGCCACCATTCGGAGGTAATAGGTGTAAAGCCCGCTTTTTTCATTATTTCCCTCAATTTTAAGCGGTTTTTGTAGGCGTCTTTACTTAATTTACCTTGAGAATACATTTCGTTTTCCAACTTTGGTTGTGCTAATTCCCCAAAGAAATCGAATGGTGTGCCCATATCAAGCAGAACCCCATTTTCATTGATAATTCCCACATCAACGGCAGCTCCAAAATTATGTAAGGATAATTCGTCCGGCCGCGCCACGTAATTATACTTCTCAATGGGCTTCATTTTCAAAGAATCCCACATCATTTTTTGAATATGAGCTGGTCGGGTTGCATCAAATACAATCAGGTTGTAAAAAGGATGTTCTTGTTTTAAAAATTTTTGTGCGTGATTTAATTTTGTTGCTACGTCGCAAGGAAGATAACATTGGTCTAATCCTTTATAAAAACTTTTACCCAGAAAATTTTTGTCGGTATTATACAATAAAACAACACGGATATCAGGGTCGAATTCACAAATGTTTACTAAGCCACTTTTTACAAATAGTTTCTCGTAATCTGAGGAGTCACGAACTGTTTTTGGTGCGATGATGGAGTCTTTTTGTTCTGAAACTATCTTGTTTTTGCCAATAGAAGTGCTGTTTTCCTGAGTACAGGATAAGCCAATTAATAAGAATGGAAATATGAGTAAAAATGCTCTCAAAAATTTAATTAATTGTTGTAAACAATTTTAAGTTTTTTTGTGGTTTTTGTTAAATTTGACAATCACAAAAGTAACAAGAAATGCCTTCATTTGACATAAGCAGTAAAGTTGACGCACAAACATTGGATAATGCCATTAATGTAGCGAAACGTGAAATTTTAAACCGTTGGGATTTTAAAGACAGTAAAAGTACGGTTGAATTAAATAAAAAAGATTTAATCATCAATATCACTACTGAAAATGATATGCGCCTGGATGCAATCTTAGACGCTATTCATAGTCGTATGATAAAACAAGGATTAGATCCACGTTCGTTAGATGAAAAGAAAGCACATTACCCGAGCGGACCGTTTATTAAAAAAGATATTACGGCACGACAAGGAATAGATCCGGAATCTGGTAAAAAAATATTGAAGGATATTAAAGACAGTAAAATAAAAGTGACTGCTCAGCGTATGGATGAAATCATCCGTGTAAGCAGTAAAAATATTGATGATTTACAAAAAGTGATTGCTTTATGCAGTAAAGGTAATTATGATGTTCCACTGCAATTTGTAAATATGAAATAATGATAATAAGAAGCAAAGCCCCTTTACGAATTGGATTAGCCGGTGGCGGAACAGATGTTTCTCCATACTCTGATTTATTTGGAGGCGCTATTTTAAATGCAACGATTGATTTATATGCTTATGCTTCATTAGAACCTCTTAATAATGGAAAAATCGAATTTTGTATTGATGGTTCTGATAAATGTTTAGTACTTGATTCAAAGGAGAAATTAGAATTGATTGAAGGTTTCGAATTATTTATTGGCGTTTACAATCGTGTTATCAAGCAATTTAATTTAAAGCCATTATCGTTTCGTTTAACTTCTTTTATTGAGGCGCCGCAAGGTTCCGGTCTTGGTACTTCTTCTACAATTGTTGTTTCTTTATTAGGCGCTTTTATTGAGTGGTTAAAATTACCATTGGGAAATTATGATATTGCGCATTTAGCTTACGAGATTGAACGTATTGATTTAAATATGTCGGGTGGAAAGCAAGATCAATACGCTGCAACATTTGGTGGTGTAAATTATATTGAATTTTTAAGTAACGACAGAGTAATTGTAAATCCATTACAATTGAAACCTGAAATTTTAAATGAACTGGAATTGAATTTACTTTTATATTTTACAGCAACACAGCGTTTATCTGCTACCATCATAAACGAGCAAGTACAAAATGTAAAAGATAAGAACGAGAAATCAGTTGATGCGATGCATAATTTGAAAGAGCAGGCGCATCAAATGAAAGATGCTTTGTTGCGGGGTGAATTAAATAAAATTGGTGAGATTCTAAGTTTCGGATGGAAAAATAAAAAAGATATGGCGCATTCTATTTCCAATTCGTTAATTGATAGTATTTACGATACAGCAATTAAAAGCGGCGCAACAGGTGGAAAAATTTCAGGAGCGGGTGGAGGCGGCTTTATGTTTTTCTTTTGTCCACTTATAACAAAAATGAAAGTATTACAAGCTATAGAAAAATTAGGCGGAAAATCCCAACCTTTTAAATTCACGCAACAGGGATTAACAACATGGACAATCAACAATTAAAAGATACTATGAACTCAATTACAGAAACTAACTTCAAATTTCCGAAGCAAACTAAAGTTTATAAAGGTAAGGTACGCGATGTATATACCATTGATGGAAAATATTTGGTCATGGTAGCCAGCGATCGTATTAGCGCATTTGATGTTGTTTTACCAAGAGGAATACCTTACAAAGGACAAGTTCTTAATTTAATTGCAAAGAAATTTTTAGAGGCAACAAAAGATATTGTACCAAATTGGTTATTGGGTACGCCTCACCCAAATGTAAGTGTAGGTAAAATGTGCGAACCTTTTAAAGTGGAAATGGTTATACGTGGTTACGTAGCCGGACACGCAGCAAGAACCTACAACGAAGGAAAACGTGTTTTATGTGGCGTGAAATTGCCTGAAGGATTAAAAGAGAATGATAAATTTCCTGAACCAATTATTACTCCAACTACAAAGGCTTCTGAAGGTCACGATGAAGATATTAGTAGAGAGGAAATTTTGAAGCAAGGTATTGTTGAGGAAAAATATTACGTGCAATTAGAAAAATATACAAGAGCTTTATACGCGCGCGGACAAGAAATCGCCAATAAAATGGGATTGATTTTAGTAGATACTAAATATGAATTTGGTTTATATAACGGAGAGGTAACTTTAATGGATGAAATTCACACACCGGATTCATCTCGTTATTTTTATAAGGAAGGTTACGAAGAGCGTCAGAAAAAAGGGGAGGAACAAAAACAACTAAGTAAAGAATTCGTCCGCCGGTGGTTAATTGAAAATGGTTTTCAAGGGAAGGAAGGACAAACTGTTCCAGTAATGAATGACGAGTGGGTAAAAGAAATTTCTGACCGTTACATTGAATTATACGAAAAAGTAACAGGTGAAAAATTCGTAAAACACGATGCGCTTAATTTTAATAGAGAAATTGAAGAAAGAGTCGGTGCTTTTTTAGCTAAACTTTAAAATTAGCGAAAAATCTGTATTTTATATTTCTATTTTTAGATGGTCTATAATAGATTCCTGCAAATATATTTTCTAAAGGGTAGCTCTTTAATCCTAGAAAGAATAGTCTAAAAGAACTATCGTCGCTAAATAAAATTTAATTTTTAATAATCTTTCCCTGTAATACTTCGTTGTTATTAAGTATGCGGTAGAAATATAAGCCGTTACCAAGTTGAGCAGTTGATATTTTGGCTTTTCCAATAAACTTTTCCCTGAGAACTTCTTTCGATGTAATGTCGTATAAAATTAACTCCGAAGATTTATCGCTTTCCATCGAAATATGTAGCGCATCCCGGAAAGGATTTGGGTAAAATGAAATGGAAGATTCATTAAGTCTATTTTCATTAAGTTCTGTCATTGTGCAATTGGTATTGAATGGGGTGAAATTAACCAACCCGCATGCTGTATTAATAATGCCATCATAAATTTTTGAACCAATGGTGCCGGTGTTATTAGTACACCAACAATTACCTGATAAATCGGCATTATTGGCAGTTAACAAACGGATATTGTAATTTGAATTATTACAGATGAAATTATTTGTAAAAGTAATTGATCCGTTAAAGTAAGTCATTATCTCAACACCATTGTAATTATTAGAAACATTGTTGTTTATAAAAGTATTATTTACTGCATTGAACATGCAATTAACGCCAATGTAATTATTTACAACTGTACAGCCCCGTGTTATACCATAAGGCGATAATGCAATCCCTGTGTTGTTGGCAAAATAACAGGAATCTACAATCCCGAATCCATACAGACCGTCAGTGTTATTTAAAAACTCACTATTACTGACTCTCGAACTGAACTGGCAATAATCTAATCCAAGTGTATTGAATTCGAATTTGCATCTATCAAAAGAAGTGGAAGGTAAACCTCCATCATGATTTACTTTATTGTTATAGGCGAAATAACTGTGCTTAAAAACATACGGACCATGATAAGCCAAATCGAGATCAATAAACCTATTGGCATACAAACCCTTTACAAAATACATGGTAACCTGATTACCGACGCCAAGGGGGTTGGTTGTTCCAATGGCTTTAATTCCTCCCCAGGAACCTTTTGTTGGTGTAAGGGAATTAGATGTAAAAGTAATTGAGTCAACTTTTGTGCCAATGGCAGATAAAGCACCTCTGATTTCAAGAGAGGCTCCCGAATTGAATTTTACAGTCACACCCGGATCTATAGTTAGCGTGAAGCCGCTAAAAACAACAAGGTTTCCGGATACTATATACGGACTCCCGGAAAGCGGCCAGACCGTATTAGATAATATACTTCCTGAAACAGCAGTTTGTGCATTTGAGGTCAGCGAAGAAATAAAAAATAGTAAGAGTATAAGTTTTTTCATGCAAAGAAGTGATAAAATTAAACCTACTGAGTTCCCTAAAAGATCCTATAACAAATATAAGATTTTTTACATGAAAAACAAGGTTTATTATTTCACCTTTTCCTTCAATAAAGCTAATTCCAGTACTTCGCTCATTTGCGCAACGTAATTAAATTTCAGGCCTTTTAAATAATCGGCTTTAATCTCATCAACGTCTTTTTTATTCTCAGCACAAAGAATTATTTCTTTAATTCCCGCACGTTTCGCGGCCAATATTTTTTCTTTAATTCCGCCAACAGGCAATACTTTTCCACGCAAAGTAATTTCTCCTGTCATAGCCACACCGCGTTTTACTTTACGGTGTGTTAAAGCGCTGGCAATAGAAGTCATCATGGCAATACCTGCACTTGGACCATCCTTAGGCGTTGCGCCTTCAGGTACGTGTACATGAATATGGTAATTATCAAAAATATCCGGATCTAAATCCAAAATATCAGGATGTGATTTTAAGAATTCAAGAGCAAGCGTTGCGCTTTCTTTCATTACGTCACCCAAATTTCCTGTCAAAGTTAATTTTTGAGTTTTGCCTTTACTTAAACTGGTTTCAATAAATAAAATATCACCACCAACTTGCGTCCAAGCCAAACCTGTAACAACTCCGGCTGAATCGTTTCCTTGGTATTTATCTTTAATGTGAGCCGGACCTAAAATTTTCGCTAAAGATTCTTCAGTAATTTTTGGTTCGTCTTTTCCGGCTGCAATGTGTACTGCAACGTGACGCGCAATTTTCGAAATCTTCTTTTCTAAATTACGAACTCCGCTTTCGGAAGTATAATTCTCAATAACATGTTCAATTACTTTATCACTTAACTTAAGTTGAGATTTTTTCAAACCTGTTTCTTCAGTTTGTTTTGGAACTAAGTGACGTTTTGCAATTTCTAATTTTTCTTCTACTGTATAACCATTCACTTCAATAATTTCCATACGGTCGCGCAAGGCGGGTTGAATAGTATTTAAATTATTACAAGTGGCCACAAACATCACTTTACTTAAGTCATAATCCATTTCTAAGAAATTATCGTAGAAATTTGAATTTTGTTCAGGATCCAAAACTTCCAATAGAGCAGAGGATGGGTCACCATGAAAATCATTTCCCACTTTATCAATTTCATCTAAGACAAAAACAGGATTTGAAGTCTGAACCTTTTTTAAATTTTGTAAAACTCGTCCCGGCATTGCGCCAATATAAGTTTTGCGGTGACCGCGAATTTCACTTTCATCTTTCAATCCGCCTAAACTCATGCGGATATATTTTCTACCTAAAGCTTTTGCTATACTTTTTCCTAACGAAGTTTTACCAACACCAGGAGGTCCGTATAAACAAAGGATTGGTGCTTTTAAATCGCCTTTTAATTTAATAACGGCAAGATGTTCTAAAATACGTTCTTTAACTTTTTCTAAACCGTAATGATCTTCATTTAAAACTTTCTCAGCGTGTTTAATGTCGAAATTATCTTGCGTGTATTCTCCCCAAGGCAATTCAAGCATTAACTCAATATAATTCGTTTGCACACCGTATTCGGCGGCATTTGGATTCATGCGCTGAAGTTTGCTAAAACTCTTATCAAAAATAGCTTGAACTTCTTTTGTCCACTTTTTGTTTTTAGCTTTTTCTTTAAACTCGTTTAACTCTTGCTCAAAATTATTTCCGCCCAATTCATCTTGGATGGTTTTCATTTGTTGATGCAAGAAATATTCGCGTTGTTGTTTGTCTAAATCGTGTTTTGTTTTATCCTGAATCTGATTTTTTAATTCCAGCATTTGCAATTCTTTGTTCAGATTTGCTAAAACTAATAACGAACGCTGTTTTAAATCCGGAACTTCCAACATACTTTGTTTGTCGGCCGTGCTGGCGTTCATATTCGAAGAAATAAAATTGATAAGGAAAGTAGTACTCTCAATATTATTCAAAGCAAAACCGGCTTCAGTAGGAATGTTAGGTGATTGCTTAATGATTTGATGTGAAATTTCTTTTAAGTTAGAAACGATAGCTGCAAATTCCTTATCACCTTTTGGTGGTTTTACTTCATCAAAGGCTTCAACTTTTGCTTTGTGATAAGGTTCGCTTTGTGTAAATTCTTTTATTTTGAAACGTTTTTTACCTTGAATGATAACAGTTGTATTACCATCGGGCATGCGCAACATTTTAATGATGTGTGCAACAGTTCCTATTGTATTTAAATCTTCAAAAGCAGGTTCCTCTATTGAATCTTTTTTCTGTGAAACAACACCAATGGTTTTATCGCCTTTGTAGGATTCTTTAATAAGGGCAATGGATTTATCGCGCCCAACTGTAATTGGAATAACTACACCGGGAAAAAGTACTGTATTCCGAAGCGGTAATATTGGCAGTACATCAGGCAGTTGTTCAGCCTGCATATTATCTTCATCCTCTAATGAAAGTAGGGGTATAAAATCGCTATCCTCGTCAATTGCAGGGTTAAAGGGCATTCGGTCGCTATCACTAAAAAAATTCATCTTATTATTGTTAAATCCGAGTAGTAAGATACCAATTCTATGCCAATGTAAAAAACCCGACTTTATGGCATAAATATCAAAAAAAAGCCCTCCGACTTAGTTGGAAGGCTTTCAATTACTAATAAATCGATTAAAGATCCACTCTTACTTTCGCAAAAGCTTTGTTGTAATCACCATTCTTTAATTTTCCTACAATTTTAGAGAAGGATTCAATAGTATATTTTACATCTTCTAAAGTGTGTGTTGCTGTTGGAATTAAACGTAAAATAATCATCCCTTTGGGAATGACAGGATAGGTTACCATCGAACAGAAAATACCGTAATTCTCACGTAAATCAAATACCATGTTGGTGGCTTCAGGAATAGAACCATTTAAATACACGGGCGTAACAGGCGAGTTTGTATCACCAATATTAAAGCCTGCTTTTTGTAATCCGCTTTGTAATGCATGGGTAATTTCCCATAATTTTTCTTTGTATTCAGGATGATCACGCATTAATTCTAAACGCTTCAACGCACCAACAACTAATGGCATTGGTAAAGCTTTAGCAAATATTTGCGAACGCATATTGTATCTTAAAAACGTAATAATGTTTTTTGTTGAACTGATAAATCCGCCAATTAAAGCAAACGATTTTGCAAATGTTCCGAAGTAAACGTCAATCCCATCCTGACAACCTTGTTCAACGCCGGTTCCGCCGCCGCCTTTTCCCATAGTACCAATACCATGAGCGTCATCCACAAATAAACGGAACTTATATTTACTCTTTAAAGCAACAATCTCTTTTAATTTTCCTTGGTCGCCGCGCATACCGAAAACACCTTCGGTAATTACTAAAATTCCACCATTAGTTTTCTCAACTAATTTTGTGGCGCGGTCCATTTGTTTTTCAAAATCTGCAATATCATTGTGCTTAAACACAAAACGTTTTCCAATATGTAAACGCATGCCGTCTAAAATACAAGCATGACTTTCGCTATCGTAAACAATCACATCGTGACGGTCAACCAACGAATCAATAGCACTAACCATTGCTTGGTAACCGAAATTACAAAGGATAGTATCTTCTTTTTGTACAAAGGCTGATAATTCTCTTTCTAGTTGCTCGTGCTGATCAGAGTTTCCACTCATCATACGTGCACCCATTGGTAAAGCCATGCCAAATTTTTGAGCGGCATCAGTATCTGCTTTACGAACTTCAGGATGATTCGCTAATCCTAAATAATTATTTAAACTCCAGTTTAGTAATTTTTTACCGCGAAAGGTCATGTGCGGACCAATTTCGCCTTCCAATTTAGGAAATGTAAAATAACCGTGAGATTCGTTAGCATACTCGCCAATAGCGCCCATGTTAGCCGTTACTTTTTCAAAAATGTCTTTCATAATTGTTGAGAATAGAAATGTTAGGCAAAAGTACCGTTTTTTGCCCAATTTTGCTTAAAAAAGGGGGTGTTTTGTTCACGTTTTTCAACAATGTTATGAATTTAAGCACCTATGCTTTAACTTTATTCACTAATGGAAGATACCCATTGCATATTTAACGGACATCTAATCAGTCTATACGAACCCGCCATTTCGTTTTCGAATCGCGCGTTTAGGTATGGCGATGCTTTGTTTGAAAGCATTCGTGTTTGTAATGGAAAAATAATGTTCTTGAAAGATCATCTTTGCCGCTTAAAATTGGGCATGACGGTTTTGAGAATGAACTTACCTGCCGAATTTAATTTTGAAAACGTTGATGCGTTGATTAAATTATTATTAGTTAAGAATAGAATAGGTAGAGATGCTCGAATTCGTTTAACTGTTTTTAGAAACGAAGGTGGATTTTATGCGCCTGAGACTAATGATATTTCGTTTTTAATAGAAGCTGAAAATATTGAAGCCGAGGGGTATGTTTTAAACCAAAAAGGTTTATGGATGGATATTTATGCTGATGTGAAAAAACAAATAAACAAACTATCCAATATAAAAAGTGGTAATGCTTTGCTGTATGTAATGGCGGGACTCGCAAAAACATCAATGAAATTAGATGAATGTTTTATCATCAATGAGAATGGAAGCATTTGTGAAAGCATCAGCTCCAATGTTTTTATAGTGAAAAATGGTTGTATGTACACTGCTCCGTTAACCGAAGGTTGTGTAGATGGAATTATGCGCCGACAAATTTTAAAACTGGCCACTGCCAATAAAGTGCTTACCTTTGAAATGCCTTTAACTATTAACTCTTTAATGAATGGTGATGAAGTGTTTTTAACCAGTTCAATAAGAGGAATACGTTGGGTAGGACAATACAAAACAAAATTTTACACCAATAAAATGAGTGTGTTTTTTACTGAGAAATTAAATGAACTCACACTTAATAAAACAACCGTATGAACAAACAGAAACTAATTGAACAAATTAAATTAAAGAAAACATTTTTGTGTGTGGGATTAGATCCGGATGTAGAAAAAATGCCAAAACACATGTTAGATGAAGAGGATCCGATCTTTGAATTTAATAGAGAAATTATTGATGCGACTGCCGATTATTGTATAGCCTTTAAGCCCAATAACGCTTTTTACGAAGCTTATGGTTTAAGCGGGATGGAGAGTTTAGAAAGAACAATAAAATATATCAATGAAAATTATCCTGATCATTTTATTATTGCAGATGCTAAGCGTGGTGATATCGGAAATACATCAGCCATGTATGCCAAAGCATTTTTTAAACGTTTGGATGCGGATGCAATTACGGTAGCCCCTTATATGGGAAGTGATTCTGTAAAACCTTTTTTACAATTCAAGGACAAATGGGCTATTGTATTGGGATTAACCAGTAACGAAGGCTCATCTGATTTTCAGCAAATGAAAGTGGATGGTGAGGAATTGTATTTGAAAGTTATTCGTACATGCGCTTCATGGGGAACAGAAGATAATATGATGTTTGTAGTTGGCGCTACAAAAGCACAAATGATGAATGACATCCGTAAAATTATTCCAAATCACTTTTTGTTAGTACCGGGTGTCGGTGCGCAAGGTGGTTCGTTGGAAGAAGTTTGTAAACACGGCATGAATAAAAACATTGGATTGATTGTAAACGTGTCACGAAATATTATTTTCGCGAGTAACGGCGAAGATTTTGCAGAGAAGGCTGCGGCAGAGGCAAAGAAAATATCAGAACAAATGAAACCCTTTATAAAGTAAGAAACTATGGAAGAGAACAACAATAACCAAAACCAAATTGATATTGAGTTAAGCGAAGAAATTGCTGAAGGAATTTATTCTAACCTCGCTATCATCACGCACTCGCAAAGTGAATTTGTAATTGATTTTATTAAAATGATGCCGGGCGTACCAAAGGCAAAAGTAAAATCTCGTATCGTACTAACACCACAACATGCAAAACGTTTGGTAAAAGCTTTGAATGATAACGTTCAGCGTTTCGAACAAGTGCACGGTAAAATAAAAGATTCTGATTTGAATGCTCTGCCTTTAAGTTTCGGCGGACCAACGGCGCAAGCGTAAAGTCTGTCACGTCGAGCGTAGTCGAGACGTTGCTGAAAGTTCTCGACTACGCTCGAACTGACATTACACTTCAATCTGCAACCCATCAAAAGCCAATTCAATATGACTTGGTAATTCTAAATTTACTTCCTGGTGAAGTCCTAATTGATGAGAGATGTGGGTGAAATACGTTTTTTTCGCTCCTAATTCATTAGCTAAATCAATTGCTTCCTGAAATGTGAAATGAGAAATATGTTCGTTGCGGCGTAATGCATTTATCACAATAATTTCTGAACCTTTTATCTTTTCTTTTTCTTCCTGACTAATGAAATTAGCATCGGTGATGTAAGTGAAGTTGCCAACACGAAACGATTTTACAGGTAATTTGTAATGCAAAACGTTGATTGGTTGAATTTGCATATCACCAACTACAAAAGTATCATCATTAATAGTATGTAATTTTATTTTTGGAATGCCGGGATAATCCAAATCTGCAAAAATATAAGCGAATTCTCTTTTTAAGGCTTCCTGAACACGCTCCGTTGCATAAACAGGCATTACCATTTGATTAATGAAATTAAAAGCACGCACTTCATCTAATCCTGCCGTATGGTCTTTATGTTCGTGTGTAAAAATAACAGCATCTAACTTGGTGACTTTCTCACGCAACATTTGTTGTCGGAAATCGGGACCGGTATCAATAACAATGTTTGTGTTTTTATGTTCAAACAGTACAGAAGAACGCAGGCGTATATCCTTTTTGTCAGACGATGTACAAACTTTACAAGTGCAACCAATTAAGGGTACGCCTTGTGATGTGCCTGTGCCTAAGAATGTAATTTTCACCTTTGTAATTTTAATTCTAAAATACTAAAAAATTTTAGCAAATAATTCTGTAACCAAACTTGGTTTTAAAGCAATTGTATAAACTACGCCGAAGATTGCCCCCCAAAAATGAGCTTCGTGACCAACACGATCAGTTTCAGGGTCGCCGGTTTTGCGTTTGCTTAAATAATAACTTCCTACTAAAAAAACTATTCCTAATAACCAAGCCGGCATTGGTAACACAAATAAATAAAGTGTTTGGAATGGTTGAATAATGATGAAAGAAAAAATGATTGCCTCAATAGCACCACTCGCACCTAATGATGAATAGGATGGATTATTTTTATTTTTAAAGTATTCTGTTATGGATGCAGCGTAAATCCCACCTGTAAATAAACCTATGTAAGCGAGTTTTGCCATTTTAATAGCGTGAATACGATCTTCTTCGGTTGGGTTATAAGGGTCTTGTAAAAATAATTCTACATAATAAACATCCTCAACAGCGTAACCAAACATCCATAACGAAAATACATTTAAAAATAAATGCATCGTATCACCATGAATAAAAGCGTGGGTTAAAAAACGATAATGCTCATTGTTTCGTTTAATAGAGTAGGGATGAAACAAATATTTGTACATCACCGTTCTGTCATAAAAACAGTACAAAGAAACACCAAGAATAAATATTAAGAAGGTGGTGGTTACCATAACTTTTACAAATTTACACTTTTGCTAAAAATTACAATCCTCTCTCTTTATCTAAATACGATTGAACAACAGTTATAGCATTATCAATCACATCACTTAACGCGGTAATGAACGATCCGGGTTTAGCTGTATCTAAGGCATGCTTTAAGGCTTCTATTTCTTTAGGGATATATTCGTAAGATTTGTTTGGGTCAGCTTGTTTAATTCCTTCTACTAATAATCTTACAATATCATCTGCTTCACGGCCACGTAAAAATTTATCCTGACGAATAATAATATGATCGAACATTTCGGCTGAGATCTTTCCCATTTCACGGATGTCTTCGTCACGTCGGTCGCCGGTACCTGTAATGATACCTATCTTAGATGTTGATTCAATCGTGGATAAAAATTCTTTTATTCCTTTGAATCCATCCGGATTATGCGCAAAATCAATAAGTACTTTATGTTCTTTGAAATCGAAAATATTCATTCGTCCCGGCGTTTGAGAGGCGGAAGGAATAAATGTTTCTAAATTCATTTTAATATCTTCGATAGTAAATCCATAAGTATAGGTTGCCAATGTTGCAGCTAATACATTACAAATCATAAAAGTAACTCTGCCACCAAAAGTTAATGGTATAGTCGTCACTTTCGCCACTCTGAATTTCCAGTCGCCTTTTTTAATGGTGATGAATCCGTTTTCGTAAATAGCAGCAATGCCACCTTTTTTACAATGATCTTTTATGATTGGATTATTTTCATCCAGACTAAAATAAGCAACGTTACAATCAACAGTTTTAGAAATTCCGGCGCAATATTCGTTATCTGCATTTAAAACAACATAACCATCGCGTTTTACACTCTTAGCCACAACGCCTTTTACATTGGCCATGTCTTTAAGCGTATTAATATCCATTAAACCCATATGGTCTTCCTGTATATTAGTCACAACTGCAACATCGCATCTTCCAAAACCTAAACCTGCGCGTAAAATTCCTCCACGGGCTGTTTCTAATACTGCAAAATCAACTGTAGGATCTTTTAAAATAAATTCAGCACTTACCGGACCGGTTGTATCACCTTTGGTAAGCATTGAGTTTTGAACGTAAATACCATCAGAAGTAGTGAAACCAACTCTGTATCCATTATTTTTTACAATGTGGGCAATTAAACGTGTCGTTGTGGTCTTACCGTTAGTTCCTGTAACGGCAATAATTGGAATACGGCAGCTTTTTCCAGGAGGATAAAGCATATCAATAACCGGAGCAGCAACGTTACGTGGCAATCCTTTTGCCGGAGCTAAATGCATTCTAAATCCGGGTGCAGCATTCACTTCTAAAACAACACCACCTGTAATTTCTAATGGCTCGCTTAAATTTTGCGCCATGATATCAATACCACAAATATCTAATCCAATTACACGGGAAATTCGCTCGCAAATAAAAATATTAGTAGGATGCATGATGTCGGTTACATCTGTAGATGTTCCGCCTGTACTTAAATTAGCTGTGCCTTTTAAATAACACAACTCCTCTTTTTTGAGAATAGTTTCTAAAGTGTAATTACTTTTGGCGAGTTGCTCTAATGTTTCTCTGTCAATACTAATTTCAGTTAAAACATTTTCGTGACCGTAACCGCGACGAGGATCTTTATTTTCCTTATCAATTAATTGTTGTATAGTTGATTTACCATCACCAATTACGTGTGCAGGTTCGCGTAAAGCTGCTGCAATGAAACGGTGATTAATAACAAGAACTCGGAAATCATATCCGGCAATAAATTTCTCTATAATAATTTTTCTTGAATATTTTTTCGCGTGATCAAAAGCTGCTTTTGCATCTTCTAATGTTTTTACATTAATAGAAGCGCCTTTTCCGTGATTTCCATCCAAAGGTTTAAACACTAATGGAAAACCAATATCTGCAATAGCATCTTCTAAATCTTCTATATTTGAAATACATCTTCCTTTTGCAACAGGAATAGCCGCATCAATCAACATGCGCTTGGTTTCGTCTTTATTACTCGCTAAGTCTACTGCTATAGAACTTGTTCTGTCTGTCATAGTAGCACGGAAACGAACTTGATTTTTTCCGTAACCTAATTGCACTAATGATTCTGAATTTAAACGGATATAAGGAATATCACGAGCCACAGCTTCATCAACAATAGAGCCGGTACTTGGACCGAAACGATCTTTCTCACGAATTTCACGCATTTGTGTAATATCAGCAGCTAAATCGTAATCTTTTCCTTCAATTAATGCTTCTGCAATTCTAACCGATGATTTTGCGGCGTAAATCCCAACTTTCTCTTCCATATAAGAGAAAACAACATTGTAAATTCCTTTTGTTCCTGTACCTCTGGTTCTTCCGAAACCGACTTCCATTCCTGCTAAAGATTGTATTTCGAGAGCAATGTGTTCAATAACGTGCCCCATCCAAGTCCCTTCTTTCACACGCTCAAAAAAACCGCCTTCATGATCTTTCGAACAACGGTGCGTTTTCATAGTTGGGAACATCTTTTGTAAACGCTCTAAAAATCCGGGAATTTCATTGGTAGGCGATTGTTCTATCGCTTCCAAATCCAATTTCATTACTATTAATTTTTTGCGGTAATTCGACCAGTAATTTGGTCCACGTAGGGCTCTAACATCTATAATCTTCATAGGACAGGGTTTTGTAAAGTTTATCAAGATAAAACTAATATAGTTTCTAAACAATTTACTGTTTAAAATAAGCTAAGATTTATATCAATTTTTGGTTAATATTAAGGGTGATTAGGGTAGATTTGTAGAAAATACGATAACATGGCAGTTCCTAAAGGTAAATTGATAATAATCGGAGGTTCGGTTGATAAAGGAAGCTTTTCTGAATCGCCCGAAGATTTAACCAGAAAATTGAAATTTTTTGAAGAAGGAATTCTAAACAAGATTATTAAAGTATCTGCCAAAAATAATTTATCGCGCATCGAAATTATTACTACTGCTTCCAGTATTCCGGTTGAAGTAGGTGAGGAGTATGTAAACGCTTTCAAAAATCTAGATGTTTTAAATGTTGGAGTTTTAAATATTAAAACCAGAGATGAAGCCAACTCTCCTGAAAATGTTGAGCGCTTAAAAAAAGCGGATGTGGTTATGTTTACCGGTGGTGATCAATTGCGTTTGACTTCTATTTTTGGTGGCACGGCATTTCATCATTTATTATTAGAGAAATACGAAAATGAAGATTTTGTAATTTCAGGAACATCAGCAGGTGCTGCTGCCAGCTCTAATAACATGATTTATCAAGGAAGTAGTCACGGTGCATTATTAAAGGGCGAAGTAAAAATTACCGGAGGTTTAGGATTTATTAATAACGTAATTATAGATACGCATTTTGTACAACGTGGAAGAATTGGTCGTTTGATGTACGCTTGTGCCAGTAACCCCATTAATTTAGGAATTGGTTTAGGAGAAGATACAGGGCTGTTAATTACAGAAGGGTATATGATGGAAGCTATTGGTTCGGGATTAATTATTTTGGTGGATGGAACTCACATGCGTAATACCAACATGACAGAAGTTGAAATGGGCGAACCTGTATCAATAGAAAATTTAATTGTACATGTGATGTCGATTCACGATCATTTTGATTTGAAAACCAAAAAACTAATCATCGATCATTTCAAGCCTGCACCAAAAATCGGATAGGCTTAATCTTTGTAAATGCCAATGTAAATATCGTTACCGGATTTTTTGGAAGCGCGATACATGCCGTCGGAATTAAATGGTAATTCAATATTTCCTTTAGTATCCAAAGCAATTAAGCCGCCCTCGCCACCAATCTTCACTAATTTATCCATCACTACTTTTTCGCAAGCTTGTTTTAAGGATAAACCTTTGTATTCCATTAAACACGAAATATCATAAGCGACAACAGAGCGGATAAAAAATTCACCGTGACCGGTACAAGAAATGGCGCAAGTGTTATTGTTGGCATAAGTTCCTGCTCCGAGAATAGGTGTATCGCCAACGCGACCGTGTTTTTTGTTAGTCATGCCACCTGTTGATGTGCCTGCCGCTAAATTCCCTTGTAAATCCAACGCAACAGCACCAACGGTTCCGAATTTTTTCTCATCGTTGTGATCCATGACGATGCTATCCGTTTCTTTTGCTTTTTTTAATTGTTCGAAGCGGGCTTCTGTAAAAAAATAATCATCGGGCATAAACTCAATGTTATTTTTCTTAGCAAATTCCTGCGCACCTAATCCGGCCATAAACACGTGTTCAGATTTTTCCATGATGGCACGCGCTAAAGAAATTGGATTTTTTATGTTCTGAACTCCGGCACAAGCGCCTCCCATTAAATCTTTTCCTGTCATGATGCTCGCATCCATTTCATTTTTACCATCGTGAGTAAATACAGCGCCTTTTCCCGCATTAAACAAAGGATTATCTTCAAGAGTACGGATTGCATTTTCAACGGCGTTCAATGAACTACCGCCTTTTTTTAAAATGGTTTCTCCTGCAAGAATAGCATCTTCCAAAGCTTTTTTGTAAGCTATTTCTTTTTCGGGTGTCATTATCGAGCGGAGGATTGTTCCCGCACCACCGTGTATTGCTATTGCGTATTGGTTCATAATATTTTTTTAAGATGTAGCTTCTTCATTTTTCCCTAAATATTTTTCTATAGCGAAATGTCCTAAATAAATTAACGGTATTAACGCTACAGCTACTAATAATTTAAAAGCGTAACCCCAAGCTGCGTTAACAACAAAATCGCCCATCGACCATTTGCCGGGAATAACAAAAGCGATAAACTGAACTAAAAATGTATCAATTAACTGACTAATTAAAGTACTTCCCGTAGCGCGTAACCAAATCATTTTTTTGCCCGTTACATTTCGTAATTTCCAAAACACCCAAACATCAACGAGCTGTGAAGTTAAAAACGCACAAATACTTCCAACAATAATCCACTGACTTTGTCCGAACACCGTTTGGAAAACAGAATCATTAACAGGGGAGAAGCCCACTGCTTTTAAATTAATGGCAATAGTAATTAAAATATAAGTGTAAATAATTAAACCAACCGTAATTAGTGTTAGTTTGCGAACGCCGCTTCTCCCGTAATACTCGTTAATTAAATCTGTGAGAACAAAAACAACAGGCCATAAAATAATACCAATGCTTTGTGTAAAGAGACCAAAAAATTGAACAAGTTTTCCGCCGATGAGTTCGGCAACCACAGCGTTGGTGACAAAAAATCCGGCGAGGATAATGAAAACTAAATCCTTTCGGTTTTTAAAGTCCATATTACTTTTTGAATATGATTAACTCGGCGCGACGATTCATTTCGTTTTCTTCCTTGCCGCAATCTTCGCCGTTTAAACAATTGTTTAATAGTTCGGTATCTCCTTTGCCAACGGTTTTAATAATCTGTTTGCTGCTTAAGCCGTTTTTAGATAAATATGATTTTACATTAGCAGCACGTTTTCCTGATAAATTTTTATTGTAACCGGGTTTACCTTGTGTATCGGCATAACCGTAAATCTCAATTCTTAATTCAGGATGCTTCTTTAAAATCTCTAAATTTTTATTTAAAGTAGTTTGTGCATCTTCACGCACTCCCGATTCGTTAAAGTTAAAACGTAGCGGCGCTAAATCAAACCCTAATGCTTTTAATTGTTCGGCGCTTAACTTACCGTGATAATTTTCTAGAGCCGCTAAAATCGCAGCGTTATTATCAACTACAACATCAGGCTTTGAAGATTTAATGGTAACAGTTGTGGTATTACAATTAATCATCGGTTCAACGCAAGTATCGCAATATGCAAACACTTTAAATTGCACAGTGTAATCTCCTGTTTTTGCAAATTTGTAATCTAAAATATTGTCTTTGCCCGTTGCAGTTTCATTATTTACTTTCCAACCAGATTGTAACACTTTGTAATATTCAGGATAAGCCGCTTTAAAATTATATTCGTTTTCTTTTTCGTTAATGATGTTAGTTGAAAGTGTGATAGCGTTATCATTAAACGTTGTACATTCTTTGTTTAAGTTAGAGAGATAATTGATTTTATAAATATCCATATCCCCTTTGCCACCTTTGCGTCCCGAAGAAAAATAACCAATGTTACCATCTTTGTTTTGTACCATGAAAATATCATGAGCGGGTGAATTTATTGGTAAACCTAAATTTTCAGGCTTATCCCATTTGCCATCTTTTAAAACGGTTTTGTAAATGTCAAAATTTCCATAACCGGGATGTCCACGCGAAGCAAAATACAAAGTTTGTCCGTCATCGGTTAAAAAAGGAGCGTCTTCATCATAGGCTGTATTTACATTTGGCCCTAAATTTTCAGGTTTACCCCAAACACCATCACCAACTTTTTCTGATTTGTAAATATCAACACCACCATAACCACCTTTAGCTTCACTGGTAAAAAATAGAGTTTTTCCATCTTTGCTGATGTAAGCATGATTTTGATAATACGCGAAGTTGATACTCTTCGATAATTTTTTAGGATTCTCCTTCTTTAAATTATCCATATCAATCTCAAAAATTTTATTGTCACGGTAAACATATAATTTCTTTCCGTCGGGCGACATAGAAATAACTGATTCGTGGTGTTTACGGAATTTTGAACTTAAATATAAATCGGGAACAGTATAACGGCGAGGCGCAGTAAATTTTCCGTTTTCGGTCTGACTCAAATACATGCTTTCAAAATATTTTCCGTCTAAGTCGCTTATTTTTTCTTTTTTATCATCTTGTCGTTTAGAAGTAAAAAGCAATTCGTTGTTAGGCGTAATTACGGGAACATATTCAGGAGTTTTTGAGTTTACAGTTGATCCCAAGTTAACTACGTACCAGTCTTTTGGATTAGTATTGGTTGTATTTGCCATAGCGTAAACACAATCTTCTCTTCGTTTTTTTAAATCTAATTGAAATAATTTATCGTCCTCATCAAGAGAAACGGCGCCACTAAGCATATCCAAAAACTTAATCGATTCCGTAAAATTTCCAAAATGTTGGTAGCATTTGGCGAGTGCGTATAGTAAATCCGGCAATGTATCTTTTGGAGTGTGGCGGTACGCGTTTTGTAAATACGGAAGAGCTTCTTCGGGTTGATCCATAAATTCGGAAAGTGTTACCCCGAATCCAACATTAGCACTGTAATTATCTTTATCTATAGCAAGCGCTTTTAAATAGTATTCACGGGCTTTATCTAAACGCCCGTTATCAGTAGCATGAGCTGCTTTACGTAAATAGCGTTTAATTTGAGAAAATGCAATGGTTTGCGAAAATAGAACGAGAATCAGTAATAAAAGTAATTTCCGCATAGTTTAGGATAATTTACCTATAAAGATATAAAAAATAAGAACACATGATAAAACACTTAGTAAGATGTTAGCAGATGCCCACATATAATTCTGTTGTTTTAGCAATTCAAAAGTCTCGTAACTAAAGGTCGAAAAGGTGCTTAATCCACCACAAATACCTGTTAATAAAAAGAATTTTAAACTCGGACTGCTTTGCAATTTGGAATTAAAAGCCCATATCGATAAACCAAAAATTAAGCAACTAATTAAGTTTGCTGATAATGTAGCAATAGGTAAAGATAAAGTTGATTTAGAAAACGCAACTCCTAAAAAATAGCGGAGAACACTTCCAATTCCACCACCTAAAAATACCCAAACTGCTGCCATAATTATTGTTTTGCTAAATACACTGCGCCGCCAACCGAATTTTGTGTTGCGCCGGTGACAGAACTTAATGTGTTGGTCTGTTCGTTTAATCTTAAATAACCAAGGAAAGCAAAAATAAGAGCTTCCTTGTAATTGATGGTAATGTTATCAGGAATAATGATTTTTCCCATATAATATTTTTTTAAGGCTTCAATTAAAAATGTATTATGTGCGCCACCGCCGGTAATAAAAACATCATCTAAATTATTTTCATTTAAAACCAATCCAATTTGAAAAGCAATGTGATTTACTAAAGTATTTAAAACAGTATTAACAGGTAATTTAAATTTCTCGATGGTGTATAAAAATTCACTTTCAAAATATTCTCTGCCAATGGATTTTGCTGTTTTTAGTTTGAAAAATTCTAAATTATTTAGGGCGTTAAATAAATCTTCGTTAAAACTTCCTTGTTTAGCCCAATTACCATCTTTATCGTAATCGCTACCCGATAATTGCGCAAAATGATTAAGAGCCATATTGGCAAAACAAACATCAAATGCAATCCGCGAATCATTTTTATCGAACGAAATATTTGCAATACCGCCAATATTTAAACAACTTTTGTATTGTCCAAATAGTAATTTATCTCCAATGGGCACTAAGGGCGCGCCTTGTCCTTGTAAAGCCACATCTAAACTTCTAAAATCACATACAGTTGTTGTGTTGGTATAAGCAGCAATTGCAGCGCCACACCCAATTTGTGTACTATAACCTTTTTGGGGTTGATGAAAAACGGTGTGTCCGTGTGATGCAATAGCCAATGGTTTTTCTGTAATTCCTTTAGTGAACTTCCCCACTTCTTTCCCAAAAAATTTCCCTAATTGATGATGAAGTTTGAAATAATTTTCAACGTTTAAATAGGGTAAGGAGCGGAGTTTATTTTTTTGATCGGCTGTATAAGAAATGGTTTCCGCTTTCAGAATTTTGTAACTAAAGTTATTATCTGAGCCTTCAAACTCGCAAAGTGCAATATCTAAACCATCGAGCGAGGTGCCGCTCATGAGGCCTATGATTGTGTATTTACTTGATTTTGACAAACTTTAAAAACTTAAAACTATTTAAACAAATTCATAAAAAAAAAGCACCAAAAATGGCATATAAGCTTATATTTGCAAGGTTACAAAAAATAAGCATTAATATAAAATTACGACCCCATGCATTTTCAACTTACCGAAGAACATTTAATGATTCAGAAAGCGGCCCGTGAGTTTGCACAAAACGAACTTAAGCCGGGTGTTATTGAGCGTGATGAACTACAGAAATTTCCGACTGAGCAAATTAAAAAAATGGCTGAGTTAGGATTTTTAGGCATGATGGTAGACCCGAAATACGGCGGTGGTGGAATGGACGCTATTTCTTACGTTTTAGCAATGGAAGAAATTTCGAAGGTAGATGCTTCTTGCAGTGTAGTAATGAGTGTAAACAACTCGTTAGTATGTTGGGGCTTAGAAAATTTTGGAAACGAAGAACAAAAACAAAAATATTTAGTGCCTTTAGCTAAAGGGGAAAAAATAGGCGCATTTTGCTTATCAGAACCTGAAGCGGGAAGTGATGCAACATCACAAAAAACAACTGCAATCGATAAAGGCGATCATTATTTAGTAAATGGCACAAAAAACTGGATTACCAATGGCAACTCAGCTTCTATTTACTTAGTAATGGTTCAAACTAACATTGAATTAGGCCATAAAGGCATCAACTGTTTAATCATTGAAAAAGGCATGCCCGGTTTTGTGGTTGGTCCAAAAGAAAATAAAATGGGTATTCGCGCAAGTGATACGCATTCATTAATGTTTACTGATGTGAAAGTGCCAAAAGCAAACCGTATAGGTGAAGAAGGTTTTGGTTTTAAATTCGCGATGAAAACTTTAGGTGGTGGACGAATTGGAATTGCCTCTCAAGCATTAGGAATTGCAAGTGGTGCTTATGAATTAGCTTTAGCATATTCGAAAGAACGTAAGGCATTTGGAAAATTAATTTCTCAACATCAAGCAATTCAGTTTAAGTTAGCTGATATGGCTACTAAAATTGAATGTGCGCGTTTATTGATTTACCGTGCAGCTTGGTTAAAGGATCAGCATTTACCAATGGATAAGGAAAGTGCGATGGCAAAAGTTTACGCCAGCGAAACAGCTATGTGGGTGACTACAGAGGCGGTTCAAATCCATGGCGGTTATGGTTATGTGAAAGAATATCATGTAGAACGTTTAATGCGTGATGCAAAAATCACTCAGATTTATGAAGGAACCAGTGAAGTACAACGTATTGTAATTTCAAGAGCTCTTTTATCTCAATAAGATTATAAAAATTAAAAATTAAAGCCGTTTCTCACCGAAGCGGCTTTTTTGTTTGTAACCACTTAATAAATCTTGCCTACGTTTCAGAGGTATTTTCTATTTTTGCATACTTAATAAATTAACATGAAAGTTTGTAAAAATATTATTGAAGCAATTGGCAATACACCAATGGTAAAATTGAATCGCATTGTTAAAGATTTACCTTGTGATGTTTACGCTAAAGTGGAAACCTTTAATCCGGGTAACTCTATCAAAGATAGAATGGCGATCAAAATGATTGAAGATGCTGAGAAAGATGGTCGTTTGAAACCGGGCGGAACAATTATTGAAGGCACCAGTGGAAATACCGGTATGGGATTAGCTATCGGCGCTGTGATTAAAGGTTACAAATGTATTTTTACAACAACTGATAAACAGAGTAAAGAAAAAGTAGACGCTCTTCGCGCTTTCGGTGCAGAAGTTGTTGTTTGTCCAACTGATGTTGACCCTGAAGATCCACGTTCTTACTATTCAGTTTCTTCACGATTAGTAAATGAAATTCCAAATTCATGGAAACCGAATCAATACGATAATCCAAGTAACTCCGTTGCGCATTACGAACAAACAGGTCCTGAAATTTGGGATCAAACTGACGGAAAAGTAACGCATTTGGTTGTTGGAGTAGGAACAGGCGGAACCATTTGTGGTACCGGAAAATATTTGAAAGAAAAAAATCCGAACATTAAAGTTTTAGGTATTGATACTTATGGTTCAGTATTTAAAAAATATAAGGAGACAGGAATTTTAGACAAGAATGAAATTTATCCTTACATCACAGAAGGAATTGGAGAAGATTTTTTACCTCAGAACGTCGATTTCAATATTATCGATCATTTTGAAAAAGTAACGGATAAAGAAGCGGCGATTATGACTCGTCGTATCACCCGTGAAGAAGCAATTTTCGTTGGTAACAGTGCAGGTTCTGCTTTAGCAGGATTAATGCAAATGAAAGATAAATTTAAGAAAGGTGATGTAGTTGTAATTATTTTTCACGACCACGGCACGCGTTATTTAGGAAAGATGTTTAATGATGATTGGATGCGCGATAGAGGTTTCTTACAAATCAGCAAACCAAAAGCATTAGATTTAATTTCATCTCACAAAAATCAAAAATTAGTAACTGTTGATGCAGCTTCTACAGTAAGTGATGCGCTTTCGTTAATGAATAAATTTGGTATTTCTCAAATTCCGGTAACAAAAGGAAAAGAGTTTGTAGGTTCCTTAAACGATAGTTATTTGTTTTCGAAATTAATCGAATCGAATGATGTTAAAGGAAAGAGTGTTGAGAGTTTAATGCAGAAATCATTTCCGATTGTAGATTCTCAGTGTACTATTGATGAAATTTCTAAACTAATTACTAAGGATAACAACGCTGTGTTGATGCGTGATTTAGGTGGAAACACTCATATCATCACTAAACACGATGTAATTCAAGCTGTAGCGCAAATGGGAAATTAATCTGCAATTAATTTAGCAGCTTCTTTCCCTACTAAACTACCAATAGCAACACCCATTCCGCCCATGCGTACAGCACAAACTACGTTGGGGGAGTAATGTTTGATGATTGGTTTTTTCTCGGCGCCAACTCCCATAATTCCCGCCCAACGGTGTTCAATTTCAAATTTTTGGTTGGGAATTATGACTGTTTTTAAGAGAGTTTCCAGTTGGTTTTGAATTTTTGGCGTAACCGCAATTTGTGTTGTGGTTTCTCCTTTTAAATCGAGATTTCTTCCGCCACCAAATAAAATTCGGTCGTCAATATTTCTGAAATAGTAAAAACCTTCATCATAATGAAAAGTACCTTTTACCTTTAAATTTTGAATTGGTTTTGTAATCAATACTTGTGCTCTTGCCGGTGCAACATCTTTTATTTGTAGAAGTTCTTTAGCAAAACCATTTACAGCAACAACTACTTTTTTACTCTTAAAAACACCAAGATTGCTCTGAAGTTCTACACCACTTTTTGTGTCAGAAATTTTGGTGATATCAACCCCGTTTAAAATGGAAATATTTTCTTTTTGTGCTAATTGTAATAAGGCATTAAACATTTTAGAAGTATCAATCTGACCTTCTTCCGAATTCAAAATCATTCCTTTTACAGTTTTAAAACCAAACGATTTTATTTGTGAATTTACCGAAGTGTACACGTTTTTTCTGCCAATATATTCTTTTGCTTTTTTGTTTAGATAAAAAACAGACTCGTTACAATTGTCGAATTGCCCTTTTGTATTAAATAACTCGAACCCTCCGTGTTGCTTAAAGCCAATGTTTTTATCGTCAAGATTTTTGCGTAATAGCTTTAAGCCATCCCATCGCATTTTCACCGTTTCCCACACTGTTTCTTCTGACACTTTTTTAAGATCACTCAATAACTCACTTGGGCTCCCAAAACAGGCAAAACCAGCGTTTTTGGTGCTGGCCCCGGCAGGTAAAATGCCTTTTTCCAGGACTAAAACCTTGGCTTTTGGGTTGTTTTTTTTAAAGTAAATAGCAGTGTTTAAACCAACAATTCCCGAGCCAATCACAATCAAATCTACCCCCTTAAAATAATGCTTAAGCTCCCAATAACTTAGATTAACGGAATTAGTCTTAATTGTTGCTTTATTTCTCATTGCGGTGTAGGATAATTTTGTAAATTTAAGATGTTTTTTAGGAAACAGGTTAATTTATGAATTTCAGGCTTTTAGCTATATTTTATTTAAGCTTTATTACACTTCTTGGTTTCGGACAGGCAGTGCCTACTGCCACACAGACTTTCCCACTTCACGTTGAGGGTTATGTAACTGATTTGAAGGGGAATGGTATGCCCGGTGTTTCTGTAGCAGTTAATACAGGAGGGAAAGTCATAAACAATATCACTACCGACGGAACAGGAAAATATGCTTTTGATTTACCATTAAATTCTGATTATACCATCATGGTATCGAAAGCGGGAATGGCCACAAAAAAATATGCTGTTTCAACTCGCGGTGTTCCTGATGAAAAAACTACGAGCAAATTTTCCACTGTTGAAGCCAGCTTAACATTATTTGAAAAATTAGATGGTGTTGATTATTCCTTACTCAATCAACCATTAAACAAATACACTTACAATCCCACTAAAGATAATTTTGAGTACGATAAAAATTACCTCGACCAAATGTTGGGTGGCTTACAAAATTTAATGGCGGCACAACAAGCCGAGTTAAATAAGCGGAAAGATATGGAAGCAAATTATCAAGCTGCAGTAAAAGCGGGTGATAAAGCGTTTCAGAAAAATGATTGGCAAGGAGCAAAAGCATCTTATCAGGCAGCTTTAGCTTTAAAACCAAATGAGTCGTGGCCCAAAGCTCAAATGGCACAAATTGATAAAACGATTGCGGAGTTAGCAGCTTTGGAAAAGAAAAAAGCAGATGATGCTAAAAAAGCAACTGAAGATGCTGCTAAGAAAAAAGCGGAAGAAGATTTAAACAACAAATATTTAGCAGCTATAAAAAAAGGCGATGATGGTTTCAATAAAAAAGATTGGGCTGTTGCAAAAGCAGGATACAACGAAGCTTTAGGTTATAAAGCAGCAGAAACTTATCCGAAAAATCAGTTAGCAGCTATTGAAAAAGCAATAGCCGATGCTGCCAAAGCAAAAGCTGATGCCGATGCAAAAGCAGCAGCAGATGCAAAATATTTAGCAGCAATTAAAAAAGGAGATGATGCCTTTGCAACCAAAGCATGGGCCAATGCAAAAGCAGGTTATACAGAAGCATTAGGTTTAAAACCAACAGAGCAATATCCAAAAGATAAAATTGCAGCAATAGATAAAGCTTTAGCTGATGAAGCAAATGCAGCAAAGAGCAAAGCAGAATTAGAAGGAAAATATTTAGCAGCGATTAAAAAAGGAGATGATGCCTTTGCCACGAAAACTTGGGTCAATGCAAAAGCAGGTTATACGGAGGCTTTAGGTTTAAAACCAACTGAGCAATATCCAAAAGATAAAATTGCCGCTATCGATAAAGCTATTGCTGATGAAGCAGCTGCTAAAGCAAAAGCTGAAGGTGATGCAAAAGCGAAAGCAGAATTGGAAGCAAAATATTTAGCTGCAGTTAAAAAAGGAGATGATGCCTTTGCCACAAAAACATGGGCCAATGCAAAAGCTGGTTATACTGAAGCATTAGGAATAAAACCAACAGAACAATATCCAAAAGATAAAATTGCAGCTATCGATAAAGCCATTGCTGATGAAGCTGCACTTAAAGCAAAAGCTGAAGGTGATGCAAAAGCGAAAGCCGAGTTGGAAGCAAAATATTTGGCAGCAATAAAAAAAGGGGATGCAGCTTTTGCTTTGAAAGATTGGACAACTTCTCGTGCCGGTTATAATGAAGCATTGGGAATTAAATCTGCCGAAAAATATCCTAAAGATCAACTGGCACTAATTGATAAAGCACAAGGCGAAGCAGCAGCTGCGAAAGCAAAAGCTGAAGCCGATGCAGCAGCCAAAGCAAAAGCCGAAGCTGATGCCAAAGCAAAAGCAGATGCGGACGCTAAAGCAAAAGCAGAGTTGGAAGCAAAATATTTAGCTGCTGTAAAAAAAGGTGATGATGCTTTTGCTACAAAAACATGGGCCACTGCACGCACGGGATACAATGAAGCGCTAGGTATAAAACCAACTGAAGCTTATCCTAAAAATCAATTAGCAGCTATCGATAAAGCTATTGCCGACGAAAAAGCAAATATGGATGCAGCTTCTAAAGTAAAAGCCGAAGCTGAACTAAAAGCAAAATATGATGCCGCCATTAAAAAGGGAGATGATGCCTTCGCTGCAAAAACATGGCAAGGTTCAAAATCTGCCTATAACGAAGCTTTAGGGTATAAGCCTGCAGAAAAGTATCCGAAAGATCAAATTGCGTTAATTGATAAAGCGTTAGCTGAAGAAGCTGCACTGAAAGCTAAAAGTGAAGGCGATGCAAAAGCTAAAGCAGAACTGGAAGCAAAATATTTAGCAGCCATAAAAAAAGGAGATGATGCTTTCAATAAAAAAGATTGGGCGAATGCGCGTACAGGTTATAATGATGCTATCGGAATAAAATCTACCGAACAATATCCAAAAGATAAATTAGCTGCCATTGATAAGGCAATTGAAGATGAGAAATTAAATATGGATGCAGCTTCTAAAGCAAAAGCTGAAGCCGAATTAAATGCAAAATATCAAGCGGCTATTAAAGTGGGAGATGCTGCTTTTGCTAAAAAAGATTGGCCAACAGCACGTGGTGGTTATAAAGAAGCGTTAGGATACAAACCGTCAGAAGCTTATCCTAAAAATCAGTTAGCGGCAATTGATAAAGCTATTATTGATGAAAAAGCAAATATGGATGCTGCTGCAAAAGCAAAAGCTGAGGCTGAATTAAATGCGAAGTACGATGCTGCTATTAAAAAAGGTGATGATGCTTACGCGAAAAAAGATTGGACTACCGCCCGTGCCGGTTTTACTGCCGCACTTAGTATTAAGCCTAACGAACAATATCCAAAAGATAAACTTTCGGCTTTAGATAAAATTGCAGCGGCTATTAAAGCTGCAGCTACTAATACGGTAGCACCAACACCAACTGTTGCACCAACCCCAACTGTTGCTTCTGCAACACCTGAAGATAAATATAATGCTGCCATAAAACGTGCTAATGAAAATTTTGATGTTAAAAACTACAGACCCGCAAAAAAATTATATGAAGAAGCATTAATATGGAAAGGTGGAGATACATATGCCTTGGGTCGCTTAGCTGAAATCGAGAAAATATTAAACTCCGACGCTAATACAGGTGTTGATGAACGCAAAAAAGCTTTATTAGCAAAGTATCCTCCGGGTGTAACTGAAGAAACTATTAATGGAAATGGCGTTGTAATTATTCAACGTGTTGTTGTAAAAGATAATGATGTTTGGGTGTTCCAGAAAAAAATATTTAGCTGGGGTGGTGTAGCATTCTTCAGAGATGGAACTGCTATTACTGAATTAATTTTTGAAAACGAAACAAAACCGTAATGACTTCTATTGCTGTTAAACCGGAGGTACTGGAAGATATCAGTTGCTGTGTTTGTAATAATTCCGACCCAAAACAATTTACACCAATTTATTCAAAAGAAAAATTTGAGGTTTTCTCTTGCAACACTTGTGGTTTCTATTTTATCCCACCGTACTATCGCAAGAAAATTGATTACGGGAATTATAAAGACGAAAAAGTTACTGAAGCTGTCCGCCAAGGAAATAACTGGGTGAAAATTCAGCGACATAAATTGCGTTTAGAGTTTATCAAAAAGTACAAACCAAGTGGAGATTTATTTGATTTAGGAGCCGGCTGGGGACATTTTATGTTAGCCGCCATCGAAATGGGTTACAATGTTTCAGGAATTGAAATTTCGGAGCAGCCGTATTTATTTTGTAAGAATGATTTAAAATTGCAGGTTGAACACATCGATTTTTTTGAGATGGATGAAACTAAAAAGTTTGATGTGATTACTTTGTGGGATGTGCTCGAACATATTGATAAAGCCGATACGTTTATTGAAAAATGTTCACGTGTTACAAAACCTGACGGAATTCTTGTATTACAAGTGCCTCAAATTGACAGTTTCTTTGCAAAAAAATATAAAGACGATTGGAAAATGATGGGACTTGATCACGTTAATTATTTCAGCAAAAAAACCATCACTATTTTATTAGAGAAACACGGATATAAGGTTGAAAAAATAAAATCATCTTTCGAGTTGAAATTATTTATCATGTACACCATTTTACCGTTATTAAAGAGATTAAAAGGAACCAGCAAAGCCAAAACAACACAGGAAGCCAATTACGAAATTAAAGCATCAGAAAGACAGCAGTACTTTAATAAATTTACATCAAGACCAATGTGGCAATTGAAGTTCTTTGTGTTTATTCACAACATCATTTATAACACCTTATCAGCCCTAAATATCGGAGAGGAAATGATGGTAGTCGCTAGAAAGAAGTAGGAATTACGATTGACGAAGTACGAGATTAAGTTAAAGTTATGATTAACTAATAGTTTAGCAAAGGATTAATATGAAACCGCAGAATTTAAAAGACAGAACTAAATTGTTTTCGATTTCTGTACTTAAATATTTGACAGGAATTCCAAATGGTCGTCCTTATTATCAAATAGGTGATCAACTATCAAGAGCTTCTATGTCGGTTGGTGCTAATTATAGAGCTGCTTCTAGGGCTAAGTCCCCCGCAGATTTCATTAATAAACTTAAAATAGTAGAAGAGGAATGTGACGAATCAATGTTTTTTATGGAGATTTTACAAGAATTGCTTCCTGAAGACAAAAAGCAATTAGATGTGCTCTATAAAGAAGCTAATGAACTTCTGTCAATAGTCGTTGCTTCAATAAAAACCGCCCGAAAAAATAATTCTTAATTCCCTATTCGTTATTCGTCAATCGTAATTCGTAAATAATAATAAAGTCTTTATGGAATTTAGATTCTTTCCTCATCTCAATATAAAATTTATACCTTTAATCTAAATAACCCCACATGAAAAGAATAGTATTAGCAATAACCTTAACATTCGGTTTATCGGCATTAGCTCAACAAAAACCGGTTGAACTAAAATTAAATTTATTAGACGGCAACGTAATTACCGGAACATCATCAATGGGTGATGTTGAATTAGTAACCAATTATGGTAAATTAACCATTCCAGTAGCCAATGTAAGTACCATTAAAGTTGGTATTGGTAAAGATAAAGCGGTTTACGATAAAGCTATGTCGTACTTAAAAATGATGAACAACGGTACAACTGATGAAACCCGTAAAGGTGCTTATGCTGATGTTTTGAAATTAGGTGTGAAAGCAATCGCTGCTGTTAATGATTTTTCATCAGACCCAAAAAATATTGACGAAAACTCAACTTATACAGGTGAGTATACTATTGATGGATTATTATCAGAATTACATTCGGCTAACAATATTGATGATAATGCTGAGGTAGATGATATTGTGACGATTGACGGTAATTACACTATGGGTGGCGCATTTAATTTTACAAAGATGGATATCAAAACGGAGTACGGAAATTTAAGTATCCCAAAAGAAAAAATTAAGAGTGTTGATGTATCTGTAATTTCACCTGCAGGTTCTGGTGATTATACATTTAAATTGATTGCATCAAAAAACATTAGCGGAAATCAAAATGGCGGTTGGTTAAAAACAGGTATCGTATTAAAACAAGGACAAAAATTCACAATCACTGCAACAGGTGAAGTGACTTTAGCGAGTTTAAGTAATCAAAAATATAAACCGGACGGAAGCTACACAGCTACAAACGGAACAACATATCCTGCAGCTGCGGGTGGAGATTATGAGGGCGCTGTAACTTATCCTGCGTACGGAAATGTGGTTTATCATATTGGAGATACCAGTACTGAAACTTTAAAAGCCGGAGCTAAATTCAGCGGCACTGCAAAAAGTAGCGGAATGTTGTATATCTCCATCTACGAAACAGTTTATAACGCTGCCAACACGGGCTCTTACACTGTTAAAGTGATGAAAAATTAGTAAACATCATTTTGTGCAAAATATAAAGGTCCGTTAGGACCTTTTTTTATGCTTTTGTTTTTACTTAGTGTAAAATTTAAACATGCGAGTACATTTAATTGCAATAGGAGGAAGCGCGATGCACAACATGGCATTGGCTTTGCACGAAAAGGGTTATGAAGTAAGCGGGAGTGATGATGAAATTAATGAACCTTCAAAAACGCGTTTAGCAAAAAAAGGATTGTTACCTGAAGCTATTGGCTGGTTCCCTGAAAAAATAAATAAAAACATTGATGCTATTATTTTAGGAATGCACGCCCGTGCCGATAATCCTGAATTAATAAAAGCAAAAGAAATCGGTATTAAAATTTATTCGTACCCCGAATTTATTTACGAAGCGACGAAAGAGAAAACACGGATTGTAATAGGAGGTAGTCACGGTAAAACTACTATCACTGCAATGATTTTGCATGTTCTGAATTACAATAAAGTCAATGCCGATTTCATGGTGGGTGCGCAGTTGGAAGGTTTTGATACAATGGTGAAGCTGACTAAAGAAGCAAAAGTTGCCGTTATCGAAGGAGATGAATATTTAGCATCACCAATCGACAGAAGACCGAAATTTCATTTATACAAACCAAACATTGCTTTGTTAAGCGGAATTGCATGGGATCATATTAATGTGTTTCCCACTTTCGATAATTATGTTGAGCAATTCAGAATGTTTGTCGATTTAATTGAACCGAATGGAAGTTTGGTGTATTGTTCAGAAGATAAAGAACTCGTAAAAGTGGCTGAGGTTTCCGGACGAAAAAATAATATTAAGAAATTAAGTTATTCTGTTCCTCCTAATAAAATTGTGGATGGCACAACTTATTTACTTGTCAACGGAAAAGAAATTCCACTTTCAGTTTTTGGCGATCACAATTTAATGAACTTAACCGGCGCGCGATTAGTTTGTAATCAGGTTGGGATTAGCGACGAGCAATTTTATAACGCTATTCAAAGTTTTAAAGGGGCGGCCAAACGTTTAGAATTAGTTTACAAAAACGAAACATTTAATTTCTATAAAGACTTTGCACATTCTCCTTCCAAATTAAAAGCTACAACGTCTGCTGTAAAGCAACAATTTGATAAACGTCACATTGTGGCCTGTATGGAATTACATACGTTTAGTAGTTTAACTGAAGAGTTTTTGAATGAATACAATGGCGCTATGAATACTAGCGATGAAGCTATTGTATATTATAATCCTCATACTATAGCTCATAAAAAATTGAAACCGATAAGTGAAGAGCAAGTTTTAAAAGCATTTGCCCGAAAAGATTTAAAAGTATTTACCGATAGCAAAGCCGTAACAGATTATTTGAAATCAAAAAAATGGAACAACTCAGTTTTATTAATGATGAGCTCCGGTAATTTTGATGGCGTGAATTTCTCCGATTTAGCACACGAATTAACCCTCTCCTCATAGGAGAGGACGTCACGCTTTAGCGTGAAGGGTGAGGTTATCGTGAAGGGTGAGGTTAACAATTAACAAGTCATGGTTTAGAAGTTATTGTTTCATAACATTAAACCTACGCTGTTTTTCTGTCCTTTATATTAAATGAAAAAGCTAAGCTTCATAATTATCTTTTTGTTGTGTGCTTGTTTTGTAAGCGCGCAAAAATGGTCATTAAAAGTAACCAGTCATATTGGTTTCCGTAAATATATTGTAGATACGAAGGCGGTTAAAGACGAAACTGTTTTAGGAGGCGCGGTTATTAAACTTTTTAAAGGAAATTCACTGGTTGATCAAAGTGTGAGTGATGGTGGAGGCTACTTCAGTATTTTTGTTCCGGCAAACGGCGAATATATTTTAACGGTAACCTATGCGGGATGTTTTACAAAAAGGATTTACATTAACACCAATGGCGTTCCGGAAGAAATTCAAAAAAACAACATTAATCCTAGTATAAACATTGAAGGTTTTCTTTTATCAAAGCCTTTACCGGGAATAGATTATTCGGGTTTAGACCAAACTCTTGCAAAGATTGTTTACATACCAAAAGAAAATAATTTTGGAGATGAAGAAATGTACACTAAAGAGGGATTGGCTATTGTTGGAAGAATTGAGGCAAAGGAGAAGGAGTTAATAGACAAATTCTGCGAAACAAATAAAGCAGGTGATGAAGCTGTGAAAAACAAGAATTGTACGCTTGCAAAAAAAATGTACGATAGCGCAATGGTTATGTTGCCTGCTGAGAAATATCCGGTAACGCAAATGGCAAAGGTTGGTGATTGTTTTAAGGAACGGGAAGAGATTGCTAAAAAAGCTGAACAAATGCTTGCCGCGAAAGCTCTAGAAGAAAATTACGCAGAGTCTTTAAGAAAAGGTGATGAAGCATTTAACTCAAGAAATTGGATTGTTGCAAGAGAACGTTATACTGAGGCTTCGGTATTGAAGTCGGGTGAGCAATACCCTAAATATAAACTTTTGGCAATTGAAAAAGAAATAACTGACGAGGAAGCGTTGAAAAAAGATTTAGTAAAGGTTGATGAGTTAAAAGAAAAGTATGAGTCCTTAATAAAATTAGCAGAAAGTTTATTGACAAAAAAGCTTTGGACTGATGCTGAAGATACTTATTATGAAGCTTTGAAATTATTTCCAAATGAAAACCATCCTAAAGCGCAAATTGTAGCAATTAATAAAGCAATAAGTCGCGAATTTCCGGGTAACGACAAAAAATATAAAGACGCTATTGCAAGGGCAGATAAATTAGAGCCGGAATATGTTTATGCAATCAAAAAGACTTACGAGGACGCCTTAACTTATGAAAGTGACGCTTCCTATTTAAAAAAGAAAGCAAACGAAGCAGCCGCTCCTGCAAGGAATGGAGAACACATTAAAGCTATGTTGGAAAAGTACCCTCAAGGTTTAACAGAAGAGATTATTAATGGAAATGGCGTTGTTATAATTAAACGTGTACTTATTAAAGATGGTAACGTTTGGGTGTATCAGAAAAAAATATTTAACTGGGGCGGCGTAAGTTGCTTCCGAGATGATCTAGCAATTTCTTCATTAGTCTTTGATAACGAAGCCAAAATGTGATTATTGTAACGAGTTTCCCTTCTCCTTGCAGGAGAAGGTGGCGACCAACGGTCGACGGATGAGGTTATTGAAGTCAAATGTTTATTATCTTGTACCGTGAAAAAAATCTTAATCATATCCGATACCCATAGTCATTTAGATGATAAGCTGATTAAGTATATTGAACAAGCTGATGAAGTTTGGCATGGCGGCGATATTGGTAATTACGATTTATGTAAACAAATAGAAAAACTAAAACCACTTCGTGCTGTTTGGGGAAATATTGATGGAACAGATTTACGTAAAACCTATCAAGAACATTTAATTTTTAATTGTGAAGATGTGAAAGTGTACATCACACATATTGCCGGACCGGTTGGAAAATACAATCCTAAAGTTAGGGAGATGATGCTACAAGAAAAGCCTGACTTATTTGTTTGCGGTCACTCACACATTTTAAAAGTGATGTTCGATAAAGTGTACAATTTACTTTATCTAAATCCGGGAGCTTGTGGAGTTCATGGCTTTCATAAAGTAAAAACTGTTGTTAGGTTGGAAATTGACGGAAAAGAAATGAAAAACCTCGATGTAATTGAATTGGGTAACAGAGCCTGATATATATCATAAGAGCCTCATAAACAGGCTGGTATTTATGTAACAATTGTTACCAAGAAACAAATGAGTTTCTATTACCTTTCAGTTCTGAAACCGAAACTATATTTTATAATACTCTTATGAAAAAACTATTACTAATTTTTGGCGTTCTTGTTTTAATAAATCAAAACCTAAAGTCGCAAAATCTTATAGCCATACCGGATACAATTTCGGGAACCAATTTTAATTTAAATATTTACGACACTACAAACGTATTTTATACGGGTTTTGTAACTAATACGTTTGGGATTAACGCCAAATATCTTGGTCCAACTTTATTTTTGAACCAGGGCGATTCAGTTAGCATGAACGTAAACAATCAGTTAATGGATACCACTACTATTCATTGGCATGGTTTACATGTTTCGGCAAAAAATGATGGAGGCCCCCACACAGTAATTCCTCCAAACACAATTTGGAATCCAAAATTTAAAGTACGCGATCATGCTGCGATGTATTGGTATCATCCACATTTACACATGATGACGAACATGCATGCTTCTTTAGGTGCAGCGGGTGTAATTATTGTTCGTGATACAACAGAAAGAAAACTGAATTTACCTCGTCGTTATGGCATTGATGATTTTCCATTAGTAATTCAATCAAAATGTTTCGACGCTACTAAGCAAATTATAATTGATAATGCTTATGATAGCGTGATGATGGTAAACGGAACTGTTAAAGGTTATTTACCCACACCCGCCCAAGTTGTTCGTTTGCGATTACTAAATGCATCTTCTGAACGAGTTTATAATATAGGTTTTCAAGGTAGCTTAACTTTTCATCAAATAGGAACTGATGGCGGTTTATTAAATGCACCGGTTGCATTAACACGATTAAGACTCGCACCTGGCGAACGAGCTGATATCTTAATTGATTTTGCAGGTAAAGTGGGGCAGTCTATTAATTTAATGAGTTATGCCTCTGAATTTCCGAATGCCATTTATGGTGCTTTGCAGCCGGGTATGGGTCCGGGCCAGGTAATTCCCGGCTATACATCAAATATTTTAAACGGAGCAAACTTTAATATAATGACATTTAGTGTTGTGGCACAAACTACAGCCCCTGTTACCACAATACCATCAACGCTTATTGTAAATAATCCATGGGTAGTTGGAAGTGCGAATGCATTTAAAACACTGCAATTTTCGCCGGTGAATATGGGGCCAACTGCCATTCAAGGACCGTTTTTAATTAATAATGTAAGTTTTGATATGGATGTTATAAATTATACTATTCCGTATAATAATATTGAAGTTTGGACTTTGGATAATCAATCGCCAATAGCACATCCATTTCATATACACGATATACAATTTTATATTACAGAGATTAACGGATTACTTCCTCCACCAAATATGACAGGTAGAAAAGATGTGGTGTTAGTTCCGGCCGGACAAACTGTAAAATTCATTACCAAATTCGAAACTTTTTGTGATTCAACAGGAGAGTATATGTACCACTGCCATATGTTGCCACATGAAGATGATGGAATGATGGGACAATTTGTTGTGAAATGTCCACTTGGTATTGGAGTAAATGAATTAAGCGCTATTGATGATGATATTTCAATATTTCCCAATCCTACTTCTAATAAAATTAATATTAAACGTAATAGTAGTGAAACTATATTGGGTGTAGAAATTTTAGATTATTCAGGTAAATTAATTTATTCAGAAAGTAAAATAAACTCTAATAAAGTGGAACTAGATTTAGGTACTAATGCTTCAGGAATATATTTCTTAAAAATAAAATTAGAAGAAGGTTTTGTTTACAGAAAAGTAAGTTTAACAAAATAATACTACAAAAATTTTAGCGGGGAATATTCTCGCCAAAAATTAAATCATAAATTAAGTAGGGCAGAAGTACTGCTGTAAGACAAACGCTGAAAATTAGTGCAAGGGTATTAAAAACAGCAGTTTTTATAATGTTAAAAGGCATAGCTTGTGTATCTATGCTTTTGACTCAGAAATAAGAGAAAGGTTTAATTATTATTCGATAATTATTTTTGCTCTTCCAATTCTTCCATCACCATCTTGTTTTAGGAGTAGGTAAAAACCGGGTGGGATAGTGGTTAATTCTAATCTGAAAGTAGTTCCTGTCATGATTTCGAAAGGGGATAAGTAAAATGTGTTTCCTGTTGAGCTGATTAATTTAAACTGCGCATATTCAAAACCTGAACCTTCATTTTTAATTTCAATATAATCATGTGCAGGGTTTGGAAATACATTTAAAGTATAAAGTCCTGTATTTTTAATCTCACACGATTTTTCCCAGGCGTTTAATTGTTTTACCACCCATTCGCGTTGCATTTGTATAAAAGGGAATATACCGGGATAACGAATCCGTAAAACAAAAGAAGATTTAGTCATCGAAACCACATCTTCATTATCCTCAGTAAGTGATTTTTCAAAAGAAGTATAAGAGTTTAAACGATTAGGGTCGTTTCTGTAAGTCTCATCAATTAACTTATGCCAACGTAAAATAGTGGGACCCAAATTATCTAAATTAAATTTGGTTTGAATAAATTCACAAGCGTAACTCAGGTATTCATTTTTATAGTCTTCGTATTGAAATATTTTTTTTAATAACGGACGTTCATCAATTTGAGGTGTTGGAATCAAATAACCTTCCAGTATAGTTGTGCCACTTAATACTTTTATATCCTGGAAGGTTTCGTTCATATCCCAAGGTATCCATCTGAATTTTCCATCTGGATGCTCGTATAAATAGTAATTATTCCCACCGCCCCAATAACTATCCCAACTACGAACACATTTTTCAACTGCTAAAGCTTTTAAGTAACTGTGAATATCAAAACGATTTTCTAATTGCTGCTTAAAATCATCTCCACTGTAATTATTTAAAAAGTCGACAAAATTAATGAAGCCGGTCCAGTCATCAACATCTTCATTGGTTGTCAATTTCATGCCTTGGTCTTTATATTTTTGTTTATCGTCTCCCTGCCAATTGAGTGGAACAGAAGCGCCACGATCGGTTTTATAAAGATTGCCATCGTTATTAATACCGCTACCATATTTTGATGTCAAAAATGTTTTATCAACGTTCTCAATCATTAAATGCAAACCAATATATTCATCATTCACCCAAACTTTTGCAAAGGCAGTGCGTGAAGCGTTTAGTCCTGCATCGCGCATTAATTTATTGCAAGCCGCATCATGCATTAAGGAAGGATCGTTAATGAAGATATTGAGGTTTAATTTTTTTAGACCATTAAAAGTTTGATTGTTATTGTATTCATCAAAAGCTATTTTCAATGGATTCTTTCTTCCAAAATTAGCAAGTGTGTTCGATGCATTTCCTTTTTCGCGGAAGCCACAACTGTAAGTAGTAATACCATCAAAAGTAACATCGCAGGGATGATATATTTCAGGATACAATTCAGGATTAGTGATGTTGTTTTTAAAATCTGTTTCTAATGTTGTGAACCAATCCGCTAAGGGAGTTGTAATGCGAATTTCATGAATGATAGAATCATTAAACACAATAGCGCCCGGTTGCCCAAAGCAATTAGCAGTAAAAAGAATAAATATGTAAGTAATTATTTTTTTCATTGTCCGTAAATACGGTGTTGTGTATTCAAGTAATTGTAACGTTTCTTAAAATTCTTACGCATAAAATGAAAGCCCAGACTAAAATTAGAGCCAATGGAAGAATTTTTATTAGCGAGATTAAGTTGTAAGCCAAACTTAAAATGAACGCGCACATGAGCTGCTAATCTTAATTCGTAACCGGTAAATGGTTCCAATGTAGCTTGAGCACCATTATTGTTTTTAACATTCATTAAATTAAATTCACCACCAACAAAAAAGGAATATTTTTTTAAATAAGTGGTTTTACCAAGATAACGCTGGTATCCCAAACCGGTTTTTGTGATAGAATAGGGTGTAGCCGGAGAAAAAAGTTGAGTAAAGTAAAAAAGATTGTTACTTCTTAAAGCATATCCGATTTTAAATTGAAATCCCGCAGCATTTCCACTCATCGATTCATTACGGAATACAGAAAAATAAGGAATGTTATAGTAACCTAAATTGGCACCTACAAAAACAGTTTTAAATCTCTTACCTACAACGGTGTCTATGTCGGCCCACTTTATAACAGTAATAGATTCATCAATTTTTCTCAATTTTAATTTGGTTGAATCACTTTCGGTGATGGTGCCGGTTAAAGAGTTTTCATCTTTTAAAATAATTTCGTCGGTAATACCCCTTTTGTAGTTAACGCAACTGCTCAATAAACTTAAAGCAGAAAAGGTGAGTAAAAGATAATTTAATGCAGATTTCATAAGCCTATAACCAAATATACAATTTTATTAGGTTTGACGCGGAAATAGGGCTTAAGTTTAAGGGAGGAATAGTAATATTTTCATTAATTTTGCCCAATGAGCCAACAACAAGAAAAACCCTATTTCGACCCTGAATCCTTAAAAAAATTAATTGCCTCTGAAGGAAAGGAAGTAAAAGCTATACTTTGCTATTTATGGCAAAACTCCATCAATAAAAATGATGTTGTTGAGCTGATTGATGTTTTTGAAATTCTATTCACCGATAATTACCGACTCTCACTTTGCAGTAACATGGATAATACCGGACTGGAAGCAATTGCTTACGATTATGCAGCCGAAAAAAAGGAAATAGAAAAAGAACACGGCGATAGAATAAAAGTTTATGGTGTTGTAGCTTCCGGCACCAAAATGTGGGAAGATGTTATCGGAAAAAAATTAGAGACCGTTCAATTAACTAAAGAAGACGGAAATTACCTAAGCGACGCCGTAGTATTTAATTTTGGAGAAGAACGCCGCGTAGTTTCAATTAGTCCGCTAGATGGCTTGATAATTGATTTTTACGAAGAAGATTAGATAAGTACGAGTTACGAAGTCCGATTGACGAGGAATGAAGTTTTTATGTTTCAAATTCGTCCTTCGTCAATCGTAACTCCAAATTCTACTGCTGTCCACTTGAATTATCTTTATTAATGTTCTTTAAATTAAAAGTAATAGGATAGGTTACTTTATAACGTACGTATTTTCCGTTTTTTTCTGCGGGTTTCCATTTTAATAATTGTACAACGCGAATAGCTTCTTCGGTGCAACCTGCATTGACTTGTTTAATGGCTTTTATGTTACTTACAAAACCATTGGTTTCTACTATAAATGTTAACTGAACAGTTCCCTCTACGTTTTGTGTTTTTGCAACGCTTGGGTATTCTATGTTTTCTAAAATAAATTCAGTAAGTGCCTCTTCACCTTTATAATATTCCGGCGATTTGTCGGCGACTTCGTAAATGGTGAATGTACTGTCTTGTGCTTTAGTTAAATTACTTTTTAATTTTTTACGTTCTTTTAAACTCTCTTTGTATTTCTCTCCGTTAAATACCATAGTAATCGAACCGTAGGCATCTACATTAATCCCACCAACTTTCCCCGGCTCAAATAATAAAAAGTTTAAAATGCGTTTACTTTCTGTTTGATAGTATTCATCGTATTTATCTTTAAAAAACGGATCAATGGCTTTACCGTCTTTTGTCACAGTAAAATAAATAGTGACTAATTTATCATCCACCCAAATTAATTTTGGTGGCACAATTAACTGCGTGTAAATAATGTGGTCTAATTGTTTTTTACCGCCGATGTTAACGGGAGCAGGGTCGGGGTTTAACTCCACTTTTACTTGTGAGCTTAAACTTAGAAATAAACTCAAGCTAATTAAGATTAAAATTCTATTCATGTTTTATGGCTTTTAAAAAGCGGGTATTGCCCGATAAATCTTTTATTAAAATAACTTGTTCAAATAAATTACTTTTCTCTGCCAACTGTTTAATTTCGTTGGCGAATAAAGGGTTTAATTCAAAATATAATTTTCCTCCTGCGTTTAAATGATATTTACAAAGTTCAATTATTCTTCTGTAAAAAATCGTAGCGTCATTGTCCTCAACAAACAAAGCGATATTAGGTTCATTATTTTTTACACGCTCATGCATTTGCGAAGCTTCTGCTTTTGCAATGTAAGGCGGATTGCTTACTATAATATCATAAGTATCCAAAACGTATTCAGCTTCTTGTTTTAAGATATCACTTTGGTTAAAAAGAACTGTAGTTTTATTCAGCAAAGCATTTTGTTGAGCCACTTGTAAAGCCTCCTGAGAAATATCAATTGCCGCTACATTGGCTTCCGGTAATTTATGTTTTAGTGTTATAGGAATACATCCGCTGCCGGTTCCAATATCTAAAATATCAAGAGTGGTTTCATTTCCCTTTAAACAATCGTTTAAAATTAGTTCAACTAACTCTTCTGTTTCAGGTCTCGGAATTAAAACGTGCGGGTTCACTTTAAAAGTTAATCCGTAAAAAACAGTCTCACCCAAAATATATTGTAATGGAATGTTTTTCTTTAAATCTTTACAGCAATCGTATAATTTTAAAAGGTCGCTCTGATTTAAATTTTCGTTCTTTCTAGTGGTAATATCAATGGGAGAAAAATTTAAATAATGTTTACAAGCTTGTTGTATCAACGAATTAATTTCTTCCGGTTCGTAAACAGAGGAAAGTTCAGTCTTGTAAAAAGCAATTAAATCCTGTAGTTTATTAGAGGCAACGCGCATTGTTAGTCGACAGCAATTATTTTAAAATTGTCTTCGTAATTATCAGATTTTATATTTACAAAATAAACTCCGGCAGCGCGCATCAATTTTCTGTTTAAAATATACTCATCAGAATTTATTTTATCTTCAAAAATTAATTCACCAATAGCATTAAACACTTTTAAATTACCTTTTATGTTTCCTTTTAATTTAATTTTTATTTCCTGATTAAAAGGATTTGGATAAATAGTAGCGTCAGAAACTAAATTGTGATTATCAATCCCGGTAGAAGCTAAAGCACAAGTAAAAGTACTGAAGCCGTCTAATTTACCATAACCAAATTTGTAATTCGGTAAAGTACCAGTCCAACCATCACTATAAGTACAATTGATTATAGCTTGACGTATTTGTTTGTTATTGTAGGTAGGAAATGCTTGTAAAAACAAAGCCGCTAAACCAGTTACTACAGGCGATGCTGCTGATGTACCGCCCCCAATAACATGAAAACTTCCTTGCGCAACTGCAGCAGGTGCAGCACTAATTAACCCGGCCTGCATACCTAATGCCATTGCCGAAAATATACAAGCGCCAGAAGCCGCCACTTCCGGTTTTTGTCGGTTGTCGCGTGTTGGACCAGCACTGCTGCTTATTGCTAATTGCCCGCCTGTTTCAGGAGTCACTTGTAATGTATTAGTTACGTCGTAATAAGATTTTTTATTTACATAGTTTGCTACAGTAATAATTTCGTCACTACACTGAAAACTACTTACCATCGATTGAACTGTATCAGGCATCGTGTACTTTGCAATTTTCGGATAGACAGTACTTGTTGGTAATGCTGTTGAGACGAAATCAAAGTTCCAAGCATCAAATTTTCCTGTTCCGTTACTTTCAACACGCCACAAATAATTTAATGAATCGGCTGTAATTCTAAGATATAATTCATAAACACCATAACTATTTATACTAGCCGAACTACGAACTAAACCAATACGATTGTTATTGTATTTAAGTGTATCGGTTTTTGTAGTGAAACCATAATTGTAATTTTTGAAAGTAATTCTTCCAAGATCCTCAAAAGTTGAACGATTCACACCAACCGAATATTTTACATTTTTTATGTTAGCTGTATCGGCATACATCCAGTAATGTAATGTGCTGTTTCCATTGGTAATCCATGTAAAGTTGGTATCGGCAGGAATTACATTATTTTGTGTATGGAATTTAATATTCCCACCATTACCCGCAGCAGCTACCATAGCACGACCGGGAATATTTGAAATTTGCGCATCAATTAATTTCGCTTCGGTATCTGTACCATCATGACTACCATAATAATCTCCAACACTTGCATTAATTACAAAAGGTTTGCCGGCAGCTGTTGCTTTATTAATAATGTATTGAACAGCGTCGGCAATTGTTGGTCCGGGCATTCCGAAACTTAAAGCAACTACAATAATTTCTGCTCTTGGTGCAACACCTTCATGAGTTCCTGTAGCTAATCCGTTTCCGGTTGCAATTCCGCTTACGTGAGTTCCGTGACCGTAATTTGGCATGTCGCTGTGTGTACATAAACTTGCGGTAATTTGTGCGGCTGTCCATTCTTGTCCGTAACCAAATGGTGTTGGAATATTAGTTGGTGAAGAAACCGTTTGATCCCAAATATAACTGATACGTGTATTGCCAAACGCATCTTTAAAATCCGGATGTTCAAAATCAATTCCGGTATCAATAATTCCTACAATAATTCCTGTTCCGTCATAAGCAGCAGTTAAAGGCGAGGTTCCTAGTTTTACAGGCTTAATTCTGTTACGGAAAAGCATAGAGTCATTCATTGTTTTTTTGCGGGGTTCAATATATTCTATAAACGTTGCAATTTTACTTTCAATTAAAGCTGTAATACTTGCTACATTAACGTTAACCGAAGCAATATTACCCGCGTGATATTTTACTTTAATACCTAATGTTTTTTCGGCAGCAATAAGTTTTTGAATATCGCCCTGAATTAATACATTAAAGTTCTGTGATGGAAAGTCATTTAAGTAAATTCTGCTTTTAAGGGAGTTGCTTACGTTTTTCTGCGAATAAGCAGACAAGCACACAAAAAATGATAAAAAGTAAATGATATTGCGCATACAGATAAGTGTTAATACGTATAAAATTAAAAAAAATAATCATCTTTGCCTAATATGCGCCCACTCTTATTTATAACCCTATTTAGCCTCGTATCAAGGCTTTATTCGCAAGGCGATTCGGTAGCTTATTCCAAGGATTTTATTTTGTACGAGGGCTTGTATTTAAGTTATACCGATTTCCGTCACAATTGGCCCATTTCTAAAGAGAAAATTATTACTGATATTGATAAAGACCAACTTGATTTTTACACCAAATTAATTGAGGGCGACAAAATAGAATACATAGAGCGTGATGGGAATAAAGCCAATATTTTAGCTGATAAAGTATGGGGATTTTGTCAGAATAATGTCATTTACATCAATAGCAATAAATCCTTTTTCCGAATTCCTCTTTTCGGAGCTATTAGTTTCTTTTTAGCATCGGTTGACATTACTGTTTACTCCCCAAACTATAATGTTTTTATTAATGGCCCCTCTGGAAACACCGCTACCAACGCCAAAGAAATCCGCGATTATTTAATGGATTTTTACACGGGTAAAAGAGTAGATTATACTTTGGATAACCTTGAAGAGTTACTCAAAAGGGACGAAGCTATTTATAAGGAGTTTATGGCTTTATCCCGCAAAAAGAAAAAGGAGCTGGCTACCCGTTTTATCCGAAAATACAACGAAAAACACCCGGTTTATTTCCCTAAAAACTAATCTTTTTACTATCTTCGCCTCTCAAATTTTACAATTATGGCAGACGAAGGCAGACAAATAATTTTTAGTATGGTGAATGTTTCTAAGATTCACCCACCTCAAAAACAGGTTTTAAAAGATATTTATATTTCGTTTTACTACGGCGCGAAGATTGGCGTATTAGGTTTAAACGGTTCAGGTAAATCTACATTACTGCGCATTATGGCAGGAATGGATAAAGATTATATTGGGGAAATTCACCAATCACCGGGTTATTCTGTTGGGATGTTGGAACAAGAACCACAGCTTGACGAAACTAAAACAGTAATTGAAATTGTTCGTGAAGGCGCACAAAAACACGTTGATATTTTAAATGAGTTTGAAGAAGTGAACAATAAGTTCATGGACGAAGAAATACTTAACGATCCTGATAAAATGGAGAAGTTGATTAATCGTCAGGCGCAATTGCAAGAATTAATTGATAATAATGATTTATGGAATTTAGATAATCGTTTAGAGCGTTCGATGGATGCTTTACGTTGTCCGGAAAGCGATACACCTGTAAAAATATTATCTGGAGGTGAGCGTCGTCGTGTTGCTTTATGTCGTTTGTTAATTCAGGAACCGGATATTTTATTATTAGATGAGCCAACCAATCACTTGGATGCTGAGAGTGTGGATTGGTTAGAGCAACATTTAAAAAATTACAAAGGAACAATTATAGCTGTAACCCACGATAGATATTTCTTGGATAACGTAGCAGGCTGGATTTTAGAATTAGACAGAGGCGAAGGTATTCCTTGGAAAGGAAATTATTCAAGTTGGTTAGAGCAAAAAGGTGCGCGTTTAAAACAAGAAGAGAAAACGGAGAGTAAACGTCAGAAAACTTTAGCCCGCGAGTTAGATTGGGTTCGTCAAGGTGTGAAGGGTAGAGGAGTTAAACAAAAAGCACGTTTAGCGAACTACGAAAAAATGATGAACGAGGATGTGAAATCTAAAGAAGAGAAATTAGAAATCTTCATTCCTAACGGTCCGCGACTTGGTTCTGAAGTTATTGAAGCGATTAATGTTTCGAAAGGTTATGGCGACAGATTGCTTTACGAAAACTTAAATTTTAAATTACCTCCTGCAGGTATTGTTGGTATTATTGGTCCGAATGGTGCTGGTAAAACTACATTATTCAAAATGATCATGGGTCAGGAAACACCAAACGGCGGTGAATTTAAAGTGGGACCAACTGTAAAAATTTCTTATGTAGATCAAACGCATAAAGATATTGATCCGAATAAAACTGTTTACGATGTAGTAAGTGGTGGATTAGATAATTTATTAGTAGAAGGAAAATCATTTAACTCACGCGCTTATATTTCCCGTTTCAACTTTAATGGTGCAGACCAAGGAAAAAAATGTAGTGTGTTATCAGGTGGAGAGCGTAATCGTTTGCATTTAGCATTAGCATTAAAAGAAGGTGGTAACGTTTTGTTATTAGATGAGCCTACCAATGACTTGGATGTAAATACACTTCGTGCCTTAGAAGAAGCATTAGAGAACTTCGCTGGTTGTGGTGTAATTATTAGTCACGATAGATGGTTTTTAGATAGAGTTTGTACTCACATCTTAGCATTTGAAGGAGACAGTAGTGTATATTGGTTCGAAGGCGGTTATAGTGAATACGAAGAGAACCGTAAAAAGCGTTTGGGGAATGTAGAACCTAAGCGTCCGAGATATAAAAAATTGGCGGCCTCTTAGTCACATTTAATGCTTAGTATTGCATAAAATGCTACTATGCCTCTAAAATATTACTTGTTCTGTTTAACAATTTTTGTTTGTTCAATTCTTACTTATGGACAGAACGAAATTGACTCCTTAAAACTCGCTCTTAAAAACGCTAAACACGACACAACTCGCTGTAATATTTTAAATGAACTTGCTGAAACTGCGAGTGACGAAGAGTGGCCTGCTTATAATGAACAATTATTAAAGCTGGCTGAGAAATGTGTCTCCGCAGCCCCGACAACCGACCTTAAGAAATTTTATTTTAGACATCTTGCAGGTGCGCTTAACAATCAAGGTTTTCTTGCTGAACAACACGGCGACATCACCAAGGCGATAGAGTTCTTTCATAAGAGTTTAAAAGTTCAGGAAGAAATTATGGACAAAGAGGGAATGGCTTACTCTTTAAACAACGTTGGATTTATTTATCAGCAGCAGGGTGAGATCCCTAAAGCGCTTCAATTCTTTCAGAAGAGTTTGAAAATTCAAGAAGATATAAAGGATAAAAACGGAATTGCTATCTCTTTAAACAATATTGGCGGCATTTATGATAACCAAGGTGATGTTCCTAAAGCGCTAGAGTTCTATCATAAGAGTTTAAAAGTTAGGGAAGAAATTATGGACAAACAGGGAATAGCTGCATCTTTAATCAATATTGGGGCTATTTATAAAAGTCAGGGCGATGTCCCTAAAGCACTGGAGTGTTATCATAAGAGTTTAAAAATTCAGGAAGAAATTAAAGATAAAGCTGGAATTGCCTACTCTTTAAACAATATTGGGGCTATATATCAAAATCAGGGTGACAACCCTAAAGCGTTGGAGTTCTTTAGTAAGAGTTTAAAAATAAGAGAAGAAATTATGGACAAAGAGGGCATTGCCGCATCGCTGAATAATATTGGGGTTATATATCAAAATCAGGGTGACATCCCTAAAGCCTTAGAGTTCTATCATAAAAGTTTAAAAATTCAGGAAGAGATTGCAGACAAAAACGGAATTACGAACTCTTTTCACAATATTGGGAATATTTTGTTTAAACAAGGGAAGGTGGATGAGGCAATAGTTTATGCCACGCGAAGTATTGGCACAGCAAAAGAATTAGGATATCCTCATAATATTAAGAATGCAGCTTCTTTACTGAAGGATATTTATAAAAAGCAGAACAAGTTTAAGGAAGCTTTTGATATGTATGAATTGGAAATACAAATGCGAGACAGTATTAGCAACCAGCAAACACGAAAGGCGTCTCTAAAAAAACAGTTTCAATACGATTATGAAAAAAAGGAAGCTATTGCTAATGCAGAGCATAAAAGTGAACTGGAAAAACAACAAGCGGTAGCTGATGAAAAAAATCGCAAACAGAAAATTGTTATTTGGTCGGTAGGCATTGGTTTATTATTAGTAATAGTTTTTGCAGGATATGTTTTTAAGTCGTTAAACATTACAAGAAAACAAAAACTAGTAATTGAATTAAAAAACAAGGAAACCGAAGAACAGAAAAAAGTTATTGAGGAAAAACAAAAAGATATTTTGGATAGTATTCATTACGCAAAGCGAATTCAGATGTCGTTATTGCCGACAGAAAGATATATTGGCAAAATTTTAGCTGATAAAAAAAAGAAGGTTTAAAAATTTGAAAAAGATCTTAAAATATTATTTTTTCTGTTTGACAATTTTATTTTGTTCAACTTTTGTTTATGGACAGAACGAAATAGACTCCCTTAAGCTCGCTCTTAAAAACGCTAAACACGACACAACACGTTGTAATATTTTTAATGCTCTCGCTGAAACTGCGAGCGACGAAGAGTGGCCGGTTTATAATGAACAATTACAGAAGTTAGCAGAGAAATGTGCCACAACTGCCCAGACCACCTCACTCAAAGAGTTTTATTTTAAACATCTCGCAAGGGCACTTAATAATATTGGTGTTCTTGCTAATCAACAGGGTGACATCCCTAAAGCTCTGGAGTTCTATCATAAGGGTTTAAAAATTCAGGAACAGATTATGGACAAAAACGGAATCGCTACCTCTTTAAACAACATTGGGTTTGTTTATAGCAATCAGGGTGATGTCCCTAAAGCGCTGGAGTACTATCATAAGAGTTTAAAAATAAGAGAAGAGATTTTGGACAAAAAGGGTATTGCTGCAACTTTAAACAACATTGGATTTATTTATAACAATCAAGGCGACATCGATAAAGCGCTGGAATTCTACCATAAGAGTTTAAAAATAAGGGAGGAAATTATTGACAAAAGTGGAATTGCTGAATCTTTAAACAACTTAGGGTTTATTTATGATCTACAAGGTGATAAACCCAAAGCTCTGGAGTTTTATCATAAGAGTTTAAAAATTCAAGAGCAAATTATGGACAAAAGTGGAATTGCTTACTCTTTAAACAACATTGGAGCTGTTTATAGTGATCAGGGTGACATCCCTAAAGCGCTGGAGTATTATCATAAAAGTTTAAAAATAAGGGAAGAAATTGGAGACAAAGTGGGAATTGCTGAATCTATAACAAACATTGGATCTGTTTTATTAAGACAAGGTAAGGTTACTGAAGCAATTGTTTATGCGACACGAAGTATGAGCACAGCAGAAGAATTAGGGTTTCCTGAAGAGATTAAGGATGCGGCTTCTTTGCTTAAATATATTTATAGAAAACAAAACAAATTTAAAGAAGCTTTTGAGATGTATGAATTGGAAATACAAATGCACGACAGTATTAATAATCAGGAAACCCGGAAGGCTTCTCTAAAAAAACAGTTTCAATACGATTATGAAAAAAAAGAAGCTGTAGCTAATGCAGAACATAAAAGTGAATTAGATAAACAACAAGCCGTAGCAGATGAAAAAAACCGCAAACAGAAAATTGTTATTTGGTCGGTAGTTATTGGTTTACTATTAGTAATAGTTTTTGCAGGATATGTTTTTAAGTCGTTAAACACCACAAGAAAACAAAAACAATTAATTGAATTAAAAAACAAGGAGACAGAAGAGCAGAAGCATATTATTGAAGAAAAGCAAAAAGATATTTTAGATTCAATTCGCTACGCCAAACGAATTCAGATGTCGTTATTGCCGACAGAGAAATACATCGAAAAGACTTTAAACAATAAGAACTAATTTATTAATAGAGTTGAGGTGGTTGAGCGTAGTCGAAACCACACAAATAAAAAACCCCGAGGGATTCTCGGGGTTTTTTAGTAAAAGGATAATTAATATATTAAATATTAAGCAAGTTTAACTTTAACTGCATTTACTCCTTTTTTACCTTCTTCTAATTCGAAAGTAACTTCATCATTTTCTTTAATTGGTT
>JAGNIU010000024.1 GCA_018000995.1 Bacteroidia bacterium
CTGTTGGCGGAATAATAAAATACCAACCCAATGCTTTTAAAAGAAATACGCTTGAATCAAAAACTTATATCTACGACATTAAATTGCAAAATGAAGACACCACATTAAGCAGCGGTGTTGTTCTTCCTTACAATTATAACAACATTGCTTTTTATTACAGAGGTATTTCCTTAACAAACCCCGATCGTGTACGTTATATGAAAATGTTGGAAGGACTAGAAACAAAATGGTCGGAACCCAGCACAGAAGATTATAGTAAATATGGGAATTTAGCGCCTGGAAAATATACTTTTAAAGTTAAGAGTTGCAACAGTGAAGGGGTTTGGAATACAGAGGCTGTTGTTTTTGAATTTGAAATTAAAACTCCTTATTTCAAAACATGGTGGTTTATTTTATTAATGGTAGTATTGGCAGGTGGATTAATTATTGCGGTCTTTCAAATTCGCGTGCAAAACATTCGTAAAAAAGAAAAAGCAGAGTTCGATAGAAAAGTAGAGATTTCGAAAGTGGAATTAAAAGCATTGCGTGCACAAATGAATCCGCATTTTGTTTTCAACTCTTTAAATTCTATTCAACACTATATTTTAAACAGCAAGAGTAACGAAGCCGCTAAATACTTAAATAAATTCGCGAAGTTAATTCGCATCATTTTAAGTAACTCCGAAAAATCAATGGTAACTGTTAATGAAGATATAGAATCATTAAACTTATATCTCGAATTAGAATCGATGCGCTTTGATGGTAAATTTGATTACTCGATTAACGTTGACAAAACTATTGACGGTGATTACGATGAAATTCCACCCATGCTAATGCAACCGTATATTGAAAACGCTATTTTACATGGCTTAAATCCAAAAGAAACTAAAGGTCATTTAAAAATTGATATTTTTATAAAAAACAATTACATTGTGTGTAGAATAACTGATGATGGGATCGGGCGTTTAAAATCAGGTGAGATAAAACGCACAACACCCGGTAATGCCCACAAATCATTAGGTATGAAAATCACAAGTGAAAGAGTGAGAATTTTAAATGATATAAATAAATCTGACCTCAGCGTATCGGTTACCGATTTGAAAGATGACCATGGTAATTCAGGAGGAACGATGGTTGAACTATACATTCCACATTTTAATTAAACAATTATGATAAAAGCATTAATTATAGAAGATGAACAAAAAAGCCGCGAGATGTTGGCTATGTTAGTTCAACAAAACTGTCCTAATTTACAATTATTAGGCAGCGCCAAAAATGTACATGAAGGTGTTGAGATGATAAATTCTCTTAAACCCGATTTAATTTTCTTAGACATTCAAATGCCGGACGGAACAGGTTTTGATTTATTAGAACAGGTTCAGGATAAAAAATTTGAAATTATTTTCACTACCGCCACCGACAAACACGCTTTAAAAGCAATTAAATACAGCGCATGTGATTATTTATTGAAACCATTAGATATTGATGAATTAAAACTCGCCGTAGATAAGGTATCCAATAAACAGAATGTTGCTCCTACCATGGAGAATTTACAATTCTTAATTCAGCATTTGAAAAAAGCGGATGATACGTATCAAAAAATTACTTTGCCAACAGGAAATGCTTACGAGATTGTAAACATAAAAGATATTATCCGTTGTGAAGCTGATGCGAGCTACACCCATTTTCATTTGGTAGGCGGAAAAAAATTAATGGTATCCGCCAGCTTAAAACATTACGAAGATTTATTGCCGGAGAATGAATTCATCCGTGTGCATCATCAACATTTAATAAACATGAACCACGTAACACGTTATTTAAAACAAGATGGTGGTTATGCTGTGATGAGTGATGGCACACAAATTGAAATTTCAAGAAGGAAAAAAGATGCGTTCATGGAACGTCTCAATAAAGTATAAACAAAAAACCTTGACAAACTCAGAATGACTTTCAACCCTTAAACCTAAATTGTCATCCTGAGCTTGCCGAAGGGCCAACTACACTTTATTAATCAACAATTATTTGTCTTTTTGAATTTTGTTTAGCTTCTTCCTTTTTAGCAATGCTTACGCTTAATACACCATTGTTATACGATGCATTTATTTTTTCTACATCAGCAATTTCCGGTAATGTGAAAGAACGCTTGAATGAACCATAGTGGAATTCTCTCTTCGTCACTTTATCTTTCTCCTCAACCTTTTCTTCCTTACGCTCACCACTTACAACTAACATGTTGTTCTCTACTTCAATATTAAAATCTTTTTTGTCGAGGCCCGGCACCGCTAAATCTATTTTGTAATCGTTTTCGCGTTCCATAATATTTACTGCGGGCATCCAACTTACTTTTTCTTCTTTTAATAGATTATCAAATACATCATTAAAGAAGGTTGGAAAATCCATTCTGTTGTTGTGCGGGAACAAGCTATCAAAGCTGTTTCCGTTTTTAAATTTTACAAGTGTCATAATTTCTGTTTTTTATAGGTTAAACTTTTAGTTTTTATTTTTAAAGGAATCTGCAGATTCCCTGGCATAGGTATATCAAAGGCCATTCCAAGCCGATTTTTAACAAATTTTTACGCCAAAACGACTTGAATCCGTGATTTTTACTGAAAGAATTTCCGAAAGGATACTAAAAAGACAGACCTCCCGTTCCGTTGGACCAGTTATTGAATAAGTCTATTCAAACGTATAAGATGGTCCCGTAGGACTTAACATAAATCAAAGTCCGACGGGACCATACCACTAGATTTCCCAACGTTAATTAATTAAAATTGTCCAACGGGACCACTTATAAAGAAAAACCCGCCAGTTGTAAAGCGGGTGTTTTTTTCCGCTTAAAGCGGTTGTAAATTTACTATACGTTCTTTGCTAAGGGTTTTTGTTTAGTTTATACACTAAACCTTAAACCTGCCCGCCGGAATACATTTAGTGCGTCGGCAGGCGGGTAGAGCCATCAATATGATTCGCGGGGATGTTCATATTGATGGCTTCTTTATTTTCTAAAATCTCGTTTCACTTTTTTGCCACGAAATCTCAAAAACACAAAATCCCATCAAAAATTATTTAGTGGGATTTCGATCCCGATAGCTATCGGGATTGTTTTTGTGGCGACATCTTAATGATGATGCCCGTGTGGACCATGAACATGTCCGTGATCTAATTCTTCTGCTGTTGCATCTCTCACTTCTAATACTTCACCAACAAAATGCAAATCATGTCCTGCTAAAGGATGATTGAAATCCATTGTTACATGTGCTTCTGCAATTTCAATTACTTTACCAATTAACTGGTTGCCATCTTGATCATGCATTGCGATGTCTTCATTTATTTTAACGCGTGCATCGTCAAATTTACCATCAACTATAAATGCTTCCTTATTTACTTTTACTACGTAATCTTTTTCTACTAAACCGTAACCTTTTGCGGCTTCAATTCTGAAATCAAACTTATCACCTTTTTGTTTGCCTGCTAAGTTAGCTTCGAAATCAGGTAATAATTGTCCGAACCCGAATAAGAAAACAAATGGATGCTCAACACTTGTTTGTTCTACTAATTCTTCCGGTCCGCCATTTTTGTGTGCAGTTAAATGGTAGTTAACTGATACTGCTTTGTCTTCTGCTATTTTCATTGGTTTTGTTGTTATGTTTCACGCAGAGTCGCAGAGACGCAGAGTAAAACTGTTTATATTATATTAATTAAGATCGAATTTTATGCCTTGTGCTAATGGTAACTTGTTGCTGTAGTTAATGGTGTTGGTTTGACGGCGCATATATGCTTTCCATGCATCTGAACCACTCTCTCTTCCTCCACCAGTTTCTTTTTCACCACCAAATGCTCCACCGATTTCAGCGCCGGAAGTTCCAATGTTTACGTTTGCAATTCCACAATCACTTCCGTTGGCTGATAAAAATTGTTCTGCCTCGCGCATGTTTACTGTCATGATAGAAGAAGATAAACCTTGCGGCACACCATTTTGCATAGCGATAGCTTCATCTAATGTTTTATATTTCATGATGTATAACACCGGTGCAAATGTTTCGTGTTGTACGATTTCAAAATCATTTTTTGCTTCAGCTATTGCAGGTTTTACGTAGCAACCGCTTTCATAACCTTTACCTTCTAATACACCACCCGGAACAATAATTTTTCCACCTTCAGCAATTACGCGTTCTAATGCGCTCATGTAATTTTTCACAGCGTCTTTATCAATAAGCGGACCAACATGATTGTTTTCATCCAACGGATTACCAATACGTAATTGTCCGTACGCTTTTATTAAACGCTCTTTAAATTTATCGTAAACGCTTTCGTGAATAATTAAACGGCGGGTTGTTGTGCAACGCTGTCCTGCTGTTCCAACTGCACCAAACACTGCAGCGGTGATGGCGATTTCTTGATCAGCTTCAGGAGTAATGATGATAGAATTGTTACCACCTAACTCTAATAAAGAGCGACCGAAACGTTCTGCAACTTTAATACCAATTTGTTTTCCCATACGGGTTGAACCTGTTGCGCTAACTAATGGCACGCGAGTATCAGCTGTCATAAATTCACCAACAGTATAATTACCATTAATGATACAAGAAATTCCTTCGGGCAAATTATTTTCTTTTGCTACTTCATTCCAAATATTCTGACAAGCGATAGAACACAAAGGTGTTTTTTCAGATGGTTTCCAAACACAAACGTTTCCGCTAATCCAAGCTAAAGCTGTATTCCAACTCCAAACTGCAACAGGAAAATTAAAAGCGCTTACAATCCCAACAATTCCTAATGGATGCCACTGCTCGTACATACGATGTGAAGGGCGCTCGCTGTGCATAGTTAATCCATACAACTGACGAGATAAACCAACTGCGAAATCGCAGATGTCAATCATCTCTTGCACTTCACCTAAACCTTCTTGTAAAGATTTTCCCATTTCGTAAGAAACAAGTTCTCCTAAAGGTTGTTTTTTAGCTCGTAATTTATCGCCGAACTGACGAACATATTCGCCACGTTTTGGTGCTGGAATATTTCTCCAATACAAAAATGCATCGGATGCAGTTTTAATTAATTTATCGTAATCCTGCTTATTAGCGGTTTTTACTTTACCGATTAATTTGCCATCAACCGGACTATAAGATTCGATAACATCGCCGTTTGCAAACCAGTTTTGACCGGTAGAACATCCGTCGTTTATATCTTTAACACCAAGGGTTTTTAATACTTTTTCCATAATAAAATAAAAGGAGCGTAAATGTACGAATAAAAGGATTAAAAGGGAATAGGATTTAGGATATAGGGATTAGGTTGAATTATTGCTATTTTTACTCATTGTTCACAGGCAAAAACATATTTTATGGGGCCCTTGACTGGGGGCTTGGGCATGCAACTCGCAGTGTGCCAATTATTAGGCAATTGCTAAAAAACAACACGGTTATTTTAGGGGTAACTCCACTGACTAAAACGATTTTTGATGAAGAGTTTCCGGAGCTTAAAAAAATTGAGTTACCGGCTTATGATATAAAGTATTCTTCGGTTTTTCCTTTATGGTTAAAGCTTGGGTTGAATGTCCCGCGGATCTCGCAGATTATCGCAGATGAAAACAAATTATTAATTAAAATTACTCAAGAACATAAAATTGATGTGGTGATTAGTGATAATCGTTTTGGTTTGTATTCAGAAAAAGTTCATTCGGTTTTTATTACTCATCAATTATTTTTGAAAGCGCCCGTTTTTGAAAATTTCGGAAGTAAGCTCAATCAAAATTATATTTCAAAATTTAATGAGGTGTGGGTGCCTGATTTTGATACTTCGGCAAGCTCAGTAGAACAAGAAAGTTTGAGTGGAGAATTATGTCATGGAAAAAATCTCCCGCATAAAAACATAAAGTACATTGGTCCGCAAAGCAGGTTGCTTGATGTAATTACAGATTTTGAAAAAGATAAATATGATTATTTGATTCTGTTATCAGGGCCGGAGCCAACGCGAACCGAATTAGAAAAGGAATTATTGAAATTGATTTCGACATCAAAAAAAAGAGTGGCGTTTGTTCGCGGTTCAAAGTTAAAGGTTCAAGGTTTAAAGTTGGAGAATGTTGAGGCGTTTGATTTTCCAACGAAAGAAGAATTGAAAAAATTAATTCTCTCTTCTAAAAAAATAATTTGCAGAAGCGGTTATAGCACTTTAATGGATATGCATTTGTTGGGGAAAAAGGAATTAGTTTTAATTCCAACTCCAGGACAGAGCGAACAAGAATATTTAGCCGACTACTGGAAAAATAAATTTAATTCGGAACATCTTCCGCAAAATAAAATCTCTAACTTTAAATTATGAAAAAATTAATTTTACTACTTGTGTTTTTAAACACTGCTGCTTTTTCACAAACAAAACCAACTTATGATTCCCTCTTAGCAAAAAAATTAGGTGCGGACGAAAGAGGTATGAAAAAATATGTGTTTTGTATTTTGAAAACTGGTCCCGCCAATATAACTGACAAAGCAAAAAAAGATAGTTTGTTTGCAGGACACATGAAAAACATTGGTCGTTTAGCTGACGAAGGAAAATTGGCTGTTGCCGGCCCTTTCATGAAAAACGACAGACAATACAGAGGGATTTACATTTTTAATGTTGCTACTATAAAAGAAGCTGAAGAATTAACGCTGACCGATCCTGCAATCAAAGCCGGAGTATTTATTGTTGAATTAACTGAATGGTATGGTTCTGCCTCGTTGATGGCAACCCCTGAAATTCATAAGAAGTTAGAGAAAAAGTAGTTCTAATTATTTACTTACCTTTGTATCATGAGCACACCACTGGTTGGAATTATAATGGGTAGTCAAAGTGATTTAGTTATCATGAATGCGGCTGCCGAAATTTTACAAAAATTTAATATCCCTTACGAAATTGATATCGTATCGGCGCACCGTACACCAGATAAAATGTTTGATTACGCAAAGTCTGCAGTTGACCGCGGCTTAAAAGTAATTATTGCCGGTGCCGGTGGCGCAGCACATTTACCTGGGATGGTTGCTTCATTAACGCCGCTTCCAGTAATTGGCGTTCCTGTAAAAAGCAGTAACAGTATTGATGGTTGGGATTCTTTATTATCAATCGTTCAAATGCCAAATGGAGTTCCCGTTGCAACGGTTGCTGTTAACGCCGCACAAAACGCAGGTATTTTAGCGGTACAAATTATTGGCTCGCACGACAGAGCTGTTCTTGATAAATTAGCAGTGTTTAAAGAAGAGTTGAAAGAGAAGGTAAATAAATCTTCCGACGATATTAAAAAGTGAGTTCGACTACGCTCACTCACCGTATTTCCTAAATAAAAAAGCGCTGTATTTCTACAACGCTTTTAAAAATGCCGGACCCTGAGCGAAGTCGAAGGGTCGGTTAAGGATTACTTCTTATCAATCAAATCAAATTTCCATTCTTTAGCAAAAGCTTCTTGTGCTTTTTGAACAGTTCCTAAAACTTTTTCGTAATCCGAATCAAATTTAGCTGCATACTCGTTTACTTTATTGATATCATCTTCCGTTACCTGAGTTGAATCTTTAGTCATAATTTCTACCATACTTTTTCCTTCGTTATCAGCTAAACCTTTTACTACTTTAAAGTACGAAATGGCAGCGTCTAAATAATCGCGTTTCTCGGCAAACGGTTGAATTTTTTCACAAGCTTCTAAAGAAGATTTTGCACTTGCTGCAAAATTACTGTGCGTTAATTTTAATGAATCTGAATTATGACCATCTAACTGATCGATAAATGCTTCGTGAATTGGCGTTAATGCTTTTTGTATTGCTACTACATCATCGTTGTATTTTAAAGCGTCTTTTTGTGATGGACCACATGAAGTAAGGGTCAATCCCAAAACAACAAGTGCTGATAGTATTATTTTTTTCATGGTTTAGTTTTTTACAATATTAATAATTATTTAGAATAAAAAAAGTCCGGACGTTGCTGTCCGGACTCTTAAATATTAAGAACTTATTAGTAACGGTATTGGTCAGATTTAAACGGACCTTCTACTTTTACGCCGATGTAATCAGCTTGTTCTTTATTCAACACATCTAATTCAACACCAATTTTACCTAAATGTAAACGAGCTACTTTCTCATCTAAAATTTTTGGTAACACATAAACTTTTTTCTCATAAGCTGCAGTGTTAGTCCATAATTCTAATTGAGCTAAAGTTTGGTTTGTGAATGAATTACTCATTACAAAACTTGGGTGACCAGTAGCACAACCTAAGTTTACTAAACGACCTTCAGCTAAAACAATAATGTCTTTTCCTTTGATGGTGTATTTATCCACTTGAGGTTTGATAGTATCTTTAGAAGCGCCATAAGTCTTGTTTAACCAAGCCATATCAATTTCTGTATCGAAGTGACCAATGTTACAAACGATAGCGTTGTGTTTCATGGATTCAAAATGACGACCAACAATAATATCTTTATTACCTGTAGTAGTTACAATAATATCAGCAACTTTCACTGCGTTATCCATTTTCTGAACAGCGTAACCATCCATTGCAGCTTGTAAAGCACAAATAGGATCGATTTCAGTTACAATAACACGAACACCTTGAGATGATAATGATTGTGCAGAACCTTTTCCAACATCACCATAACCTGCAACAACAGCAACTTTACCTGCCATCATGATATCGGTAGCGCGACGAATTGCATCCACTAATGATTCACGACAACCATACTTGTTATCAAATTTAGATTTAGTAACTGAATCGTTAACGTTGATAGCCGGTAACAATAAAGTTCCGTTTTTCATACGCTCGTATAAACGGTGAACACCGGTTGTAGTTTCTTCAGATAAACCTTTGATACCAGCAGCTAATTCAGGATATTTATCAAATACCATGTTAGTTAAATCACCACCGTCATCTAAAATCATGTTCAATGGTTTGCGGTCTTCACCAAACCATAATGTTTGCTCAATACACCAGTCAAATTCTTCAGCATTCATTCCTTTCCAGGCATAAACTTGAATTCCTGCGGCAGCAATTGCAGCAGCAGCATGATCTTGAGTAGAGAAAATATTACATGAACTCCATGTAACTTCAGCTCCTAAAGCTGTTAAAGTTTCAATTAAAACTGCAGTTTGGATGGTCATGTGTAAACATCCTGCAATTCTTGCACCTTTTAATGGTTGTGATGCACCATATTCTTTACGAAGTGCCATTAATCCCGGCATTTCTTCTTCTGCTAATTTAATTTCTTTGCGACCCCACTCTGCTAAAGACATATCTTTAACTTTGCTTGGTACGTACTTTGTAGCTGTCATTGTTGGCATAATTGTATTTTTTTAATATTATTTTAGGGATTACAAAGATAAGCCATAAGTTTGTAACACTCAAATAAATGACAGAGGGATATAGCATATCATCAATTAATAATAACATCAAGTTAGCTATTCTCCATTTGCCTGATTATGCAGTATTTACGGGACTTTCAGCTAAGCGCGAGCTTGAAAAAAGTGCGACTTTGTTCCTATTGGAAAAGCTTTTTAACAAGCAAGTTCAGCTAGAGTATAATGCAGAAGGTAAACCTTTACTAAGGGAAGAAAAGTGTCATATTTCCATTTCCCATTCGCATGATAAGCTCGTTATTATTTGCAATACACAATGTGATACTGGCGTAGATGTTGAGTTAGTTCGTGATAAAGTTTTAAAAATTAAAGACAAATTTTTATCTGATATAGAATTAGAAGAAGCGAAAGATAATGTTGAGAAATTAATTATTTATTGGGCAGCAAAAGAAACGCTTTATAAAGTTTATGGTTTAAAAGAAGTTGAATTTGCAAAGCATTTATATGTTAATCCTTTCGAATTAAAAGCCGTAGGTGAGCTTATTGGAGAAATTAATTTAGAGAGTTTCCGAAAAAAATTTAATTTGCATTACGAGAAATTAGAAGATTATATGTTAGTGTACGTTTTAGATGAGCTTAAATAAAATAATTAATACTAATAAAAAAGCGCAATTAGTTGTGTTGGTTGATCCTGATAAATTCAATCCAAAACTAATTGACTTAGCTGCTAAAAGTAGAGTGTCGTTTTTTTTAGTGGGAGGAAGTTCGCTCAAAAAAAATAATTTAAGTCAGGTTGTTTCTCAAATAAAAAAGCGTAGTAAAAAACCTGTTATCATTTTTCCCGGTAACGAAAAACAAATTTGTAAAAATGCTGATGGTTTGTTGTTGTTGAGTTTAATATCCGGAAGAAATCCTGAATTTTTAATTGGCAAGCACGTGAAAGCTGTTTCCGCCATTAAAAAAAACAAACTTGAAACCTTGTCAGTTGGTTATATTTTAGTTGATGGCGACAAAATTTCAACCACACAAAAAGTAACAAATACAAAAGCACTTTCATCATCAAAAACTAAATTAATTTTAGATACCGCTATAGCAGGAGAATTACTTGGTCTGAAAGCCATTTATCTTGAAGCCGGAAGTGGCGCTAAAACACAAGTGAATTCAAAACTTATTACTACGGTTAAAAAAAGCATTCATGTTCCTTTGTTTGTAGGCGGCGGGATTGATTCCGAGGCAAAAGCAAGAGCCGCCATAAAAGCAGGCGCTAATTTTGTTGTAATTGGTAATGCTCTCGAAAAAAACTTATATTTATTGTCGGAAATAGAAAAAGCTTTTACTTAATGGAAATAGTTTTAATCACTTCATCAAAAAACGACAAACTGGAACCGGAATTGGTGACCAAGTTTTTTGAAGCCGGATTAACAACTCTTCATTTGCGTAAGCCCAATTTTTCGACACGACAACTTTCGGAATATATTGAAGCAATTCCAACGCATTTTCACAATCGGATTATCATACACTCGCATCATGATTTAGTGTTTAGGTACGGTGTAAAAGGAATACACTGGACTGAAGTACATTTAACGCGCAAATTTAAGAAGTGGTGGTTTTTAAGAAAACTAAATGCAAGTACAAAAAAAATAATTTTCACGCGCTCTTATCACAAGTTATCGGAAGTATATACTCAGGAAGAACTTAATTTCGAATACTATTTAATTGGCACCATTTACAACAATATAACCAACGAATTTTATAGTGGTTTTTATGAGCAAGGTGTTAATGCCGCCATAAAAACAGCCAAGAAAAATTTTGTGGCCCGTGGTGGTATTAATGAAGTAACGATTGAAAAATCATTTCACTACGGCTTTAAAGGTGTTGCGTTAAATAGTCAGATTTGGAAAGCTGACGATCCCTTTCAACGCTTTATTGAAGTGTTGGAAGATTGCAAAAAAAGAAACGTACAGATAGACTAATTTTATTTTGTCTTTCGAAGCAATGACAATTCTTTTCCTATTCCTGTAAACGACACAAAGTTTAAAGGAAATTCTAAAAACACATGTAGGAAACTTAAAAAGAAAAGTGTGCGAACGCCTAAATTATAATCATACATATACACCGCAACAGAACCAATCCAAAGAATAATAGTAGCTGCTAATACTTTTTTAGGAACTAAGTGCCACTTAATAACTGATGTTTTTGAAAACCAGTTTAAGTAATGATACGTGTAAGCAAAAGCTACTAAACGCATAATAACAAAACCCGAATTCGTTACAAAAATATCACTCACTTTAGTTAACGAATCTAAATGAAACATATTTATTAAATGGAAATTTAATAAATCGAACATGTGATAATTAGTACGAACCGTTTCGCTAACGTCATAATTTAAACCATTAGGCTGAATGAAGAAGAATGTAGAAGCGCAAATGATTAAAACAATTACAGACAAAAAACCTGAAAATGATTTTTCCTTTAATACACCATACAACATAAATAGCCAGGTGAAAATAAATACGTGTATTATGGTAGGAAGAAAAATGCCAATCCAAATAAAATAATCATTAAAGTTATTTATTATTCCAACTGCAATAATTGTGAGTACCGACAAAACTATTCGGTATAACCAATCTTTTATAAACACAAACACCAATGAAATAAAAAAGGCAAAGGCAATTAAATTAGCCACTAACATATGATCTTTAGTGGGATAAAAGGTATAATAGAATAAAGCTATACAAATCACAACTAAAAAAATAAAATCGTATTTGCCTTTGGTGAAATAATTTTTTTTGTGAAGCCAACCGATTTCCGTTAAGTAATGCAAAGGCCCTAACACACCATACGAAAACAAAAACAACTCGAAGGGAATAAAAAATGCCACCACACACGACACTATCATTAGGCCAATGTTGATGTAATTAATATTAGTAGTGGTCATAAAATTTACTATTGCAAATGTATCAATTTAAAACAGTTATTTAGGCTTAAAATATTCTGCAATAAAATCGGGCCATTTTTTTGTTTTATAATGGTTAGCGCCAAAATAAACTAAAACGGGTTTTAGATTTTTAGGATGTTGGTACATGTTCAACACTTCTACTAATGCTAACTTTTCATCCAATACAGCAACAGACGGTAAAACAAATCTGCCACCGGTAATTTTAAAAGCAAATGTGTTTAATGGATATCCGTTTACAAGTTGCTTAAAGTGTTTTTCGCCATTAAATACAACTGTATCCGCACTCTCTGCATCAAAATTTACTAAATAAAAATTCTTGTCAATATAACTAGCAATACTTGTATCTACAAACGTAGTTTTGTTTTGAACTTTGCAGGTATTACAAAAGCCCGCGTAAATATTCACCAGTAATTTCTTTGGCTTCTTTTTCGAAAGCGATAAAGCTTCGTTTATACTATAAACAGGAATTTGTTTTTTCGGAAATACCGTATCGTAAAATGCTTTGTTAAATCGATCGGCAAAATCTTCATATTGTGTAGTGCGATAAGCATTCTCTACAACAAAAATCATTACCGGTTCTATTTTCTTTTCTTCTAAAAATCCTTGCGTTAATAAATTAAATTCATAATTATTTGCAACAAACATTGTAGAAGGATAACTCAAACTTGTTCCTAAAAATTTAATAGCTAACTGATGTGGTGTTTTCGGATCTTTTGAAGTTGGATAATATGTTTTACCATTATATTCAATAGTATCTTTCGTTTCCGCATCAAATTTTACCGGATAAAAATTTTGGTTTACATACGTGGCAATATTCTGATTCGAATACGTGGTTTTCATCATGTGCTTGCACCAACCACACCAATCGGTATAAATATCAATTAAAAAGGGCTTAGGCAAAGTCTTGTTTTTCTCTTGTGCTTCCTTAAGAGTAAGCCAGTTAACTAAGCCATTCTCGTTTTGGGCCTTAAATGTTAATCCCAGTACAGTAAATATTAACAATAACTTAATTCGCATTCCTCTATTTTTAGTAACTTTACGCCTATAAAATTAAATAATATGATGAAACATTTACTATCAGCAAGTCTTTTATTTTTAAGCCTTAACACTTTTTCTCAGGCATTTAGTGTTATGTACGATTTTGGCGGTGTTATGACGGGAACCGCAAACACAGGAACACTTGACCCTACTCCACCTCCAACAGCACCAGGCGTAACCTTTGGTTCGTTTATGGCAGTTGGCACCCCAACAGGTACTTCAGCAGGTAGCGTATTTGCGTTTAGTGGTTGGGATAATACTATTTCAAATGGTAATGATGCTTATGCTACTTATACCGGTGCTATTAATCCTGCTAAGTATTACGAAGTAACTATTACACCTAATGCTAGCACTGTTACTTTAAATTCAATTACATTTAATATGTCGCGTTCATCTACCGGTCCTCGTAACTGGGCAGTAAGAAGTAGCAAAGATTCTTACGCTTCTAACTTACCTGCAAGTATTGCTCCGGCTAATGCTAACATTAATGTTCAAACCGGTGATGTGTTTTTCTGGGCTTTGGATAGCTATACGGTAACAGGTGGTAAGCAAGAAGTTGGATCAACTATTACATTAAGCGGACCAAACTTTACTAACCAAACTAATCCTACAACCTTTCGTCTTTACCCTTGGAATGCAGAGAGCGTTGCTGGTACTTTCCGTATAGATACAGTTCGTTTTACAGGATCTGTGGCTGGTGCTTCAGGAGTTGCTGAGTTTACTCAAGATATTAATTCAGCTATTAAAATTTATCCAAATCCTAGTAATGATGGTGTAATTTACTTAGATACTAAAAAACTGAACTACTCAAAAATTGAGGTGGTGAATATTTTAGGCAGCACAATTGCTATCGAAAATAAGGAAGCTAAGCTTAACGAGAAAATTAAATTAGACTTAAATACTTTACCTGCAGGAACCTATTTTGTTAGGGTAACGGCAGGCGACAAGATTTATTCTGAGCGTTTTTTCATTACTAAATAAACCCAAAAAAGCTTAATTTTTATAATACCCCGGCCTAACCGTCGGGGTATTTTATTTTCTGCCCGTCAAATTACTATCTTTACGAAGTGAATAAGCAAAACTTTAGTGTTATATCCGTTGTAGTAGCCTTTGCTTTTTTGGCTTTAATAGCCATTCAGGCGTATTGGATTATTAATGATTGGGAGCTAAAGAATGACCAATTTAAATCGCGTGTTTATGCCGCATTAAATAATACTGCCGATAAACTTGAGAAAACTGCCCTGGCAGATAAATTATCTAAAAAATATAAAAAGCGTACGCAGGGTGTTGTTGAAGGAAATGTTATTAAACTTTATTCCGTTTTAAGTAAGGATTCCGGCGGGGTGTCTACCAGCGTGTACTCACAAAAAGAATTTTCGAAGAATGATACTGTTCAATTTAACGAAGATTTTCCGTATCATTTTGCCGCCAACAAAATCGACACCGTTAAACAAATTGAAAATGTACGTGACGAATTACTGAAACACAAAGAAGAGATTTATAAAGATCTCTTTGATGAGATGGAAGAAGTAAATGTGTATTCTAATTATAAACCAAAAATCGATACTATACTTTTAGATTCTACACTTAGAAAAGAATTACAAAATCAAGACATTAAAACAAAATACAACTATTATATTTCCTCACAGCATCCGGGCAGTTTAAAAACAACCAACCTTAGCGAAGCTGAATTAGGGAAAGATTCTTTAGGTACAGTTTATAATGTCAATCTCTCCCCTAAAAATATTTTTGTAAAACCGGAATATTTAACGGTTCACTTTCCAAACCAAAATAAATATTTATTACAAACCATGTGGGCTATGTTAGTGGTGTCGGGTATGGTGATGTTGATTTTAATTTTCTCTTTCTACTATTTTATTTTTACTATTCTTCGTCAGAAAAAATTAGGGGATATAAAAAATGATTTCATTAGTAACATGACGCATGAATTTAAAACGCCAATCAGTACTATTTCCTTGGCATCAGAAATGTTAGGCGATGAAAGCATTACCAAAACTCCCGAAAAACAATTGCGTTTTTTAAAAATGATTAAAGATGAAAATAAACGTTTAAGTGTTTTAGTGGAAAGCATTTTGCAAACCGCTATTTTAGATAAGGGTGAATTCAAATTAAAATTAAACGAGCTCGATATTCACGAAATCATCAGCACCGCCATTAACAACACCAATTTATTAGTAGAACAAAGAAATGGAAAAATCACCACCAACCTTAACGCTACTAAAGTAAGGTTGCAAGCCGACAGAGTTCACTTAACAAATATTATTTTCAATTTAATTGATAACGCCTTAAAATATTCGAAAGAGAATCCTGAAATAAATATTACCACTCATGATGCCGAAAATGGTATTGAGATAATTATCCGAGATAATGGAATTGGCATCAGTAAAGAAAACCAACGCAAAATATTCGATAAATTTTATCGTGTTCCAACCGGAAACGTGCACAATGTAAAAGGCTTTGGTTTAGGCCTATCGTACGTGCAAGCCGTTGTAAATAAGCACGGAGGCGAGATTAGCGTAAGTAGTGAACTTGGCAAGGGAAGCACATTTACCCTTGTTCTACCTTTGCTTCCTAATACCTAATAATTGTTAAAAGCCCTTTTTTGGAACAGTTTATGTATTAACTTTAATGTTAAAATTAACAATTATGGAAGCTGTAAAAACCAGAGTATTATTGGTAGAGGACGATCCGAGCCTGGGAACACTTTTAGAAGAGTATCTAAACGCGAAAGGTTTTGAAACCAAGTTAGCCGACGACGGCAATAAAGGATACGATGCATTTTGCAAAGGCACTTTTGATTTATTATTATTAGATGTGATGATGCCGCATAAAGATGGTATCACCCTTGCAAAAGAAATTCGTTTAAACGATAAAAACGTACCTATCATTTTCTTGACTGCGAAAAGCATGAAAGAAGATACCATTGAAGGATTTAATGCGGGTGGTGATGATTATATTACCAAACCATTTAGCATGGAAGAATTAATGGTACGTATTAATGCGGTGTTACGCCGTAGCAACAAAAACCGTTCTCAAGATACAGATGAATCAGCCTTCTCAATTGGTAAGTATGAATTCAATTCCGAAAAACAGATTTTGTTTCATAACGCAACCGAACAAAAATTAACGACTAAAGAAAGTCAGTTGTTACGTTTGTTATGTGTACATAAGAATGATGTGTTAGACCGTAACTTCGCTTTAAAAACTATTTGGCATGACGATAATTATTTCAACGGCCGTAGTATGGATGTTTACATTGCAAAATTGCGTAAATATTTAAAAGACGATTCTAAAGTTGAAATCATCAACATTCACGGTAAAGGATTTAAATTACTGGTGAATTCTTAAATCAATAACTCTTAAGGAAAAAAAGGCTGTCAGAAATGGCGGCTTTTTTTATTTTGCTTCTCCCAGCAAACAAACTTTATCAAACTCTTCTTTTTTTACTACACTAACTGATAGTCGACCAATTTTTACAAACTGCATGTCTTTTAAAAGTTTGTCGCTTTTTAAGTCTGCTAAGCCAACCGGTTTTTTTAATTGTAAAAACGGCTCAATATCTACACAAACCCAAGCCTCTTCAGTTGTAGTCGGATCCTGATAAAACTCCTTTACCACTTTTGCTATGCCTACAATATGCTTTCCTTCATTACTATGATAAAAAAAACACAAGTCGCCTTTTTTCATGGCCTTTAAATTATTCCGCGCTGCATAATTACGAACGCCGGTCCAGGAAGTTTTTTTATCTTTTTTAAATTGATCCCAACTATAAGCGTCAGGTTCAGATTTGATGAGCCAGTAATTCATTACGTATTATCTCACAATGTTTTTTCGTCTCAATAATTTTTTATTTGTCAAAACACTGCTGGCGTTAAATTTATCGTGTCGCAACAATCCAAACTCTGAATTAAAATAATAAATAGATTTTGTTTTACCAGTGTTTGACGGGTCGTTAGCTACAATCACTTTTTCAACGCGTTTGTAATAACGGTCGTAAATAAATACTGAATCTAAACGACTGCAATTAAATGCTGATGAACTATCGGGGAAATTAAAATCGGTGTAAATTTTAATACCACTATTTGGTAAGCCACCTGTATTTTTCTCAATGCCGTTTTGATAAATAGCCATATTTGATCCTAATAAATTAGGATAGCTAACTAAATTGTAGCCATACGCATGAAATTCTTCACAAGTACCGGCTTTGCCCTCCGAAAAACTGCTAATAACAGTACTATCATAAGCTAAATTAACCGAATCAATATATATCCAATAAGATCCTGTTTTTAGTTTTCCGTTTAACAAATCGGGCGATGTAATTTCATAATAAACACCGCTACATCCGCTTTCGTTTTCTTTGTCCTTATCGCAACTCACCATTGCAATAACACTTAGTAATAAAATTATTTTCTTCATTTCGACTATGAAGTTACGGATTTTGAAGAGTCCTTTTTTAAAAATGCTTCAACAATCCACTCTTAATAATTAGCTTAAAACCGTTTGAAAAGCCATTAAAATGGCGTAATTTTAACCTTTCGATATAAACCGGAAATAACAAATGAGTTGCGGAAATTGCAGTACAGGAAGAGGAAACCATAACACATCTACAGGAGTACCTGCAGGCTGTAATAATAATGGTTCTTGCGGTACAGGTGGGGGTTGTAATAAACTCAATGTATTTGATTGGTTAGGCAACATGAGCTTACCAGGCGGACAATCCCAATTTGATATCGTGGAAGTTCGTTTTAAAAATTCGCGTAAAGATTTTTTTAAAAATGTTAATGCCCTTAGTTTAAACGTTGGTGATGTTATTGCAGTAGAAGCCAGTCCGGGACATGATATTGGCATAGTTTCTTTAACAGGAGAATTGGTTCGCCTGCAAATGAAAAAGAAAAATGTAAATTTTGATAGTGAAGAAATTAAAAAAATTTACCGTAAAGCTAAACAACAAGATATTGATAAATGGCGCGAAGGTCAAGGTCTTGAAGTGGCTACCATGTATAAAGCCCGCACCATTGCCTTGCAATTAGGTTTGCAAATGAAATTAAGTGATGTAGAATATCAAGGTGATAAATCGAAAGCTATTTTTTATTACACAGCTGATGAACGCGTTGATTTTCGTGAATTAATAAAAGTTTTAGCTGATGCCTTCAAAGTTAGAATTGAAATGCGTCAGATTGGCGCTCGACAAGAAGCAGCGCGTTTAGGTGCGATTGGTGCTTGTGGAAGAGAATTATGTTGTAGTACTTGGTTAACTGATTTCAGAACAGTTTCAACCTCAGCAGCACGTTACCAGCAATTATCATTAAACCCAATGAAATTAGCCGGACAATGCGGTAAATTAAAATGTTGTTTGAATTATGAGTTAGATACTTATCAGGATGCATTAAAAGAATTTCCACAAATTGATGGTAAACGATTACACTCTCAAAAAGGAGATGCTTTTTTACAAAAGACCGATATTTTTAAAAGATTAATTTGGTGGTCGTACACAACAGAACCTGATGTTTTTATTCCGTTAAGTATTGCACGTGTGAAAGAAGTTTTAGCTATGAACGAGAAAGGTGAAAAGCCTGTTGACCTAGCTGAATTTAAAGAAGTAAGCGCAATACCTGAAGTGAAACAACCTGATTTTGAAAATGTAGTTGGGCAGGATAGCTTAACCCGTTTTGATAAACAAAAAAATCAAAACAGAAACAAACACAAAAAACCTCAAGGTAATAAAGGCCCAAATCCGAATAACAAAAGCACGAACCCTAACAACAAGAATCCCAACACTAAAACACAGAACCCAAATAATAAAACCGCGAACCCTAATAACAAAAGCGGTAATAATCAACCACGCAAACCAAATCCTAATCAAAAACCAAATAACAATCCGAACAATAAAGGAGGCGGCAATAAACCTAATCACAACAAGCCAAACAATAACCCAAACAATAATCCAACCAAGCCAAAAGATAATTAGTTTGAAATGAGAGGCCTTGCTTTAAATACAGTTTTACTCTTTTCGATTTTACTTTTGAGTTCATGCGGAAACAATGTTGTGTTTAGTAAATACCAAAATTTTGAAGAGAACAATTGGTACGCAAAAAACAAGGTGAGTTTTGAGGTTGAGATGACAGATTTAAATTCTTTACACGATATCGGCGTCATGGTTCGTCACGCCGATGCATATCCTTACAGTAATTTATATTTATTCTTAACCACAACTTATCCGGATGGTAAAGTAATGCAAGATACTTTAGAATGTATTTTAGCAAATACAAAAGGCGAATGGATGGGAAATGGTGCCGGTGATATTTTTGATATTACTATTCCCTTAAAACAAAGTACACGTTTTCCTTTAGCAGGAAAATATACTTTTACATTTGAGCAAGCCATGCGTACCGACCCGCTTCCATTAATTATGGATTTTGGCTTTGAGGTAAAGAAATCAAGGTCAGGAAATTAATTCTTCAGGAAAAAATCTTTTTCTTCTATTTTATCCATTAAACTAAGAGTTGCTTCATCCAGCGTTACCGTCCAACCATTCGTCTTTTTTGTATTAATGACGTAGTACGCCGCATTATCATTAAAGCCACCAATTACATTTAAGTTCTTATGTTCCTTTTGTTTGTTCCAATTTTTACCGGTGGCTACTTTTACATTCATTACGGTATTAGGTAATTGTTCTACTTCCGCCGAAATGCCCATTTTAATAACAAAGCTGCGCAAGAATTTATTTTCCGTATCTGTTAAACAAATAATCGCATCCTTACTCGAAAGATTTTTTATGATAAAGCTTCGGTTCGCAACCGTATCATACACCGGATATTTAAAAAACGAAGTGTAGGGGTCGGAATACATATCCAATTCATCCTTTTTTTCTGGCGTCACAACAGCTGTGCTTTTTATTTCTTCATCCGTACTTTGCTCGTAGGTGTTTAAAATAAACATTAATAACCCAACTGCTAATGGCACCGCAAACAAAATGTATTTATACTCGTTGTAATTTTTTTTTGTAACGGTTGCTTGTTTTACCGAACGCTCATACTCTTTTTTGTAATGCTCTTTGTAATATTGTCGGCGTTTTAATTCTTCGTCGCTAAAGTTCCACTCTTTTTGTTTTGAGGTGCTTGTTTTTTTTGTTGTGAAATTTTCGGTGCTTCCATGTTTTATTTTCGAATCATATTGTCGGCGACGTGAGGTGTCAATTAAAATTTCGTAAGCCATTAATATTTTTCCGAACTCTTCATTCCCGTGTGGATTTTTATCCGGATGATATAATTTAGCCAAGCGCCTGAATGCAGATTTAATCTGATCATTACTCGCGCCCTGTGAAATTCCTAATATGTCGTAGTATGTTTGCACCTAAAACAAAAGCCGCCTTTTGGGGCGGCTTTCAAATGAAATTAAAAATTATTTTTTCTTATCAAGCGGCTCCGGTGTGCCAATCATTACTCTTGTTAGATCAAAATAACGTAATGGGTTTACAAAAAAGTTTTTTAGTTTCGAGCTTATTAAACGGTAATTACTTTCGTACCATAATACCATTATTGGCGCTTCACTCATTAAAATCTGTTCTGCTTTCATAAAATAAACATACGAGCTGTCTTTTTGTCTAGCGTCGCGACCCAATTTATAATACTTATCAAACTCTTTATTTACATAACGCTGCGTGTTTGGATACGATGTTTTTGAAGTGTCTGCGGGAACAGGCTCACCATAAAACACTGATAAGAATGATTCCGGACTTGGATAATCTGCAATCCAACCATCACGGAAAATGTTTCCCAAGCCTTTGTGTTGCAATCTGTATTTTTCGTTGTTGCTTAAAGATTCGAAAGTGATATTAACATTTAGATTTTCTCTTAAGTGGCGTTGGATTTCGGCAGCAACAGTATTGTTACGTGTGTTTCCTGAATTTACGATTAATGAAACTTCAGGAAAACCAACTCCACCCGGATAACCGGCTTCCATTAATAATTTCTTAGCCTTTTCAGGATCAAAGTTATATCCAACAATTTCACCTACTTTATATGCTTCAAAAGTTGGAGGTGTAATACCATAACTTCCCGGACCGTATGCTTGTCCTTGTAATACTTTATCAATTATTTTATCGCGATCAATGGCGTAGTTAAAAGCCTGACGAACTTTAACATTATTAAATGGCGGTTTGTGAAGATTGAATACATAATACTGACTAATCATTTCAGAACTTCTTTCCAAAATAAACGCAGGGGGATTGTTTTCAAAATCCTTAATATTTTCTTCTACAATTGTTCTAACTGCATTCGATGGGATTGAACCAACATATTCACATTTACCCTCTTTAAAAGCAGTTAAGCCTTCTTCTGTTGAATTTAAAATATCAACGATAACACTATCCAAATACGGTAATGAATTTCCTTTTTCATCTTTACCATAATAGTTTGGATTACGCATAAGGGTTATGCGTTTAGGCGTAGAGAATTTAGCGCTGTAAACAAACGGACCGGCGCCCACTTTTAAATTCTCATAATTTTGTTTGTATGCTGCTTCGCTAATGATTGAAGTAACAGGATTCGCTAATATTTGCAAGAAAATTCCTGAAGCATTATTCAGTGATATACTAAATGTGTACTTGTCAATAACTTTAAAACCGGTTAATTCAGCCTTTTGTCCTTTAGTAGTGGCTTCAAAATATTCGTTTGCGCCCACAATTCTGTCTTTACATACGGTTGCAAAGTGCATATTCGTGTTTCTATCAGTACATAATAGTTCAAAAGTAAATTTTACATCCTGCGATGTAACTTCGTTTCCTGGTTTTCCATCCTCTGTGTTATGAAAATGAGCATCCTTTCTTAAATGGAAAGTGATAGTTTTACCGTCAGCAGAAACTTCCCATTTTTCAGCTAAGCCAGGAACAGGTTCAAGGGTTTTAGGGTTAAGTCTAACCAAGCCTTCATGTATCTGGCTAGCAATCAGGCCCTCAATCTGTGATGTGATAGCTTGAGGGAAAATATTTTTTGGTGGGGTTACCTCAGCAATTCTAATAGATCCGCCACTTCCTTCGGGGCGTTGACTATTATCAGATTCCTTACTTCCGCCGCAAGCCGCCAAAACTGCTGATATAGCAATAATGTATCCGTATTTTGATATGATATTCATAAAATGTTTATATTCACTGCAAAACTACTTAAATATAACTCATTTTTCAACTCTATGCAAATAGACTAATATTTTTGAAAATTTATTTTGTTTTTTTAAAATATCGTTTTAATATTGCAACGCCGTTTAATGCGGCCATTTTTTTGAATTTGTCGATGAAAAAAATATTTCTATACCTTCTTTTAGCCGGGTTCTCGGGCTTCAAAGCCTATTCGCAAGGAGGAGTTATTATTCTTGAAGGCAACTATCAGGGGAAAAATCTATACGTTCAAAACCCTTACGGTAGCGGCGGTGTTGGTTTTTGCGTTACTGAGGTGCTTGTTAACGGAAATATTGCTACTGATGAGATTGCATCTAGCGCGTTTGAAGTTGATTTTAAGCCACATAAACTAAATGTTGGAGATAAAGTTGAGATTAAAATCAAACATAAGGAAGACTGCAAGCCTAAAGTGTTAAATCCTGAGGTTTTAAAACCTAAGAGTACATTTGAAGTTATCAGCATGTCTTTCGAGAAAGATGGCACGGTAAAATGGTCTACTAAGTCTGAAACAGGAAAATTAGCCTTTGCTATTGAGCAATTCCGTTGGAACAAATGGGTAAAAGTTGGCGAAGTTGATGGTATCGGTACTCCTGCTACAAATCCTTATACTTTTAAAGTTCAACCACACTCTGGTAAAAATCAAGTTCGTGTTCGTCAAACTGACTATAGTGGTCAACCTCGTTTATCTAAACCGGTTGAATGTATGGCTGATGTTCCTGAAATCACCTTTGCGCCCGTAAAAGCTTCTAAAGACATTAATTTCATTGCTAACGATAAGCCTATTGAAACTATGTACGAGATTTACGATCAGTACGGTAACATCGTTAAAAAAGGATTTGGCTCTAAAGTTGATGTTTCTAACTTACCTAAAGGTGGTTACTTCTTAAACTTCGACAATAAAATGGGTGAATTCGTTAAAAAGTAATAATCTTCATTAAATATATTTAAAGCCTCCTTATTGGGGGCTTTTTTATTGCCACTAAGCGGGTAAAATCCCTAAATTTGAAATCTATGTACAATATAACTATAAACGGAAAAAGTACTTTAAAAACCGAATTAGACTTTAATGGCACAAAAGTTTCAGGGACATCAAATGGGAAACCAATTGAAGCCGACATTTTAAGTACAGGTCATCAACAATATCATTTACTTCTCAATAATCAATCGTACAATATAGAGCTTGTAAAAGCCGATTACTCCGAAAAAAAATTGGTAGTAAAAGTAAATGGCAAAAAATATACACTCGATGTAAAAGATAAATACGATGAGCTCTTGCATAATCTTGGTTTAGATAATATCGCCGCGAAAAAAATAAATGATGTGAAAGCTCCAATGCCGGGCATGGTTTTAAATATTTTAGTGGGGGAAGGTCAGCAAGTAAAAAAAGGAGATTCTTTATTAGTATTAGAAGCTATGAAAATGGAAAACGTTTTGAAATCACCAACCGATGGTGTGATTAAAAAAGTTGTGGCAATAAAAGGAACAGCGGTAGAAAAAAATCAATTACTAATTCAATTTTAAAATGGAAAACGAGCGCAGAAATTTTTTAAAGAAAAGCGCTTTGCTTGGTTTAGCGGGGTTAGCTTCAAATTTAATTGGCGAAGAAAAACTAAACACCATTCATAACTTGATTCAACAAACAAATGATGGTGGAAAATATTCTCTTCCCGCTTTACCATATGCTTATAATGCACTAGAACCTTTTATTGATGAACAAACTATGAAAATACATCATGGCAAGCATCATCAGGCTTACGTAGATAAATTAAATGCAGCTTTAACAACTTATAACGGCGATCAAACATTTACAGGATTATTTTCTCAGGCTTCAAAAATAGATGTGGCATTAAGAAATAATGGCGGCGGACATTACAACCATTCTTTATTTTGGCAACTGATGAAAACTAATCCGAAAGGAGAAACCAATTTACCAACGGGAAAATTAGAGAATGCTATTATTGCTGAATTCAACACTTTCGAAATTTTTAAAAAAGAATTTTCAGAAAAAGCATTAAAGGTTTTTGGAAGCGGTTGGTGTTGGTTAATTGAAACAAATGGAAAATTAAAAATTACAACTACGTCAAATCAAGATAATCCTTTAATGGACTGCGCAACCGATAAAGGCAAGCCCATTCTTTGTCTGGATGTTTGGGAACACGCCTACTATTTAAAATATCAGAACAAGCGCGTCGATTATATTTCAGGCTGGTGGAATGTAATTAACTGGCAACAAGCTGAAAGTCAGTTTATTTCAGAATAATTTTCGAGTCTATTTCCCTTTTTCCTTCAGTTAAATCCTTTTATTCTATCGATAAAACAACAATAATTAACGTTTAATGATTAATTATTCTCTTTGTTTTTTATTTAATCCGTGAAAAGAAGACTACTTTTGCAGCCTATTTAAATGGAATGAAGATTTTCACCAAAATAACATTTTTACTTTTTATTGCTTTGAGCTCTATTGCTCAAAAAGAAACCCTTAATGTTGGAGGAACTATTTCGAATGAACATAAAGTGGCGATGCCTGATGCATTAGTAAGTGTTACAAAAAACGGAAAACCGTTTACTTCTTTTCCAACTTCTTTTAATGGCTCGTATGCTTTGTATTTACCAATGGGCGCCGAGTTTATTATTTCTGTTTCAAAATCAGGTTTTGCAAAAAAATATTTTACTGTAAGTACACTTGGCGTCTCTGATGAAAGCGCAAAGAAAAAATTCTCTGTCATGATTGCCGATTTAGAATTAATTGAAACTGTACCGGGTGTTGATTATTCTATTTTCAATCAACCCATGAATAAATATTATTACAATCCTAAAATCGATAATTTCGAATTCGATAAAAAATACATGAAGGATATGTTAGCGCAGGTTAATGATTTGAAAATTGCAAAAAAAGAAGCTATTCTCCTTGCTAAATTAAAAGTTGAACAAGATAAAAAAGATGCTGAGTTAGCTGCGCAAAAAGCTTTACACGACGAACGCCTTGCCGTTGAAAAAGCTAACTTAAAGAACTTGGAAAAAGAACTTGAAGCAAATAAAAAAATTAAAGCTGAAGAAATCACAAACATCAACCCTTCTACACTTACACAACCAAAACCTTTAGTTAAAGATGTTTTGTTTGTTAACACAAATTCAAATATCAACGAGCGCATCATTGCTTTAGTAGCGAAATATAAAACGGGTGTTACTGAAGAAATTATTCACGGTACAAACGTTACAATTATTCAACGTGTTTTAGTGCGCGATCAAATGGCTTGGGTGTATCACAAAAAAATGTTCAACTGGGGTGGCGTTGCTTGCTTCCGCGATGGACAAGCTATTACCGAAAGTATTTTCGAAAGCGAAACCAGAATCTCATAAATCAATTTGTTCTGTTTGTTTAGTTTATCTAATCCCGCTTAAAAGGCGGGATTTTTATTTCCATATTATTAAGTGATTGATTATCAATCATTTCAAATTACATAAATTTGCGATTTTTGCAAATAATACTTTAAGTAATTAACTCTAATCTGTTAATTATTAGTCATTTCCACTGTTTTTATAGACGTCATTAGTTATAATTTTGCATTGAGGGCAAGCTATTGAAACATATCTTTAACATACTCGTTTTTCTTTGTCTTTCGTTTGGCATAAACGCGCAAACCGAAACACTTAATATCGGCGGTACAATTTCAGGCGAAGATGATGTAGCCATGCAAGGTGTTCAAGTAACTGTAACAAAAAACGGACAACTCTTTACTTCATTTCCCACCACCTATAGCGGTGCTTACAATTTATTTTTACCAATGGGTGCTGAATTTGTAGTGAGCATTACTAAAGATGGTTACGCTAAAAAATATTTTACAGTTAGTACTATGGGTGTTCCCGCCGAAAGCGCAAAGAAAAAATTTGCAGTGATGATTGCCGATTTAGAATTGATTGCTTTAGTTCCCGGTGTAGATTATTCTGTGTTCAATCAACCGGTAAATAAATATTACTTCAATCCTAAAGCTGATAATTTTGAGTACGATAAAAAATATTTGAAAGATGTAATTGCTCAAGTTCAAGAATTAAAAAAAGCTAAGAAAGAAGCCATAGCAGCAGCTAAACTCAAAGCAGAACAAGATAAGAAGAATGCAGACCTCGCTGCAGAGAAAGCATTGCAAGACAAAAAGAATGCTGATTTAGCAACAGAAAAAGCAAAACAAGATGCGCTTTTAGCAGACGAACAAGCGAAGTCGAAAAAAATGGAAGAGGCTGCTTTAACTAATAAAAAATTACAAGAAGAAAAATCCATCACTTCTACTCCAACTGTTACGCCCACTAAAACAGAAGCGGTTTCAACTACTAATCCATCTATTTTAAGTGAGGGCGTACTTGTATTAAAAGATAACACCTTAATCGTTTATCCCAAAAGTAAAAAATTAGTGAACGCCTTAATTTTAAAATACACAACAGGCGTTACCGAAGAAATTATTACCGGCCCTAATGTGATCATCATTCAACGCATTTTAGTGAGAAACGAAGATGCTTGGGTGTACCACAAAAAAACCTTCAACTGGGGCGGGGTTTCCTGCTTCAGGGACGGCGCACCCATAACCGAAGGCGTATTCGAATACGAAACCCGTAAAACTATTTAGTGATTTGGTTTGTCTATCTAGTCCCGCCCATTAAAAAGGCGGGATTTTTTTCTTATTTTTACCCCCTATTATGCTTAGAACAGTTACCTGCGGAGAATTAAGAATTACTGATGTAAACAAAGAAGTTACATTATGCGGTTGGGTGCAAAAAAGTCGCGACTTAGGTGGTATGACTTTTATCGATCTACGCGATCGTTATGGTATTACCCAATTAACTTTTAATCCTGAATGGGATAAAGATTTAGCATCTAAAGCAACAAGTGTTGGTCGTGAATTTGTTTTGCAAGTTAAGGGAACTGTGATTGAACGCTCAAGCAAAAACAAAAATCATCCAACAGGCGAGATCGAAATTAAAGTAAAAGAATTCACTGTTTTAAATTCTGCAATTACTCCACCCTTCACTATCGAAGATGAAACTGATGGCGGCGAAGAGTTACGTATGAAATACCGTTATTTAGATTTACGCCGCAGCATTGTGCGCAAAAATTTAGAGTTACGTCACCGCTTAGCAATTGAAACTCGTAATTATTTAGACAAACAAAATTTCTTAGAGGTAGAAACACCTGTTCTTATTAAATCTACTCCCGAAGGCGCACGCGATTTTGTGGTGCCAAGTAGAATGAATCAAGGATCTTTTTACGCATTACCGCAAAGTCCGCAAACGTTTAAGCAATTATTAATGGTGGCGGGTTTCGACCGTTACTATCAAATTGTAAAATGTTTTAGAGATGAAGATTTGCGCGCCGACAGACAACCCGAGTTTACGCAAATAGATTGCGAGATGAGTTTTATTGAACAAGAAGATATTTTAAATACGTTTGAAGGAATGGTAAAACATTTATTCAAAACTGTAAAAAACATTGACATTCCTTCTTTACCACGCATGACGTATGCCGACGCCATGAAATATTATGGTAACGATAAACCGGATACACGTTTTGAAATGAAATTTGTGGAGTTGAATGATGTGGTGAAAGGAAAAGAATTTAAAGTGTTTAATGATGCTGAATTAGTTGTTGGTATTTGTGCAAAAGGTGCAGCAGATTATACACGTAAACAATTAGATGAGTTAACTGAATTTGTAAAACGTCCGCAAATTGGCGCTACAGGTTTAGTTTACGCGCGTTACAATACCGACGGAACAATTAAATCATCGGTAGATAAATTTTACAACGAAGAAGAATTAAAAAAATGGGTTGCTGCATTTAACGCACAGCCTGGTGACTTAATGTTATTATTAGCTGGCGGTGCAGATAAAACAAGAAAAGCCTTAAGTGAATTACGTTTAGAAATGGGAACCCGTTTAGGTTTACGCGATAAAAATAAATTCTCTTGTTTGTGGGTAATTGATTTTCCGTTATTAGAATGGAATGAAGGTGATACCAATTTATTAGAATCGTTACGCGGGCGTTGGGTAGCGAAACATCATCCATTTACGTCTCCAAAACCTGAAGACATTGCCTTATTAAAAACTTCGCCGGGAGACGTTAGAGCAAATGCATACGATGTTGTCATTAACGGTGTTGAAATTGGCGGCGGCAGTATTCGTATTCATGATAAATCATTACAAGCTTTAATGTTTAAGACATTAGGATTTACTGATGAAGAAGCGCAAAATCAATTTGGATTTTTAATGAATGCATTTGAATTTGGCGCACCTCCACACGGTGGTATTGCATTAGGCTTCGACCGTTTGTGTTCTTTATTCGGCGGCGCTGATTCTATCCGTGACTTCATCGCTTTCCCAAAAAATAATTCAGGAAAAGATTTAATGATTGAAAGTCCAAGCCCGATTAGCGAAGAGCAATTGAAGGAATTGGGAATTAAGATTTAGTTAATCCGTTTCTGTTAAGAATTCTTGCAATAAATTTTTCTGAAGGCAATAAAGAATTTTGTATTCTCTTCGCGTAATTTATACTATCCATTACCTCTTTGTTTTTTTCGTGAAGTTTTTCGAAGGCAATATCTACTTCCTTCTTTTGGAGTTCAATAATAATTTTTTGTTTTTGCGCCACTTTAAAGCGGTTAAAAATAAATCCACCAAAAGCCATCACTAATAATAAACCGCCGTACAACGCAAAACGTTGTGTTTTTTCTTTTACCAATTGCGAATGTTGAATAGTTAGTTTGGCATCTTTCACTTTTTGCTCCTCAACATTTTTCACACTATCCTGTGCCGCTTTCTTTTCATACAAGTACTGAAATTGTTTTTTTACCGTAGCTTTTTTATTCTCCTCAGTAATAACGCTGTCACGCATTCTTAATTCTACTTCATACATCTCGTAAGCTTTTTTGTAATCGTTTTGCCGGATATAAATATCTTTTAAAACTGATGCCGCCCCTTCTAAATCTTGAGGAAATCCCATCTCCGCAGCAATTCTGTAACCACGTAACGCAAACACTTGCGCTTCTTTAATTTCTCCTGTCATCAATAAAACTTGAGCCAACGAACTGCATGAACTTCCTAAACCTTCTTTGTCTTTCAACTCTTCTCTTAGTTTTAATGCCTTACTCACGTATTCAATAGCTTTAAGTGAATTGCCCATTTTAAAGTAAATGTTCCCAATATTATTCAGTGTAGTTGCAGTGCCGAAGTTATCAGAAACTTCATGACGTAAAACAAGACTTTTTTGCAAAAAATTAATTGCTTTAATATAATTACCCTGCCTTTGAAAAACCAGAGCCATGTTGTTGTATGAAACGGCTATTCCCAATTTGTCTTTAATTTCTTCCTTTATTTTCAAACTTTTTGTATGAAACTCCATTGCTTTCTCTAAATCACCTTGATGATAATACAGTAATCCAATAAAACTTAAAGAAACAGAAACGCCTCTTTTATCTTTCATGGCCTCTCTTATTTTTAAAGTTTTATGATAATATTCCAAGGCCTTTGGGATGTTACCTTGTCGTTCCAATACATTAGCGATACTATTACCTGAGTTCGCAATACCTTCTGTGTCATTTAATTCTTCACTTATCTTCAAACTTTTTGAAAAGCAATTTATTGCTTCATTTATGTTTCCCAGACTATTTTGTGAAACACCAATATTCCCTAACGAAATAGATATGCCTTGTTTATCATTTATTTCTTCCTGTATTTTTAAAGCTTGGTTATAATAATTAATTGACTTTTCAAAATCACCAACAGAATAATAAATAAGGCCAATGTTATTGTATGTGTTGGAAACACCCGCGCCATCATCTACTTTTTTTGAGTACGGAAGACTACTTTTAAGATACTCCAAGGCCAAATTTAATTCGCCAATGGTTTGATACGCCATTCCAATATTGTTATAGCCAAATGCTATTCCTTCTACATCATCTATTTGCTTGTAAAATTTTAAACCTTTTTTTAGATTCTCAATAGCTTTATCCATTTCATCTGCATTATAAGCAATTAATCCGAGGCTACTATATGCATCTCCTAAATGCCTTAAATAAAATGTGCGCAAATTACCACTCGAACTAAACGCATTTTTCTGCGCCAGTTCCAAAAGATTATTTGTATAAAACAAATTATCATCCGAAAATTCTGCCAGAAGGTTTAATACATTACAACGCGTGGTATCATGCTTTGCTTCTTTCAAAACAAGTTTTAAAGAATCGATATTTTCACTCTGCGAAAAACACAAGCCGGACAATAATAAAAGTCCTGCTACAAAAAATATGTTTTTTATTCTTTTCACTATTTTTTGTTCTTTTCTAAAACTTTTGAAATGTATTTTTCGGTCGGCATTAATGAGTTTTGAATTCTTCTTGCATAATTGATACTGTCCATTACTTCTTTATTTTTAGAATGAAGTTGGTCGTAAGCAAAACCCACCTCTTCTTTTTGCGACTGAATTATCTTTTTTTGTTTTTGCGTTAAACGGAACCTATTAAATACCAAACCACTTCCTGCCAACATCAATACTAAACCACCATACAAAGCAAAGCGCTGTGTTTTTTCACTATTTAATTGAGCTTCTTGTGCCACCAATTGGGCATTTTTTACTTTTTGTTCTTCTGCATGCTTTACACTATCCTGTGCAGCCTGTTTTTCATAAGCGTACTGAAATTGTTTTTTAATGCTTACCTTTTTTGTTTCCTCGTTGTTAATACTATCACGCATTTTTATTTCCAACTCATACATTTTAAATGCTTCTTTATTATTGTTTTGCTTGCGGTAAACAAGCTTGAGAACATTTGCAGCTATTTTAATGTTGCGAGGATATCCTAATTCGAGTGCCGTCGTGTAACTTTTCATAGCGTAAACATAAGCTTCACTAATTAAACCTTGATGCAGTTTTAAGTTAGCAATATTAGAGGCCGTAAAGACTACATCGGATCCATTCATGATTTCCTCATGAAGAGCCAAAGACTGCTGATAGCAAATTAAAGCTTCTTTGTATTTGTTTTTTTCATGATAATTCAAACCAATATTATTTAATACAGTAGCAATTCCAAGTTTATCATTACATGTTTTATACACCTCTAAACTTCTATTATAATATGCTAATGCCTGATCATTATCTTTTAAATTATCATACGAGCTCCCCAGATTATTTAATGCGGAACCTATGCCTGGCACATCATTAATTTCCTCGCATATTTTCAGACTTCTCTTATAGCATTCAATTGCTTTATCCACTTCATCCTGACTATCGTAAAGCAATCCCAAATTATTCAACACTGTGGATACTCCAACTTTATTGTCTATCTCCTCGCTAATCTTTAAACATTTATGATAGCATTCTAAAGACTTAGGTATGTCTCCTAAATGATTATAAACATATCCAATATTATTTAAGGTGTTGGCTACTCCTAACCTGTCATTAATTTCGTTCTGCAATTCTAAAGCCTTATTGTAATAAACAATGGCTTTATCTGCATCACCTTGGCTATTTGCCAATACGCCAATATTATTAAATGCGTATGCTTTTTGTTTAATATAAAAAGTTCTTAATATTTTTGGTGGATTAGATGCAAGAGCGGCATGTGCTAATTTTAGTAATTGATCATTAAACTTTGGCCATACCTCATCATCCATTTCTGTTTCAATAAGTATAGTTAAAATTGCGCAACGTGTGGTATCGTGCTTTGCGTTTTTAAGGGCAAGTTTAAGGGAGTCATTATTATATTGCCCGAATAGACCAATACTTATAAAAAGAAAAAGTAATATTTTTTTAAAACAGCTGAACACAAAGTAAACACATAAGTTTCCTTGTGAAGATAGAAAATATTTTTGTTTTAAATAAGCATGGCTGAATGGGTTGGGATTTAATGTGCTTTCTCTTTTAGACCAATCCCGAAGGGATGCTATTATTATAGAAACATGTTATCAAAAAAAATAAAACCCTGAAAGGGTGAAATACACCAAGCCGCTATGTCATCCCTTCGGGATTCTATTTTTTTGTACGGTTTTTACTACAATCATTTCATCCCTCCGGGATTCAAAGCGAATCAAAAAGCAATTGAAGGATTTGGGGATTAAGATTTAGTCTCTAATTTACCTTAGTGATTTCATATAGCCCATCAGCTGTTGCGTGACCATGTACCATCATACAATGAATCCGATCACTGAAACAATCCTTACTATTTACAAGAACAGCTTTTACAACCTTTCCATTCTCGTATTTATCAAGGATGCCCTCGTTACAAATAGTATAATCCAGATTATTTAATCTTAGATATGTTCCTTCGCAACCTCTAATCACAGTCATAGGCCCCTCTATAATTCGTTCCTTTTTTTTCTTACAAAAAGTAAAAAATAAACTTATAATTATGATTACTAATATGCGCATAATCTACTCCTTCACAACCTTAGTCGCTTTCAATTGCACGCCTTTATCGTCTTTTATCACAACCGTATAAATTCCTGCAGCTTGAGAACTGATATCAATTTTATTTTTTTGCTTGGCAATTTCTTTGTGAATTAATTTTCCCGTTACATCATAAATTTCAATCACACCATTTATGTCAACTGATGAATTCATTTCGAAAACTCCGTTGTTTGGATTTGGTGTAATGGTAATTTCAGGGTTGATTACATATCCTTCAGGCAAACCAATAGTCACATCTTTAGTCGGACCGGTTGTATTATTAATTACCCATTGATTAGGATCAACCGTTACACTGGTCACTGTTCCTAACAAATTAATAATATAACTTTCGTTGTTCACGTTATGCATCACACGGATGGTTGTATCCGGCAGACTTGTCCGCGATACTTTATATTCCATTGGTGTAATAAATAAAGGAACAGAAGTTGCTGAAGATGTTGTTTGCGCTGAGTTCAAATAAAATTTTCCGGGACTTGAATTCCAAGTAACATTAAAAGTTGGGAAACCATGACCGTAATACCACTGATTAAAGAACTGCGAAAAATTCATACTTGTAAATGTTTGTGCGTAGTTAATGAAATCAACTGTTGATGCTGTACTGTTTTTATAAGTATTTTGAAAACCACGTAGCATCGGAAACCAAAGTGAATCATTGTTCACTACAAATTGCAATGTGCGTAAAATGGCGCCGCCTTTATCGTAAGTTAATCGTCCGCTAAAAATTCGCGTTGCATTCATCGTGTCTGCTCCTGTAAAATGAACGCTTCCGCCCAGCTGACTTTTTACATTGTTGTGTGCGCTATTTAAATTCGGAATTAAATTTGTTGGGTCAAGATACTGCGCCGTTAAGTGTTCAGAGTACGAAGCAAAGCCTTCGTTAATCCAAATATCACCCCAACTTTTGCATGTTACATTATCACCCCACCATTGGTGGCCTAACTCGTGAGCATCAATATAATAATCAAAAAATCCCAGGCTTGTCATAGTTTGGTGTTCCATACCTCCACCAAACGGAGCCATACAATGTCCATATTTCTCTTTGTAAAAAGGATACATTCCAAATAAATCACACATTAAAACCATTTGCGGTTTAATTTGATTCAAGGTGTTTTTTTGCGTCGCGAACAAAGTATTATTGATAGCGTTATCATAAATATAATTTTGAATCCAGATAGAATCACCTGCTAAATAAGTTGGCTTAGCCCACAAATTGTATTCTTTATATTTTGCAATGGCTACCGAAATTAAATAATACGCAATTGGTGTTTTCGATTTCCATTCGTACCGTTTTTTATTTCCTATAGTAACTACATTTTTTAATATGCCATTTGAGCCTACTTTGTTTGCGGAGTCGGTGGTAACAAATACCCAACTTGAATCTATTTTATCGGTTAATATTTGTTTACACGGCCACCAGTGGTAACCTGCTAAGCTTTCACTTAAACTCCATGTAGCCTGATTACCCCATGATGTAGAAGTTCCATTACTATAACCACTACCAATTGCAGAACCACCAACAGGTGGAGTGCCGCGATACCAAATGGTAACATCAATCGTTTGTCCGTTTAATAAAGTACTTGGTGTTTTTATTTTTACAATACTGTCTTTACGAATCACCGAACTCAATACGCCATTTACGCGTGCCGAATCAATTGTGTGCGCCTGTGCTAATACACAAGCAAAAGTATCTAAAGTGGCATAAGTAACTGTTGCAACAGTACGCACACCGCCACTAATATATTTTGTATTGCGCTCAGAGTTTAGCATTAAATGCACAAATTTTACATCATAAGCTTTTTCATGCGATATCCATGCACTTGGTGCTGATACTCGTTGGTTTAATGCCAACATGTTTTTGTAAGCTGCAATTTTTCCAACTGCACAAGCGTGTGTACGCTCTTCTGTTTGGCTGAATAAAGAATTGAATCCGAATAAAGCTGCAAGTACTAAAAGTTTTTTCATAAGTGTCATTGTAGAGTCATAAAGATATAGGATTAGCCCCCAAAAGCATTGCCGTTTGTGTAATTTATACCGCCGTTTATCTAATATTTTGGTAAATTTGCAGCTCCATTATGTTAAAAAACGACTTAGTACTTAGAGCCGCAAGAGGCGAAAACGTTGAACGCACACCGGTATGGTTAATGCGCCAAGCCGGAAGAATTTTACCTGAATATCGTGCTACTCGTAGTCGCGCTAAAAATTTTATTGAGTTTGTAAAGAGTCCGGATTTAGCTTGTGAAGTAACCATTCAACCTGTAGATATTTTAGGCGTAGATGCTGCCATAATTTTTTCGGATATTTTAGTGATACCTGAAGCAATGGGTTTGCCTTACGAAATGATTGAGGCGAAAGGCCCGTGGTTTGAAAAAACAATTAAAACAAAAAACGATATTGATAAATTACGTGAAGCAGATGAAAATGATTTGCGTTATGTAATGGAAGCTCTAAAATTAACGAAGCAAAATTTAAATAACCGCGTTCCGTTAATTGGTTTTGCGGGTGCACCTTGGACTATTTTCGCATACATGGTTGAAGGTAGTGGCAGCAAAACATTTAGCAAAGCGAAACAATTTTTATATACTCAACCTGAAGCAGCACATTTGCTTTTAGAAAAAATTACCCAAAGCACAATTAATTATTTAAAAGGACAAGTAAACAGCGGCGCTGATATGATTCAGTTGTTTGATTCATGGGCGGGAGTTTTAGCACCTCAACAGTTTTATGAATTCTCGTTAAAATATATTTCAAAAATTTGCGATGCTATTCAACCTTTAGCACCAATAACTGTTTTTGCAAAGGATGCGCATTATGCCGTTGAAGAAATTGCTAAATTAAAATGTAACACCATTGGTTTAGATTGGACTATCAATCCAACAACAGCAAGAAAACAAGCGGGAAATAGAACATTGCAAGGTAATGCTGATCCGTGTTTACTTTATGCTGATGAAAAAACAATTGCAACAGAAACTAAAAAAATGTTAGATGCATTTGGTTCGCAACGTTACATTGCGAATTTAGGTCATGGATTATATCCTGACATTGATAAAGAAAAAGTAAAGTTTTTTGTAGAGTTTATTAAGCAGTATAAAGCTTAATAGGTTTCAACAACCTTTTTACGAAGCGCATTTGTTTTATCGCAAATATCTTTTATTGCTTCAATCGTGAAAGTATTTTTCTTAGCAGCATCTGCAAAACTAACTTTCAAATCGTTTAAGCCATCTGTAACATACTTAGCATCTGCACTAACATTCGATGCTTCCACCATATTAATTAAGTGTTTTAATGACTCGTCCTGTTTTAAGATAGTTTTAATAATGCTTTCCGAATTGATGCGCTGTGCAATCTGAACAGAAACATACATCCCTTCAATCCAAGAACCCGATAAAATTAATGCTGATGTTCCCGGTCTGTCGTTTTGTTTTAAAAACTCATCCGCCTTACGGAACGATTGTGCAATAATTTCTAAAGTAGAATCGCGGTTTTCTTTGTAAGCTTCCATTCTGTCCATCATGTGTTGATCGAACGCGGTACTAACTCCTAAATTTTTTGACAAAATATTTACGCATTTCAAAAACAACATGCTTTCCTGCGTTTGATCAAAAGCACCGGCTACACTTAAATCAGCACCATAAACACCTAAGTTTAAAGCACGTGAATTTTCTAAAGAATATTTTGAAGCAACGTCCGGGTTGTTTAAATAGCTTGGGTCGTAATCTAGTTTTGATTCGCTTATTAATCTAACAATTTCAGCACGTGCCGGAATAGAATTAAATACATTTTGAGCGCTAATTTGTTTGTTATCTATAACACTGGTGCTACCGGTTGTTGTATCTTCAACTGTATCATCCGGCTTCTCCCCTTTACAAAACGAAAAAAGCAGTAATGAAGCTGAAGCTATAAATAAATAAAAAAGTTTGTTAGTGCTTTTCATATGAGGTAAATATACAATTTTTTTTAACTCCTTTTATTTTTGCTTAACGCCGTTTACGTAATTTATACGGCTTATTTCTTTACCACTTTTGTCGTAAAAAATCCACTCCCCGTCAGGCAGGCTTTGCACTTTACCCTTACGGCGTTCAGCTACCACCTTATAATTGCTTACACTTTGAATCGTATTATTTTGGTAATAGCTTATACATTTTCCATCCAAACGGCCGTTATTAAAACTCTGTGTTTTTAAGATGCCCCCTGTTTCATAATAGTATTTCCAGGTACCATTTTGGTGCCCTTTACGGTATTTACCTTGTGTATCAATAAAACCACCCCGCTCATGATAACTAATATAGTCTCCGTGTTTAATACCGTTTACATAGCTACATTTTTCGCGGAACGAACCGTTTTCGTGCCAATAAGTCCAATCACCATGCTTTTTTCCTTTTTTATTGTACTCTCCTTTGTAATTCGATTTTCCGGTGGGATACCAGCCCTCCCAGGTATCAGTTAAAAGACCCATTGTGAAAGTGCCCTGATCTTTTTGGGTTCCGTTTTGCCACCACGATTGCCAAACCCCATTTTCTTTACCATTCAAATAATTTCCTTCCTGCAATTTGGTTCCGTTTTCGAACCAGGTGGTCCATGTACCGGATTTTACTCCGTTTTCGTAATTCCCTAATTTCCATTTTTCGCCTGTGCGGTAATAAAAATTCCAGGCGCCTTGTTGTTTATCATTTAGAAAATCTCCTTCCGATTCCTTTTTTCCGTTGTTATAATAATACACCCAAGCACTGTCTCTTAATCCATCTTTTAATGTGCCTTTCATTTCTAATTTTCCGTCTTCGTCATAAAATTTCCACTGACCGTTTTTCTTACCATTAATAAAAGCGCCTTCGCTTTTAATATTATGATTAACGTAGTAAGAAGAATAATATCCGTTTAAAATTCCACCACGATAATTAGCTTCATAATCTAACTCACCATTAGGATGAAAAAAGCGCCACAAACTATCCTGTAAACCATCTTTATACCGACCCATAGCGCGGATGTAACCTGTTTCGTAATACGCAGAAATGTACCCGTTACCATTCGAAACAACTTGTTTGCCTTTAGCATCCCACATACTCCACAAATAGAGCGTGCTGTCTTTATATTCTTTTTCAAATTTATTTTGACCGTTCTCGTAATACTCTTGCCATTTGCCACAAGGTTTACCGCTGCAATAATGTTGTTTAGCTGAAGGTTTTCCGGATGCATAAAATGTATTTACATCGCCTTCTTTTTTATCTTTCTCAAACTTTCCTTTGCTTTCAATTTGGCCATTATCGTGATAATACATCCAATCGCCCTCTTTTTTTCCGTTCACGAAACTCTCAGTACTTTTTACTTTTCCGTTTTCGTGATATGAAGTCCAGATACTATCTGCAAAATTACTGGTGAACTTTGTTATCTGTGCAATTTTCCCACTCTTAAAATAGTAAGAATTAGTTCCGTTTTTTCTTCCGCGCGTAAAACGTTCTATGGCTTTGGTTCCTCCATCTTCAAAATAAAAAACCCAAACGCTATCTTCTTTACCTTGAAAATAATGTCCTTTACGGGATAGTTTGCCGTTTTTATAATATTCATAATGGGGGCCATGTGGCATCCCCTTATAATAATCGGTTTCGTTTTTAAGTTGGGTTTGTTCGCTATCGTAATACTCTTTTTTTAGCTGAGCCGATAATAACGTTGGGATAACCAGAAGGATGAAGGAGAAAATGCGCATGTTCAAATTTAATAAAGCATAACGCCGGACATTGGTTTGGTTACATTACTTGTAAACAATAAAGGTTGAATATCCACCCCAAAAACCGCTTATACAAGCATATACCCTTTGCCACAATAAGCCATAAAACACCGGTTTTTTAGGTAATTTTGTTTCTGAATTATGATAAAGAACTTTTTGATAGCCTTTTTAGTACTAAGTGTTAGTGCCAACGCTCAAAACGAATGGACTTTGGAGCAATGTGTTGATTATGCTTTAAAACACAACATCATGTTACAACAAGCCGAACTCAATAATCAAATCACTAAAAATAATACCACACAATCTAAAGCAGCCCTTTTGCCAAATTTAAATGGAGGCGCAGCTCATACTTATAACTTCGGGCGGACCATTGACCGTTACACCAATACATTTGCTAATACACAAGTATTATCACAAAACTATTATTTATCCAGTAACCTTGTTTTATGGTCCGGTTTATCACAATGGAATAATATGAAGGCGAACCAATATGCTTATTTAGCAGGGACCGAAAATGTGAAGCAACAAAAAAACGACATCGCATTAAATGTTGCAACAGCTTATATAAATGTAATTTATTGCGACGAATTTTTAAAGATTGCGAAAAACCAATTTGATATTACAAAACAACAACTGGATCAAACCGAAAAATTAGCGAATGCAGGAACGCTTGCTAAAAGTGCAGTGTATGATGTGAAAGCGCAATTGGCGAGTGAAGAGGTAAATGTTACAACAGCTGACAATAATTTTCAGATTGCGATGTTAACCTTAAAGCAATTTTTGAATCTGGATTCAACCAATAATTTTAAAATTGCAAATCCGGATGTTGAGGTGCAATCACAAAATTTATTAGGAAGCAGTGTGCAGAATATTTATGAAACTGCTTTAAAAAATCAACCTTCAATTAAAAGTGCAGAATACAATTTCTTAATGGCCGAAAAAACATTGTTAGCGGCTAAAGGAAGAGTTAGTCCGACTATTAGTTTAAACGGCTCCATCGGTACTGGTTATTCCGGATTAGCAAAAGATGTGGTTGGTTTTAATAATGTGACAGATACTTTGGGTTACATTGGAACTACCCCTTTTACTTACGAAAGACAAGACCCTATCTTTAAAGACACGCCTTTTAATGATCAATTTAAAAATAATGTTAACAAAAGCATTGGTGTTACTTTAAGCGTGCCTTTGTTTAACGGTTTGCAAACTGTTACATCAGTAAAAAACGCTAAGCTTAATGCTTTAAATGCAAAATTGGGTCAGGATTTAGCAGAACAGAATTTATATAAAGTAATTGCGCAATCTTATGCCAATGCAAGAGCTGCTTTAAACAAATATGTTGCTTCAAAATCATCTGTTGAAGCTTCTGAAATGTCCTTTACTTTTGCGCAACAGAAATTTAATGTAGGTGCTATTAGCGCGTTCGATTTTAATACTGCCAAATCCAGATTAGTTACGGCGCAAAGTAATTTACTGCAAGCCAAATTCGATTACCTCTTTAAATTAAAAGTGCTCGATTTTTATCAGGGTAAGCCCCTAACTTTTTAATTTTTCTTTTTTAAAAAGCGCTTTTTCTACTTCAATTTTTTGCAAAATTTCCTAACCTAAACACCCTTTTTGCGAAAATCAATAATTTCGGTTCAATCTTTATGGTTTTGCAAAACGATAGGCAAATTTCCCAATTTTCAGAAATTGCCTATTAAAAATCCGTTTATCTAGGCCTTGCTCATACAATACATTTGTTGGTATAAAATAACTAAAACCAAAGCCAATGAAAACCTTAACTACCATTTTAGCCGCAGCAATATTATTAAGCTCTTGTACAAAAACTAACACCACTTGTGTTTTTAAATCGGATTGCAGTATCTCTATCGAATCTGAGTTTGCCACAAAAAAATTCATGACAAAAGAAGAATTGAAGGAAAAGGATGCTCAGCTTTTTAAAGTGACAGAACGTAATATGTTCTAGCTTAATTAAATTTTGCTATTTTTAATCCCAATATGAAAAAACTATTCTTCCTTTTGGTTTTTACTTTTGGTAGCCTTTACTTCTATTCCCAAAATTATTTACAAAATGTAAAAGGTAAAGTAAGCGATAAAGCTACTGGCATTGGCCTACCCGGCGTTGTAGTGAAATTAAAAAACGATACCTCAAAAAAAATCAATGCTATTACCGATGGCAATGGTTTCTATAAATTAAAAAATGTGCCTGTTGGTCGCCGCGAATTTATTTTTTCATTATTAGGTTACAACACTGTTCCCGCAAACGACATCATCGTTACCAGTGGTAAAGAAACTATTTTGGATTTAGAGATGGAAGAATCCCTAATAGAAATGGCCGAAGTTGAAGTGAGTGCCGAAAACGGTAAAGATGTTATTACCGACATGCAAGCCGTTAACATGAAACAATTCAGCATCGAAGAAACTGAACGTTACGCAGGCTCGCGACAAGACCCTGCCCGTATGGCACAAAACTTTGCAGGTGTATCAGGTACAAATGATAGTAGAAATGATATTGTAGTTCGCGGTAATTCGCCTTCAGGTATTTTATGGCGAATGGAAGAAGTGGATATTCCCAACCCTAACCACTTTGCGGTTGCTGGTTCGGCAGGCGGACCACAATCAATTATTAATAATAAATATTTAGCGAACTCTGAATTTTATACAGGCGCGTTTCCTGCTAATTACAGCAATGCTTTAGGTGGTGTATTCGATTTAAAAATGCGAAATGGAAATAACGAAAAACACGAACGCACTATTCAGTTTGGTATTTTAGGAACTGAATTAGCGTTGGAAGGTCCGCTTAGTAAAAAAACCGGTGCCAGTTATTTAATTACGTATCGTTACTCGACTCTAGCAATGTTTTCTGCATTTAAAATTCCAATTAGTTTTGGAACAAGTGCTATTCCTGAATATCAAGACGGTGGTTTCCGTTTTAATTTCCCAACCAAAAAAGCAGGTGTATTTAGTTTCAGTGGTATTGGTGGTTTAAGTTCAATCAGTATTATTTTAAGTAAAGTAAGGGAGAAGCCACGAGAATTATATGGCGACCAAACCCGCGATCAATATTTCTCAACCAATATGGGAGTGATGATGTTGAATCATACTTATTCATTGGATTCTCGCACCTTAATGAAAACTACATTAGCGTATGGCGCGCAATATATTAATTCTGATCACTATTTAATTTTACGTGATGATAATTATGTTCCTGATACAGTTTTACCACACATTTTAGATTACACGCAACAAGAACGTAAAGCCACTTTATCGTGGTACATAAAACGAAAAGTAAATGCAGCTAATAGTTTTAAAACCGGCTTTTTTGCGAATAGATTTGAAGTGGATTATTTTGACCGTGTTAAAATAAATTCGCTTTACGATACTTTAGCAGGGGATATTTTATTAAAACCTTGGAAGAGCAGATTAAACGCAAAAGCCAATTTCTATTTACTCCAACCCTACTTTGCGTTTACACATCGCTTCAACCAAAAATGGAGTACTAACTTAGGATTGAACGCCCAATTTTTAACGCTTAATAATAAATGGACTATTGAACCACGCGCGAATATTCGTTATCAATTTAAAGAAAATCAAACCTTGAGTTTAGCTTATGGTTTACACAGTCAGATGCAACCCACCTACATTTATTTCGCCATACCCGATAGTGTAGTGCGTAATGATGTGATGACGCCAAATATTGAAAAAGAACTAGCCAATAAAAATTTAGACTTTAGTAAATCACATCACGTAGTTTTAGGTTGGGATTTACAACAGAGTCGTTTTTTAAGATTTAAAACAGAATTGTATTATCAATACTTATGGAATGTTCCTGTGTATGCAAAACCATCAGGTGTTTCTTTAATTAATCGTGGCGCAACGTTTACGCGTTTCTTCCCATTGTATAACATGCAAAATTTTGGAACGGGTTATAATTATGGTTTAGAATTTACAGTTGAGAAACTATTCAGCAAACATTATTTTATTATGTATAGCGCCAGTGTTTTCGATAGTAAATACACAGGTAGTAATGGTAAAACTTACGATACCGACTTCAACGGAAATTACATGATGAACTTATTAGGCGGTGTTGAATACGGCATTGGTAAGAAAAAGAAAAACAGTATTAACTTTTCAGGCAAATTTACTTATGGTGGCGGTAAACGATATTCACCAGTTAATTTAGCAGCGAGTAATGCTATTATGGATGTAGTGCCTGATGAAGAAAAAATAAATTCTTTACAATTTGCGCCTTACACACGATTAGATCTCCGTATTGCTTACAAAATAAATGCAAAACGTTCGAATGTTGAAATTGCTTTTGATTTGGTAAATGTATTGGGAAATAAAAACGTATTAGCTTTAAGTTACGCGCCAGATCCTGCTAATGTAAACGCAGATCCCTTGATAAAAAATTATCAATTAGGGTTTTTACCATTGTTTTACGTGAAGGTTGATTTTTAGCCGCTGATTAACACTAATTATAGTATTTAGGGAGTCTCGATCTGAAACATAAAGTCATGGTGAGCTTGCCGAACCATAAATGTATGCTAAAGTCTTTGTCCCTGAGCCTGACGAAGGGGTTCCACTAACGCTTCGTCAAGCTCAGCGTTAATGCGTTTTTTATTGAAGATGGTTCGGCGAGCTCACCATGACGATATCCTACGATTATATCGCGTAGAAAAGATTAAAACATGAAAATGATTTCTAAAATCGAAATCTATCAGTTTAAACTTTACGCTTTTTACTTTTTGATACAACTTTCTTTGCAGGAGACTTCAAGATTAATCCATCAAGTACTTTATCCTTATTCAAAAACTCATCAACAATTCGCGAAGCATGTTTCAAAAGGGCCACTTCGTTTTCTTTTACCGATAAAGCTAACTCAGCTTTTTTCATAGCGGCAGCTGAATCGAGATGCTCTACTTTTCTTATCACCTTTGCCAAAAATTCCAAACGAAAGCCTGTATCCTTTAATATTCCAAGCTCAAAGATTAACCAACTTAAAGCATAAAAATTATTCTTCCTGTACATAACATGTGCCGGAAAATCATTTAGCGGTAATTTATTAAATGAAAGGTTAACTATTTTCTTTGATATATATTTCTTTTCCCACACATCCTTTTTTCCATCACCTTCCAGTTTTATAATACCCTGTAACGATTGGCCGTAAATACTTATCCATCTTAATTTTCTTCTCAGCTCATGAAGCTCTTCTTCTACGCTAGTGAAAGTTCCGTTTGTAGCCTTTACAAATTCTTTTATGACAATTATTTCTTTTTCTAAAGCGACTTCTATTTTCTTAATGATTGCTTGGTCAAAATCTATTTTTTTATCAATTATTAACTGATCAAATTGTTTCAGGCGATTTTCAAGTCCGCCTTTTTTCATTAGCAACTTTTTGAATTTCTCCTGCGATTTGTTTTTCTTTTTCAGAATGTATGCTTTTACATCCGCGCTGATTTTTTTATTTGTTTTAAAGTCTTTATAAAACACATCGTAAAAATCAATCTGACCTAAAACATCTTCCAGTTTTTTAAATGCTTTATTTCCATCCTTAAAATTAGCATCAATGCCTTTTTCAAAAAGTCGATAAAGAGATTCCAGCATAAACGCTTCTGTCCGCACATTGTTTTTATACAACCACAGAGCCGGATCTTTTTGTTTTTTTGATAAACTTAATTTTGCTGATAATTGTGAAGAATAATGTTGAAACGGATGAACTTTTTTCATATTTAGCCGGTGAAGGCGTTGGTTTTTATAAGAGAATTATTTCTTCTTAGCTTTTTCTTCAAAAATTTTATTGGCGTCTTCTATAAATTTTACTTCTTCTTTTCCGGGTTCTGAACCGGCAGGATAACCTAAAGAGCCGTAAGAATCGATAGTGAATTTTTTGGTCTCATTATTTTTAATGGTATTAAATATCCAAATGGTTGGATACCCGCTCACACCAAAAGCCTGTTGCATGCTTGCGTTTTGCTGAACCAATGCCGGCGGAAGTTGTTTAGCGCGCGGAAAATCCAATTCTAATAAGATTACATTCTTTTTAGCCCAAGCAATAAATTCAGGTTTTGCAAAAACATTATTTTGCAATTTAATACACCAGCCGCACCAATCACTACCGGTAAAAAAAGCGAAGATTGGTTTTTTGCTTTTTGCTGAAAGATCGTGAGCCTTCATTAAATCGGTGTGCCATTCTAAAGCCTCAGCAGCTTTTTCTTTTTGAGAAAACACAGATGTTACACTCAAAAGAGAAAATAAAACAACCGCAAATGAAATTTTCTGAAAGTAATTTTTATTTAGCATATACAAACTTAATTCATTGCGCCTTCATTGTCCAGCCCAAAATGTTAATTTTCCCTTATTCTGGCCAGATTTAGGAAAAGTATCCTTTAAATGCGTAGGCCTATAATACAAACGTCGTCCACTTGTTCCAAATCACCTTTCCATTCTTCAAATGCTGATGTAAGCTTATCCTTCTGCTCCACAGCATTAGATTCACTAATACTCAAAAATAATTGTTGCAATTGCTTGTACATATACTTTTTACCTTTTGGTCCGCCAAACTGATCGGCGTATCCATCTGTAAATAAATAAACCATATCCCCACTTTGCAAATCAACTGAATGTTGTGCAAACGATTGTTTTTCTTTGTCGTGTTTTCCTACGGGCATTTTATCGCCGCTTAATTCCATTAATTCATTCTTACGCACAATCCAAATCTGATTATTAGCAGCTGCATAAACCATTTTCTTATCCTTAAAATCAAAAGCAGCAAAACTACAATCCATCCCATCCTTGCCGCCATCAGAAGATAAATTTTGAATTATCCTTTCGCGTGCGTGATTTAAAATTTCAGCGGGATTAACTATTTTCCGTTCGTTAACTGCTTCATTCAAAAATGAAATATTTAATAAACTCATAAATGCACCGGGCACGCCATGACCAGTACTATCACAAACCGCTAGAAAAAATTTACCTTCTCCTACCGAACTGCCCCAATAAAAATCGCCGCTTACAATAGCTTTTGGTTTATATAATACAAAATGCTCCGGTAAATTATTTTGCAGCAAACTATCGCCCGCCAACAAAGCTCTTTGAATACGTTGTGCGTAATTAATACTATCTACAATTTCTTTTTGTTTGTCTTCAATTAATATTTTTTGCTGCTGAGTTTCTTTTTCTTTAATCTCAATTAAATGCTTCTGCTTTTGAGTAATCTTAAACCGATTAAACATAAACACTGCAAAAACCAACACCAATAATAACCCAACTATTAAAAAATAACTTTGGTTTTTCTTGTGTTCTAATTGCAACGAAACCACTTTCTTTTCTTGTTCCACTCTTACGCTATCTGCCGCAGCTTTCTTTTCATACTCCAATTTAAAATGTTGTTTTTGCGATTCGCGTTGAGATTCCCTGCTATTTATACTATCACGCATGGTGACATACAACTCGAACATTTGCATGGCCTTTTTATCATCGCCTTTTGCTTTGTAAATATTTTTCAATGTTTCTGCGGTACGTCTGATAAATTCAGGAAAACCCAACTCTTGTGCAATTTGAAGCGACTTTAAACAAGTTTCCTCTGCTAATTTGTAATCCTTTTTCTTAAAGTAGATACCGCCAATATTATTAAGTGAAATGCTTTGTCCTTGCTTATCATTATTTTTTTCGCGAATAGCTAAACTCCTCCTGAAAAAATCAAGAGCCTTGTCATCATCTCCTAAAAAATTATAAATGCCGCCAATATTATTAAGTGAAATGCCTATTCCGGTTACATCATTTACTTCTTCCTTAATTTTTAAACTTCTTAAATAGTATTCCAATGCTTTTTGAACACCAGCGCGCTTGCATGCATCTTTAATTTCTGATTTACAATTGGGATCGCCGTTTTTACGATACACTAATCCCAAATTATTTAATGATTCCGCAATTCCTTTTTTATCTCCAATTTTTTCGCGTATTACTAAACTCCTATTGTAATAATCAAGCGTTTTAGGAATGTCGTTTTGGTTTTGAAAAATAAAACCCAAATTGTTGAGAGTTTGCGCTAAACCTTTCATATCACCAATATCTTCCTGAATTTTTAAACCTTTGTGATAAAACTCCAAAGCGAGTTTAATGTCGCCTTGATTTTGGTAGATGTATCCAATATTATTGCAGGCGGAAGATTTTACTTGAAGGAATTTCTTTTTTTCTGCAGCATTAGCTTTCGGAATATTTTTATCACATAAATCGATAGCCTTTAAACACAAGGGCATTACCGTGTCAGGATTAGATAAGTACAAAATTTCGGAAAATTGAACATAAATATCAGCTCTAGCTGTGTCGTGTTTTGCCTTGTTAAAGTCCCTTAATAGGGAATCTAATAGAGGATCCTGAGCCTGTAAGCAAGAGAATCCTAAAATCAACACTATAAAAACAACAACTTTTTTCATTTACAAATGCATGTTTTTGACGCTATTAAAAGGCAAAAGATTAACGACTCTTAAAACTATGGCTTTTTTATAAGTCCCCAAAGCCTTTTCATCTTTATTTATTTTTATCTTTGCTATCCCTTATAAAATTATGGAAAAGAGAGTTAGAGTACGTTTTGCCCCAAGCCCCACAGGTGGTTTACACATGGGAGGCGTTAGAACAGCCTTATTTAATTATTTATTCGCCAAAAAACACGGCGGCGATTTTATATTACGAATTGAAGATACAGACCAAACCCGCTATGTAAATGGCGCCGAAGAATATATTATTAATGCTCTTAAATGGTGTGGCATCGAACCTAACGAAGGCGTTGGCTTTGGTGATGGTCCGCATAAACCATACCGACAAAGCGAGCGTAAAGAATTAGGGATATATAAAAAATACGCTGATAAATTATTGGAAGGCGGACATGCTTATTACGCATTTGACTCGTCGGAAGAATTAGATGCGATGCGTAAACGTTTAGAAGCTGCGAAAGTTGCTGCGCCACAATACAATTCGGTGAGCAGACAAAACATGCGAAATTCATTGACGTTAAGTGAAGATGAAGTAAAAAAAATGTTGGAGGATGGGACGCCTTATGTAATCCGGTTAAAAGTTCCCCGCAACGAAGAAATTCGTTTTCATGATGTTATTCGTGGGTGGGTAGTTGTAAATTCTTCTCAAGTAGATGATAAAGTTTTATTGAAGAGTGATGGCATGCCAACGTATCACTTAGCACATATTGTTGATGATATTGAAATGCAAATTTCACATGCCGTGCGTGGCGAAGAATGGTTACCAAGTGCTCCGGCTCATATTTTAATTTACCGCTATTTAGGTTTAGAAGCAGATATGCCAAAGTTGGCACATTTACCTCTTATTTTAAGACCTGATGGACAAGGAAAATTATCGAAACGTGATAAATCAGGTTTGCCAATGTTTCCTTTAGATTGGTATGACGAACGCACTAAGGAAAGTTATACAGGTTACCGTGAATCAGGATTTTTTCCGGAAGCATTCGTGAATATGTTAGCCTTGTTAGGATGGAATCCCGGCGATAACCGCGAAATCATGACCAAACAAGAATTGATTGAAGGATTCTCTTTTGAACGTGTAAATAAATCAGGCGCAAAGTTTGATCCTGATAAAACAAAATGGTTTAACC
>JAGNIU010000005.1 GCA_018000995.1 Bacteroidia bacterium
AACGTTCTAACTGTACATTGAAGTCGGTTAAAATGGTATTCTTCTTTTTGTTTAAAACAGAAAGTTCTTCTTCAATTAAATTTAATTTCTGACGGTTACCGCTTAATGAAGTTTCGATTTCAGTGCCTGCTTTTTGTTTCCACTCTTCTAATTCTTCAATTAGTTTTTGTTCGCGTTTCTCAGCTAATTCTAAAGAGTAAGCTAAAACTTTAACGTCTTCTTTATATTCACCTAATTGTTTCCCAAAACGATCAGCAGCTAACATCTTCTCTTCGTTATTAGCAACTTGGAATTGGTTTAAAGATTCTTCTAAATCTTTAATTTGTGCCAGACGTTCGTTTTTCTCGTGTTGATATTCTTCAATACTTTTCGATACAACTTCAACCTGACCTAATTCTAAATGGATACCATATAAAGTCTTGGCTGATTCTGCTTTAAACTCAGGGGTTAAATCGGTACGGAATAATAGTTTTTCGTTTACTACTTTACCAATGGTGGTATGCCAGTCTTTTACGTTTTTCTCTAAATAACCATAAAACGCATCGTGTTGTACATTTAATTTATCCTCAATTTCCTTAATCTCATTTTTTAATTTGATGATTTCGTTATTGATTTTATTAACCTGATTATTTAAAGAGGTTTTTAATTTTAATTCAGTCGCTTCCCACTCACGTGTCAAGGTCTGAACCATGTTTTGCTTAATAGCGCGCTCAGATTTGTTTTTGTAGTTGATGGCACGCAATTCCGCTAATTCACTTTCTAAGCCTTTAATCTCAGTTTCGTAGAAACGTGTGTTGCGGATTACTTTCTCTTCCGATTTTAATTCGTTAAACTCAATTTGCTTAGCGGTAGTTTCAGAATTTAATTCATCAATTGCTTCTTCGCGTTTTGATTTTAATTCAGTATCCTTTTTATTGTATTCGTTTTTCTGTAATAATTGTAATTCGTTATAGTGATTAAATACTTCACCGGTTTTAGAATTTATCTTATTAATGTACGCCGATTTATCATTACGTAATTGTTCAATTAAAGAAGAATACTTTTGCTCGATACTGGAAACGTTAGAGGTTAACGATTCATATTCGCGACGAGCAATATTTAAATCAACCTGTAACTTTTCACGCTCAGCGTTTTTTTCTACAGCTTGTTCAATGTTTTTCTCTTTATATTCTTTTAATTTCTTGTTCGCATCACGGATGGTACGGTCGTAGTAACCAATTTCCTCGCGGATATCTTTTTGCTTTTCTTCTAAATTAGTTTTAAAAGTATCATGCGCTTCCACTAAACCATCTAATTCTTCTTCCTTCTTCTTTGCGGCTTCACGGATAGTTTCGTTTTGAGTTTCAGCATAACGAAGACTGCTTCCTAATTTGTCAGCTAACTCCATTTGTGAACCCTTCAACATGTGAACCTGATCGTATTTTTTATCAATCAATTCAACCAACTGCTGACTTTCCTTCTTTAAGTAAGTTTCAATATCTGCATACTTCTCGTTAAACTGACGAAGCTGACGTTCTACTTGTTCTAATTTAATACTAGAGTTCTCAGTTGTTAAAGAGTTAGCGATAAAATCCTTAATGAAACGGGAATCGATACTGCTTTTAGAACTTAAGAATACGTTAGTAATAGATTTCGGAATGTTTTGATATTTCTCGTTACCTTTTAATAAATGGAATTTAGAAAGCATTTTATCTGTCTCAGTTCCATAAATAATATTTCTGTAACGTTCGAAGGTATCGATTTGATTAGAGATAAAAATACCGCGTTTTTCAAAACCACCGATTACTTCTTTAATCTTCATCGCTTCATCATTCGCATTTAAGAAGAAATCCGGATTGTACGGCGCATCAAAGAAACGGAATACTAATTTATTGTGACGGTACACCATTACACAAAACGCTGAATCTTCAGTCGTAATTTCATAAATTAAATATGAATTTTCGAAACGGAAGTAGTGTTCCTCAAATGTTTTTTGTGATTGAGCAATACCTAATCCACGACTATTAGCGCTATAGAAAAATAAAATAGCACGTTGTAACGATGTTTTTCCGTAGTTGTTTGTTCCCACAAAACAGGTGTTTCCGCACAATTCAATATCCGCATACTTTACGTTGGTGATATTAATCTCAACAATCCTGTTTAAAATTCTGGTGTTTTCCATTCTCTCTTTTTATTTAGTTTCTGTATTTTTTATCTTGTAAACGTGTGTCATCCTGAGCTTGCCGAAGGGCTAGTTATAAATAATTCCGCCAGTTCCTTCTTCCGGACTAGTTTCCTCGTAAATAGCAATTGAGTTAATCATATCTAACAAATACGAATACGCATCCATTACTTTGTAGCTCTCTGTTTGTTCGTCTTCTAATTCTAAAAACGAATCACGGGTCATTAAATCACAAATATCACGCACCTTGTTCAATAAAGTTTCAGAGCGGTACATTGGAATTTTCTGTAATTTTTGTTTCAAACGAACATTCGCATTACACTCTTCCGAAATTTCGCTTGGGCGGAAACGTGAACCAATAGTGATTTTATTATCCATACTTGCGAATAAATCAATAACATCGATATAACGTTCAAACGTTTCTAATTTTTTCTCAATGATACTATTCGCTTCGCTTGTTTTTGAGAAATAGAAATAATTATTTCCTCTTTCAATATTGTAACGAATAACGTTAAAATACGCCTGTAAACGATCGAAGTTATCAGGGTTATTGATGATATCATACAAACGTCCCATGTTATCTCTAGAACCATTGCTGGAAATAAAATGTCCACGCGCCATAATGGCGAAAATATCGTGGGTTTGTTTCGGTAAGTTAAAATCTTCTGCTGTCATGATAGTTTATAGTTGAGTGTCTATAGTTTATAGTTTTCTCCGCACTAAGCGGCTTTTTTCTTCTTTTTTTCTTTTTCTTCGGTTACGGGTAAAATCACAGTGTATCCTAGTCGTTTTTTCTTTTCCCCTACTTCGTATTCAAAATAATTTAAACGGTATCTGAAATCTAATTCTTTCTCATATTCCATCGCAATCTCAACGAATAACGATAGTCGGTCTTCAAATTTTACATCTCCGATTGCTTTCGGGAATTTATAATCCATCAAGTACTCAAATAAATTCGCTTTGTTCTGAGCAAGGAAACGGTCAACCAATTTCTCGGTATCCAATTTAATTTGGTTGTCAACCATTTTATCCTTGAAGTTGCTGGCCATTTTACCTGCCATACCACGCGCCATTAAACGGGAAATTTTATATTTCTCCGCAATACGCTTACACAAAACATGTCCGTCGTCAGTTACTAAAAAATCGAGCGCAATTTTGGTACGCGGACCTTTCACACCGTTAAATCGCAAAGGTTTTACAGCTCTTACAATTTCATTAAAATTAGTTCTGAAATGCAGAGCTCCGTGATCTTTTACCTCTTTCAGTTTTTGTGCTTTCACATACACATCCAGCTGGAATTGAATTTTGTTGATGTAATCGGTAATGTCGGTTTGAATTTCAATTAAGAAGTCTAAGTTCTCAATCAAATTCGCTTTCAAAGAGTTTACAATACCGTAAAGTTCTGTATCGTTAGTCATGCTGAACAAAGCACGTGTTTCGGTAATAACCTCTTCTGTTTTCTGAATGAAATCAATGATTGTATCACGTTTCTGGCGGTAATCTTCCAGCTTTTGAATTTTTATGCGGTAGTTACTTTCGTTTTTGTAAGTATCATCCACATTTTTTTGAAGCTTGATGATTTCGCGAGAGAGAGCGATGTTGATGCGTTTTAAATATTTTTTTATGCTGCGTAAAAAACGGTGTTCGTGTACTTCTTGATAGAAGCGGATGTGACGTTTTAGTTCGTTGATGTAATCGTTGATGAAGCCCGGCGTTACCTCTCCAATCTCCATGAAATCTTCGAACATCGCTACAACAGCGTCGTTCAAACTCACAATACTTTCGTATTCGTAAACCAAATCCAGTGAGCGGAGTTTTTGATATTGATCCGCAGAGAGATCTTCTCGCGCCAATAATTCGTTAACCGTTATGTTTTCACGGTTGGCGAACAAAAATTCAACTACGCCACGGTTGTGGTAAAGTTGTGATAATATATCTTTTACATTGACCTGTAATGCCATTCTTTATTGGGTATATCCGCTAAAATACAAAGGCTAGAGCCCGCAATTGGTGCGGGTTTTCAACAAAAAAGGGAGTAATTCACAAAACTGTAAGTGAGGGGTTGTAATGTATTGGTTTTGAGTCTCTAGCGAGTAGCTCTAGAGGGAAATAAAGAAGTTAACACCTGTTATATAATTCTAACACCCTGTTGATAAATGTTGGCCACAGATATTTTGTTTTTTCCACTTTTAAATTTTCAACAAATTCTTTCTCTCTGTTATTTTCAAAATAATCTAAAATACACTCTGAAATTTGATTAGTATCGATAGGAACTGTGTAGCCAATTTTTTTATGTGGAACAAGTTCAGAAAGTCCACCCACATCAGTAACCAGCATTGGTTTTTCATAATAGTAACCTACCATGGTTACACCGCTGTTAGTGGCATTACGATACGTTTGAGCTACAAGATCTGAAGCGCAGAAGTAATAACGCACGTCTTCATTAGGAATAAACTGCGAATGAAAAACAACTTTATCTTTCAATCCGTGTTTCTCAATTAAATCTAAATACGGTTGTTTGTCCTCGTAAAACTCACCGGCTACTAATAATTTTATATTTGAATTTTTGATTTTATCATTGGCCATTGCTTCCAACAAAATATCCAATCCTTTGTATTTACGAATCAAACCAAAAAACAAAATCACTTTAACGTTTGGATCAAGATTCAATTTCTTTCTGGCTTCTTCTTTACTTACAGCAGCACCGTAAGTCTCATACATTGGATGAGGAGAATATACTTTTTTATCAGTCGGTGTAAATACAGAAATATCATTGAAAACAGCTTTACTCATGGTAATAAAACCGTGACAAGCTTTTACAAAATATTTAGTGAATGGCTTATCCCCTGCTCTTTTCTCGTGAGGAATAATGTTATCGGTAAGAGCCAAAACTTTTATGTTGGTTCCTTTTCTTACCAAACGTCCAATAGTTCCTAAACTAGGACCAAAAAACGGGAGCCAGTAACGGAAAATAATAAAATCAGGTTTTTCCTTCTTAATAAATCTTGCTACAGAAAACCAATTGAAGGGATTTACTGTATTTATTAAAGTGTGAATTTTTATATCTGATGGAGCGCTTCCACTCGTTTCGTATTGGGAACTCCCCGGGAATAAAAAATTAGGGTATTGTAATGAATAGGAAATAATCTGAGCATCATGTCCCATCTTATTAAACTCACGGCATAAATTTTCATTGAATTGCGCAGGTCCTCCTCGTAAAGGAAAACCCGGACCAACTATAAATACTTTTGCCATGGATTCAAAAATACAATAAAATAATGGTTTGGAAATTATGCGTTGTTAAGGATTGTGAATCGCTGTTTAAAAAAAAAGTCCCGGAGGGACGACCTGTTTGTAATATATCTATGACAAAATCAATTGAGCTCCGTAGGAGCGTCCCGTTTGTCCACAAGTCGTCCCTACGGGACTTAACTAAAAAAATCCTCTGAAAAATTAATTAGATACACCTTTTCTTTAGCTCGGGTAATAGCAGTATACAACCATCTCAAATAATTAAAATCAATCATTTCCTTAGTCAAATACCCCTGATCAATAAAAACTACCGGCCATTGTCCACCCTGCGCTTTATGACAAGTAACAGCGTAACAGAATTTAGCCTGGAGAGCATTGTAATACGGACTGTTTTTCATGTAGGCAATCCTCTTCCCTTTGCTTGGTTCATCAGCAACATCAGCGAGTACACCTTCATATAAAGCCTTTTGTTGTTCCTGAGTTAAACTTGGTCCGTCAGATGTCATACTTTCTTGTACGATTTTTAGTTGTAAGTCGGGCATATTGGGGTAATCAATCAAACCGACAACACATTCTAAAAAATTGAAACCATACATTTCCTCGCGTTTCACAATTCTTTTTATTTCAAAACTATCTCCATTGGCAATAAAACCGATTTCGCTTTTTTCATCGAGCCAGAAATAGTTATTCTTTACACTCATAAATAAATCTCCGGCACAAACATCTTCTTCCATATAACGAACTCTCGCTCTCACCGCTTGATTAAATAAATTGGCGCGTTTGTTGCTTCTTGTCACTATCAACACATCATTATAACCATATTTACTGTAAGCCATATTTAAAATATCCTGCAATTCATCGCCTTCCACTTTCACAACATCGGGCGTTAAAAATAATTTGGGTTGTTGTCCCTCGTAATTTGCAAGCAACTCTCTTAATTTGGTGGCATTTTCTAAAATTCCACTCTCTAAACTTTGGCGTGCTACTGTTTTTAACTCGCAACCGTGAATGTTTAAATGAAAGGATGCTTTTAAGAATTTTGGATTCAAAGCAGGACTTTCATCACAACCAACAGGCGGCAATTGGGCGGTATCTCCAACAAATAACAATTTACAATTCTCACCAGAAAAAACGTATTCAAAAAGGCTTTCTAATAAACCCGGACTCGCATAAGAACTCTGCGTATTGGAATCAATTCCAATCATAGAGGCTTCATCAACAATAAAAACAGTGTTTGTATGCTTGTTCTCGCCTAACGAAAAGTACATGGAACCACTTTCGTTAACTGATTTATTGAATATTTTTTTGTGAATGGTTTGCGCCGGACGTTTTGAGTATAAGGATAAAACTTTCGCTGCTCTTCCTGTTGGGGCTAATAAAACGCTCTTCCATTTAAAAGTGGGAAGTATTTGAGATAAAGCTGATACTAAATTGGTTTTTCCTGTTCCAGCGTATCCTTTCAATATAAATAAATCGGTATTGTTTTCGCTATTTACAAAAGTGGCAAGTTTTGCAATGGCATCTTCCTGGTCGGGATTAGCCGTAAAGGGCAATTGCTCAGTGAATTGTTTAATAAAAGTACTTATGTTGAATTGGGCCGGCATAAAGAGTAAAGTTACTGCATTTTGAATTTAAGAAGATACATTGTGAATATCTATATTTTTCATTTCGACCCCCACCCCGGCTTTGCCGGGACTCCCCCTTGTAAAGGGGGAGAAATTTTCCGATTACAAATGGAGATATCTATTAAGACAATTTTTACTCCTTAGTAGAAATTCCCGAAAGTATACGAAACTATTTTCTCCCCTTTACAAGGGGAGATGTCACGCAGTGACAGAGGGGTCGAAAGCGATCAATCAAGTATTTTTCTTAGAAAAGCTGTTTCAACCAACTATTTCATCTTTAAAATAAAATACTTTAGTAACTTTAAGCCTTTAATGCTAAGCACAACCGACATACAAAAAAACGTGATTGAATTGAAGGTGGAAAAGCTTCCATCCGAAGTGCTGGTCATTAATTTGTCTTATCACGGCTTTGAGGTGATTAGTTTTACTAAATCTCCTTACACGATTACAAAAATTGCAGAATCTGTTTTTAAAGAGCCTGTTAAACATGCCGATGAATTAAGCGACTTGTTTTTACAATTTGTTGCTGAAAATAATTTCAATAAAGAGAACTACAAAAGTGTTTTAGTGAATTGGTTAGGAAATAATTTCACTTTAGTCCCGGCCTCGTTTTACGATGCTGATAAAGCAAAAGAAATGTTGGAATTTAATGTTGGCGGAACGAACGGCGAATTAACTTTCACAAATGATGTGAATGATATTAAATTAATTTACTCCGTTCCTGCTGAATTAAAAAACAGTTTAGATAAAACATTCCCCAATCATAATTTCAAACATATTGGTTACAGCACCATGAAATTGTTTTTCACACACTTTCAATTAAAAAATGCGGATGTGTTTTTGAATATACACCAAGGACAAACCGAAGTTCTTATTAAGAAAGACAAAAAGCCGGTTTTATATAATATGTTCAAAACGCAAAGTGATGAAGATGTTTTATACTATTTATTATTTTCTGTTGAGCAATTTGATTTGAATCCAACGACTTTAAAGTTATTTGTATCCGCTAACCGTTCTACAACCGATAATTTATTCACGGCCATAAAAAAATATGTTAAGCATGTTGATTTTACAGTGAGTGATAAAATTATTGTCCGCAAAGAAGCCTTCGAACAAACGCCTCATCATTTTTATTTTTCAGCTTTAAACCGTTTGCTTTGCGAATAATTGGTGGTATACATAGTGGTAAAACAATTCATGTTTCAAAAGGCATGGATGTAAGACCCACAACTGATTTTGCAAAAGAAGGTTTATTCAACATTTTAAATAACAAAGTAGATTTTGAAGGGTTAGAAGTATTGGATCTGTTTTCCGGTACAGGAAATATTGCTTTTGAGTTTGCCTCACGTGGCGCCACTGTAACTTCTTTGGATAAAAACTTTGAATGTTCTAGATTCATTTCAAACACCGCGAAAAGTTTAAATCTTAACATTCATACTTTAAAAGGAGATGTATTTAAGTTTTTGAAAACGCACACACAGAAATACGATTTAATTTTTGCTGACCCTCCTTACATCTTGACAAACATTCCTGAAATTCATGAATGGGTATTTCAAAATAATTTATTGAAAGAAGGAGCTTGGTTAATTATAGAACACGGGCCAACAACAAAATTAAACGAACTCCCTCATTTTTTTGAACAACGTAAATACGGCAACGTAAACTTTAGTTTTTTCACAAATGTCACGTCGAGCGAAGTCGAGACGTCTAAATAAAAATATCATGTTCACAATAGACACCCACACCCACATTATGCCGAAGAACATGCCTGACTATGCAAAGCAATTCGGCTATGGACAATTCATAAAACTAGAACATCATGCTCCAGGACGTGCCTGGATGATGCAAGGTGATGTGAAATTCAGAGAAATTGTTGAGAATTGTTGGGATGCAGAAGTTCGTATAAAAGAAATGGCGCAACACAAAGCTGATATGCAAGTGATTTGTACTATTCCTGTTCTCTTTAATTATTGGGCGAAACCAAATGATGCTTTAATTACTTCTCAGTTTTTGAATGATGATATTGCTGCTACTTTTACAAAATACCCTGATAAATTTGTTGGACTTTGTACAGTTCCTTTACAAGATGTAAATTTATCAGTACAGGAATTAGAGCGTTGCATGAAAATGGGATACAAAGGTGTTCAGATTGGAAGTAACGTTAACAATATAAATTTAAGTGAACCTCAGTTCCATGAATTCTGGGCGGCTTGCGAAAGATTGAATGCGGCTATCTTAGTTCACCCTTGGCAAATGATGGGACAAGAGCATATGAGCAAATATTGGTTGCCGTGGTTAGTTGGTATGCCTGCAGAAATTAGTCGCGCTGCTTGCAGTATGATATTTGGTGGTGTATTTGAAAAATATCCGAAATTAAAAGTTTGTTTTGCTCACGGCGGTGGCTCATTCTTACCAACTATCAGTAGAATTGAACACGGCTGGGATTGCAGACCTGATCTTGTAGCAATAGACAACAAAGAAAATCCAAAAAAATATTTAGGAAAGTTTTGGGTGGATTCACATGTGTGTGACCATAAAATGTTGCAGTACGTAATTGATTTAGTTGGTGCAGATAAAGTAATGCAAGGTTCTGATTATCCATTTCCTTTAGGGGAAGCTGTGCCGGGTGAATTAGTAAGAACTGCACCTTTAGATGATAAAACCAAGAAGACAATTATGGGCGATGCTGCTAAGGCGTGGTTGGGATTGTAAGTATAAATTTTTTACTTTAGAAATACCAATAAATTAATAGCTCGACAATGAAAATTCCGACTTGGTTTTTGTGGACAATTAACGCGCTGAATGTTATTTTAATTTTACTGTTTGTTATTTATCCCAATTTTTACTGGGGACTTACGCCTAATAACTATACCGTTATTTGGACGACAACAATTGCTGTTGCAACACTTCACATCTTCGTTTATTTCAAGACAAGAAAGTTTTTGTCATTCTTACCGCTAATGATACCGTTTATTTTTTATTTTCTTCTTTATTGTGCAAACGTTTTAAGGCTTTAACATTTTTATAGGCGGACACTTAAGCAAGGCATAATTGTGTGTCCGCTACAACCACTAACACCAAGCAAGCGACCACTTTTTGCGGGTTAGCGCTCAAATGCATAACTTGGAACTAATTTTGAAATCTACCAACCCCTTTTTTATTCCTTTTAAGCATTCTTTAGCTGATCATGCTATTCCATCTGAATTTAGTTTAATGAGTGATGCGCCACATCCTTTATGTTTGTTGGCGGCTAATGATTTGCAATCGCATTTGAAAGATCAAAACGAATGGGCTCATAATTTTGGCTTAGAGAACGATGCTGAAAATATTATTGGTAAGATGTTTGGCGTATTGGTAGTGAAGACGAAAGAAAACGAAATCGGCTATTTGTCTGCCTTTTCAGGAAAACTGGCTAAGGGAAATCATCATTCTAAATTCGTGCCGCCTGTTTTTGATTCACTCACCGAAAAAAGTTTTGTGAATTTGGGCATGGAAGAATTAACCCGCATCAATAAAGAAATTGAAACTTTAACAGATCCTGAACGGATTGAAGAATTAAAAACCCTGCGGAAAAATAATTCAATTGCTTTGCAAAATAAAATCTTCGATCAATATCATTTTTTGAACCGCGCAGGCGAAGAAAAAAGTTTAATAGACTTAGTTAAAGCAGCCGGATACAAAAATTGTGTTGCCGGTGCAGGCGAATGTGCTGGACCAAAATTATTACAATATGCTTTTCAAAATAAGATGCAGCCACTAGCCTTAGCCGAATTCTGGTGGGGACTTTCCCCTAAATCAGAAAAATGGAAACACGGTCACTTCTACCCTTGCTGTAAAGAAAAATGCGAACCTATTTTAGCACATATGCTTTCGGGGATTGATAGAAACGAAAAATAAAAATTAAAAATGAAAAAGCCGGAATTATCCGGCTTTTTTATTGTTATATAGAATTCTTAAATGCCGTAAGCTGTAATCCATAATGCGCCATAAATACCTAAATAAACGGCGAGAATAATAGCTATTAAACCTGTAGCGGCACCAACTATACCAAACACAAGTGTTGGTGTATTTTTGTTATTTCTGTAATCCTTTATTCCCTGTGTGCCAAAAACAATACCAAGGATACCTAATATCAATCCAAGAATCATACCTAAAAGTACAATGTATTCTAATGCTGATATAGCAACAACAAACGTGATAATATCAATCGCAATCCCGGCAACACCACAAGCAAAACCGACTAATGATTTTGTGCTAATACCTTCCTCGCCTTTACCGGCTTTAAGTGGTTCGGATTTTTTCTGTTTTAAGGGGTTTAAAAAATCTAAAGCCTTTTTTAAGGCGATAGCTTTTGTCTTTTTTGAAGTACTATTAATATTGATTGGCTTATGTTTCTTTTCAGTAAAAACAACTTGTTTGCTTGTATTGGCAGCTATTAAAACTGACGTTTCTTTTGTTTCATAAACAGCTGTAAGCTTTTCTTTTTTTACAGAAATATCGCTTGGTTTACTTGCAATCGCCTCAGGTTTTTTAACACTTGAATGATTTGCTTTATAATGCCCGGCCGTATAGCGTCGAGAAGTAAAATTGTTTCCTGTTTTACAAGAAGCGATAAAGATGATAACCGCAGAAAGAAATAATAGTTTGGATTTCATAAGATTAAATATTTAAACAAATATATAATTTATTGGGTTTCATCCAAAAAGAAGTATTCTGAAGCCAATCTGACAGCTTTTATCGAGCACATCGATTTAGCACCTAATTCATTGCTTACTGCTTAAACTTCATGTTAAAAACCAAACCATTTTGGTTGGTAAAACTACTTTCTGCACTAATTTGGTCTGCTAAAGATTTTATTAATTCTATACCTAAGGAGTTAGGTTTGTTTTGTCCACCTTTTTCTATGCCGGGTCCGTTATCCCTTACCTGTAATTCCACATTCTCACCAATTGATTTTAATGTAATTTCAATTTCTATCGGCTTACCGTTTTGTCCGGCATATTTATAAGAATTGGTAATGAGTTCGTTTAAAATTAAACCGCAAGGGATAGCATTGGATAATTCCAGAAAAACATCATCCATTTCCAATTTAGTTTTAACGGATTTGGTTCCATTTAAAGAATTGATAATGTCATTTACCAAATCGTTAGCGTATTCCTTAAAATTTAAACTGACAACATTTTTATTATTAAATACTTTTTGATGAACTAAAGCCATTGAATAAACACGACTACGGCATTCTTCTAAGGCTTCACGAACTTCAAATGAATCGGAGGAGTTCTTTTTAAGGTTTAATAAACTTGTAACGATGTTCATGTTGTTTTTAACGCGATGAAAAACTTCTGCTAACAAAATTTCTTTTTCAGTAAGCATGCTTTTTATGAGGCGTTCCTGACTTAAGGATTCTTTTACTACAGCTACAATAAAAGTTATAGCCGTGAACATTCCTAAAATAATATTAAATACCGCAAGGTTCACCTCAGTTTCAGGATTAACCAACTGAGGCATCCATTGATATTTTAATCCGAATGCAATTAAAACTATGGATATAAAACCAAGCACGCCGATAATAATTAAATGCTTTATAGTTTCACGTCGACCAAGTAGTTGAACTAAAGAAATGATAACCGGAAAATAAAATACAGAAGCGTAAGAATGGATTCCTTCCGCCAAATTAATGAAGAAGAAAAAAACAAAACCAATAATATTGAATGCATAGGCTGACCAAACATAATTTTTGAAACGGTTTAAAAGAATTACAATAGGCGCCGCTAACAACGGCCATACACAATGCACAACAAACTGCTCATATCCCATTAAAATAAAGAAAATAAGCGCCATTGACATATTAAATATAGCAATGAGTGTAATGAAATTTAGTTTACGGGTAAGGAAAATTTCCCAAGGTTGGTATTCTTGCTTAATGCCAATATTTAGAAATCTATTCAGTGCGGTACGCATAGTACTATCCGATTTTTTCCTGTAATTCAATCCAACGGAAGGATTTCGCATCCATTTCTTCGTTGTTCTTTTTTAGCTTTGCGCCTAGTTCGTTTAATTTTTCGTAATCCGTTGTTTCGCTTAATAATGCCTCAAGCTCAGTTCTTACTTTTTCGTGTTCAGCTATTTCTTTTTCAAGAGTTTCAAGTTCGTGTTTATCTTTAAAAGACAACTTCTTTGAAATTTCCTTTTTCTCTTGTTCAACTACAACCTTTTTTGTCTCTTCAGTCCCTTTTGTCTTTTCAGTCTCTTGAATCTCTCTTTTCTCTTCCGTCGCTTTAATTTCTTTCTTCTCTTCTGCCTTTTGATCTTGTTTCCAATCTCTGTATTCGGTGTAGTTGCCGGGATAATCTTTAATATACCCATCCCCTTCAAACACAAAAACGTGATCTACTAATTTATCTACAAAATAACGATCGTGAGACACGATAATAACACAACCACCAAAATCAGCTAAGAATTCTTCTAACACTTGTAAGGTCGGAATATCCAAATCATTGGTAGGCTCATCCAATATTAAAAAGTTAGGATTTTTCTGAAGTACCGTTAAAAGATAAAGTCTTCTTTTTTCACCACCACTTAATTTTTTTACATAGCTAAATTGGACTTCAGGTGGGAAATTGAAACGGGTTAATAATTGCGAAGCTGATAATTGCGTTCCATTCGCTAAAGGAATATAATCCGCAATATCACGCACCACTTCTATTACGCGTTTGTCTTCACTTACTTTAATACCTCCTTGCGAATAATAACCGAAAATTACAGTTTCGCCTGTTTGAATTTTTCCTGTATCGTATCCTTCTAATCCTTGTAAGATATTTAAAAAAGTACTCTTCCCTACTCCATTCTTTCCAATGATCCCAATCTTCTCTCCTTTTTTAAAAGTATAAGAGAATGGTTCTAATATTTTTTTGCTGCCGAATGATTTTGAAATTTTAATGAGTTCAAGAATCTTAGAACCTAAACGTTCCATCTTCACACTTAACTCAACTTGTTTATCAATACGTTTTTGTTTTGCCCTTATTTCAATATCACTGAATGCATCCACACGCGATTTTGATTTTACGGTTCGTGCTTTTGGCATTTTTCGCACCCATTCTAATTCGCGTTTATATAAATTCTTCGCTTTATCAACTTCCGAATTAAAGATAGTTTCCCGTTCCGCTTTTTTGGTAACGAAATAACTGTAATCCCCTCTGTATTCGTAAAGTTGTGTGTTGTCTAATTCTAAAACTGTATTACACACCGCATCTAAAAAATATCTATCGTGAGTAACCAGTAATACACTGATATCTTCCTTAGCGATATAATTCTCCAACCATTCAATCATATCTATATCCAAATGATTGGTCGGCTCATCCATTATTAATAAATCAGGTTTATTAATTAGAACTTGCGCAAGAGCAAGACGTTTTTTTTGTCCCCCGCTTAAAGTTTTTATACTCTGTTCAAAATTACTAAGCTCTAATCGGGAAAGGATTTCTTTTACTGTCATTTCATAATCCCAGCCATTCAGTTCATTCATTTCTGCTAATGAACTTTCCAGTAAATTAGCTGCGCTTACATGACCTTCTTCTGATAGTTTAACCGCTTTTTCGTAAGCTTTGATACACCTGGTTAATTTATTGTCGGAAGCAAACACATGATCGATAACAGTTAATTCTTCATTCAGAATAATATCTTGGTCTAAAAAAGAAACCATGATATCTTTTCTGAATACCGATTCTCCGCTATCTGCAATCTCAATCCCTTTTAAGATTTTAAATAAAGTAGATTTTCCACTACCGTTTTTAGCCACTAAAGCGACTTTATCACCTTGATTAATACCAAAGGAAATATTTCTGAATAAAACACGGTCGCCATATGCTTTAGAGAGATTATTGACTGACAAAAGATTCATAGTACCACCGGGGTTTATTGAAGGCGCAAAGATAGCAATTTAAAGCTATTTAAGGTTTTTCTCTATGAGAAAACGGAGTTTATCCCTATTAAGGTTAGCGTTAATCTCTCCTGCTATTGTTAAAGAAACGCCTCCTGTTTGCTCTGATACGGTTATCGCTATAGCATCAGTTGTCTCTGTAATACCAACAGCGGCACGGTGACGCATACCAAAATGAGCCGGGAAATTCTCTTTTTCGGTAACCGGTAATACACAACGGGCAGCAATAATCCGATTGCTTTTAATAATAACCGCCCCATCATGTAAGGGGGAGTTTTTAAAGAAAATATTCTCTAACATTCTGTCGGTTAAACCGGAATCAATAGGCTCGCCTGAACTAATATAAAATTTAAGGTCGGATTTACGGGAAACGATTATAAGAGCACCTGTTTTTGTATCGCTCATGCTGAAACAAGCATTTACGATAGCGTCCACATCCAATTCAATTTCTTCCGATTCTCCTGCTCCCATTTTAAATTTGAGAATGTTTTTCCAGTTACGACTACGGATAAATTCGTTAGAACCAATGTATAATAAGAATTTCCGGATTTCCTGTTGAAACACTATCATAATGGCGATTACACCAACGTTTACGAATTTCCCCATTAAAGAACTTAGTAATTTTAAATCAAGAGCACGGATAATAATCCACAAAAAATAAATTACGGCCAGACCAATAAAAATATTTACAGCTGATGTGCCTTTAACCATATTATACAGCAAGTACAATATAATTGCCACCAATAAAATGTCGATGGCATCCGTAATCGAAAAAGAAAGGAATAATATGAAATTAGTAAACAGCATTATTTTTTCTTGGCCTTATGAACTTCATATAAATCGTGAATAATACCATCCGATAAACCAATTTGCGGCACATACACTTTATCAATATCTGCGGTTTTCATTACCGTTAAAAAGATTCTTGCTGCAAGAACAATTACATCGGCACGATCGGGTTTTAAACCTAAGCGTTCAATTCTTTCTTCATAAGTATAAGAGCTTAACATTTCGTACTGACTTTTTAATTTTTCGTAGCTTAAATGTTTAGTTTCTTTCTTATTTGCCATCTTAAAAATTTTGTTGATGTTTCCACCCGAGCCAATCGCGTTTAAGGGGTGAATACCAACAGTACTTCGTTTTAACCAAGCTTTCATTTCTTCCCATTCGTTCTTTTCGTCTTTATTTAAAAGCATACGAACAGTTCCAATATTAAAAGATTTAGCAGCAATTACTTTTTGATTAAAATAAAGAGTTAGCTCAGTACTTCCACCACCTACATCGATATACAAATAAGCAAACTTTGGATTTAATAATTCCTCAATGTGATTAGAAAATACGAGAGCGGCTTCTAATTTACCATCAATAATTTCAACGCTTATACCGGATTCCTTTTTAGCGCGGCTAATAATCTCAACGCCGTTAGAAGCATCGCGCATGGCACTTGTGGCTACTGCGCGGAACGCCGTTACATCATAAGCTTTAATTAATTCGCTAAAACCACGTAAGGATGTTATTAAGCGTTCTTCTTTTTGTTCTGAAATTCTTCCTTTGGTAAACACATCTTCACCTAAACGGATGGGCATACGGATTAATTCTTCTTTAGAGAAATGTGGCTTTCCGGCTACTTCATAAACCCTACAAAACAGGAGACGCATAGCATTACTCCCAATATCAATTGCTGCAAAAATCATCTGGCGGTAGCTGTTAATTCTTTTTTATGTGACTTTAAATACTCTTCGTTATCGTTCTTCAAATAATTATAAACTTCATCCTGAACACGGATTTTTTTCTCACCCGGTTTTGGCTTTACATATTCATTGGCAAAAGTGGAATCTAAAATACGAACCTTTGTATTACCCGAAAGCTGAATGTTAATGATGTCTTTTAATTGCTTTCTTATTTCTTTATCATAAATCGGTACAGCTACTTCGCTTCGGCTATCTAAGTTTCTGCTCATCCAATCGGCCGATGTAAGGTAAATTTTTTCATCACCATTATTATGAAAAATAAAAACACGGGTATGTTCCAAATATTTATCTACAATACTAAAAGCCTGAATATTTTCACTGAACCCTTCAACTCCGGTTACTAACGAACAAGCGCCACGGATAATTAATTTAATTTTCACTCCGGCATTCGACGCTTCGTATAATTTCAAAATCATTTCACGATCAACCAAGCTATTCATTTTTAAAATAATCGAAGCATTCTTTCCTGCTTTAGCATGTTGAATTTCTTTATTGATATGCGCTATAAATATTTTACGCATATAAAAAGGTGCTACAGCTAAATGCTTAAATACTCCAACTTTAAAATTATCAACGTAAAAATCAAATACTTTACTTACCTCTTCAGTAATGCGTTTATCACAGGTAATTAAACTGAAGTCGGTATAAATGCGTGCTGTTTTTTCGTTAAAATTTCCTGTACCTATGTGCGCACATTTTATTTCTTTACCTTTTACTTTTGCGGTTATTAAACATAGTTTAGAATGCACTTTTAATCCGGTTACGCCATAAATAACCTGCGCGCCTTCTTCTTGTAGTTTACTGGCCCAATACATATTATTTTCCTCATCAAAACGAGCTTGCAACTCAACTAACACAGTGACTTTCTTTCCATTTTTTACTGCATTAACTAAAGCATTTGCAATACGGGATGCATCTGCCATTCGGTACAAAGTAATTTTAATAGAGTCTACAATCGGGTCGATGGAAGCCTCGCGTAATAAATTGATAATATGATTGAAAGTATGGTATGGATAATGCAATAAAATATCTCTACCCATTGCAGTTTTCAAAATAGTATTACTGTTCGTCAATAAATATTTATGCTCTAAAGGTGTAGGATGTTTGTAAACCAATTTCTTCTCACCTAAAGTGGGGAAACCGATAAAATCTTTAAAGTTGTGATAACGTCCGCCGGGAATGGCATTATCCTTTTTATTCATGTTCAGCTTCTTCATGATAAACGATAACATATCGTTTGGCATAGCGGCGTCATAAACAAAACGAACGGGTAAACCTTTCTTGCGGTCTTTAACGCCTTTCGATATTTTTTCGAGCATGCTTTTGCTTACATCGTTATCAATATCTAATTCGGCATCGCGGGTTAATTTAATATTGTATGCTTCCTGAGCTTTATAACCAAATACTTCAAAAATTTCATCTACACAAGAACGGATAATATCATCCAAAAGAATAACGTACTTTTTCTCATCTTCAATAGGTAACACCACAAAACGATTCGTTGCTCTTGAAGGAATTTCGATTAAAGCGTATTTTACTTTCTTCTTCTCATCATTCGAAAACAATTTCACAAACAAATAGCCCGATTTATCTTTCATATAAGGGAAAGAACGGATTTCATCCACCATAATGGGGAATAAAGCCGGCATAATTTCGGTATGGAAATACTCCTTTACAAATGGAATATGATATTTAGTCAACTGCTTTTCGTTTATAATAAAAATATTATGCTCTGCTAATTCTTTTAATATCTGAACATAAATTTCTTCGAAACGATGTTGTTGTTCAATTACCTTACGTTGAAGCTTTGGTAATAATTCTATAGGATCATCACCATAAAGAGTGAACGCCTTTTTTCCAAGTTTGCTTAAACGACGAACAGTAGCCACTCGTACACGGTAAAACTCATCGCGGTTATTACTGAAAATACCGAGAAATTTTACACGTTCAATTAAGGGAGTTGTTTCATCAGCGGCTTCCTGTAAAACACGTTCGTTAAATGAGAGCCAGCTTATTTCGCGGTTTATATAGGGAATACTTTTCTTTTTCATTGCTATTTCTTGAAGCTTTTCGGGAACTTACTAAGTAGTAACTTACCTTCTTGTTTGTTCAAAATCTCTTTCCAATCGTTAAACTCAAAACCAATCTTAATAATCCCACAAGTAGGAACATTATCAAACATTAAACCATTATTCAATTCGTTAGTCAATTCGGTAAGCATGGGGTTATGACCAAATACCATTAAGCGGTTTACTTTGTTATCGACTTGTGAAATGCTTTTCAAATAACTCTTTACAAAACTTTCGTAAAGTGTTTCGTCAACCAAAACATCCTTTTCCTTCATCTCAAAAGTGCGCGCAAAAATAAAAGCTGTGTTTAAAGCCCTGGTGGCGGGACTCGAAATAATTAAATCCGGTAAACCCATCTCTTCTTTAAACCATTTGCTTAAAATATATGCGTCTTCATATCCTCTTTCTCCCAATGGGCGGTCGATATCCTGAATACTTTCTTTGGTCCAATCTGACTTGGCGTGACGTACTAAAACTAACTCTTTCATTCCTTAGCTAAATATGTTTATAAATATGCACATTTGTATGCTATAAAAGTTATAAATTTACGAGAAAGCTTGGGTGAATTATGAGCAACAAATCAACAATAAAATGTCCTAACTGCCAACATGAATTTGAGGCGACTGATGCTTTTAGGGATGAAGTGCAGCGTGACCTGAACAAAAAGGCAAAAGAATGGCAGTTACAGAAGGAAGAAGAGTATAAAAAGAAGGAAGATACTTTTAGAAATGAACTTAACGAAGCCCTTGTTAAGCAAAAGTTAAGTATTGAAGAATCTGTAAAAAAATCGATTACCAACGATTACGAGAATAAATTAAAGCTCTTAAGTGAAACCAATATTCAAAATGAAGAGAAATTAAAAGCAGCACGCGATAAAGAATTGGAATTTTTAAGAAAAGAACAGGAATTAAAGACCAAAGAGGCTGAACTTGAGATTAACTTGCAGAAAAAACTGAATGCCGAGCGTGGAAGCTTATTGGAAACCATTACCAAACAGGAAGAAGAAAAAATCTCACTGAAACTGAAGGAATATCAGAAGCAAATTGAAGACCAGAAAAAATTGATTGATGAAATGCAACGTAAAGCCGAACAAGGTAGTATGCAATTACAAGGTGAGGTTTTAGAATTGGCTTTAGAAGAATTATTGAGAACTACTTTCCCTTTTGATAAGATAGAAGAAGTTGGAAAAGGTGTAAAAGGAGCAGATTGTGTTCAGCATGTTCGCAATGCATCCGGACAAATTTGCGGGAAGATTATTTTTGAAAGCAAAAGAACTAAAGCTTTCACTAATGAATGGATTGAGAAATTAAAAATAGATATGCGCGCCCAAACCGCGGATATCGCAGTTATAGTTACAGAAACGATGCCTAAGGACATGGATCGCTTTGGGATGAAAGACGGGGTTTGGATTTGTAATTTCTCGGAAATAAAATCTTTAGCGTTTGTACTACGCGATTCTTTAATAAAAATTCAAGCCGTGGCTGTTAGTCAGGATAACAAAGGCGACAAAATGCAATTATTATACAATTACCTGACAAGTAACGAATTCAAACAACAAATTGAAGCGATTGTTGAAGGCTTTACTGCCTTAAAGGACGGAATAAGCAAAGAAAAAATCCAAATGGAAAAACTTTGGAAGGAACGCGAAAAGCAATTGGAAAAAGTAATCTTAAACACAACTCATTTCTACGGTTCAGTAAAAGGAATTGCAGGAAATGCTATTGGGGATATTAAAACTTTAGAGTTGGGGGAGTAAACCGGCCCCTTCATTCCATTAAAACTTAATTCTTATATTTACCGCTCTATGGAAGTCCCGAAAAATGCCATAAATGTTACCGGATACTGGACCTGGATGGGCGAAGACGGCATTGCCCGTACAAAAGTTAAACCCGATATAGATATTACGCTAAATCATGCCTTAGAGAATACAGAAGTTGTCACTTCATTTTTTAAGGATAAAAAGTTTCCGATATTAATAGATTCACGCGGCATAAAATCGATGAGTCGTGAAGCAAGAGAGCATTTTTCTACACGTGGGCGGGATTCAAAAACAAATTCGTTTGGTATAGTAATTAAATCGCCATTAAGTCGAGTGGTAGGTAATTTTTTTCTTGGGATAAATAAACCTGCTGTACCTACAAGATTATTCGATAATGAACATGATGCCTTGGAATGGCTTAAAAAGCATTTATAATGGCAGAGAAAAAAAATAACACATCGCTTTCGCAAGATTCCCGTGCCAACGAGATATTGGAAGTTATTTTATCCTTTGCCAGAATGGATTTTTCGAGAAAAGTGACTATTAGTAAAGAGGATGATGTATTAGATGGTATTGGCTCTGGCGTAAACATGTTAGGCGAAGAATTAAAACACTCTGCCCTATCCTTAAAAGAGAAAGAACATTTATTAAAAGAGATCCATCACCGTGTAAAAAACAATCTACAAATTGTCTCCAGTCTATTAAATCTTCAATCCGATAGTATTGTTGATGAAAAATTTCTTGCTCTTATAAAAGAAAGTCATAATCGTATTAACTCAATGGCTTTAGTTCACGAAATGCTTTATAAATCAACCGATTTAAGCACTATTGAACTGAAAGAGTACATCGAATTATTATCGAGTAGCGTAAATATGTCGTATTCATCACCTACCAAAGCAATAAGTTTCGATTATAAAATTGAGACTGGTATTTTTTTAGAGATTGATATGATGATACCGATTGGCTTAATATTAAATGAAATATTAAGTAATTCGTTTAAATATGCTTTTGAGGAGAAGAAGAAAGGTGTTATCTCGATTACTTTAAACCGCGAAAAAGAAAAATTGAAGTTGGTAGTAAGCGATAATGGCATTGGCTTAGAAAAAAAGTTTGACATTAAAAAGCAAGGCAGTTTAGGCATGCAATTAATACACATGTTAAGCGAACAAATTGAAGCTGACATGAAAGTGTCGTCGAAAGACGGAACCCGTTATGATATTACATTTCCATTAAAATAAAATGCACAAACCAAGCATATTAATAGTTGAAGATGAAGAAAGTTTAGGGAAAACCCTCTTGCTTAATCTTGAATTAGAAAATTACAATGCTAAACTGGCAAACACCGGCAGTTCTGCGCTTGAACTTTTTAATCAACTTCATAAAAACTTAAATCTTGTTTTATTGGATGTGATGCTTCCGGAAATAAACGGTTTTGAATTATGTCAGAAATTTAAAAACATAAATCCGGAAGTGCCTGTTATATTTTTAACAGCCAAAAACCAGACTTCCGAAAAAATATCAGGATTGAAACTAGGAGCTGATGATTACATTACTAAACCGTTTGAATTGGAAGAACTATTACTAAGAATTCAAAATGTAATTAAACGTAACGCTAAACCAAATGCTGCTGTTTTTGAATTCGGGAAATGCTCTATCAATTTTGAGACTTTTGAAATTAAAGATGTTAGTGGAGAAATAAGCACCTTGTCGAAAAGAGAAATTGGTCTATTGAAATTACTAACTGATAACGAGAACAAAGTTATTTCGCGCGACCAGATTATTGAAAATCTTTGGAGTGAAAAAGAAAATTCTTCGTCACGCACCATTGATAATTACATTTTAGGATTCCGGAAATATTTCGAACTTAATGCTAAAGAACCAAAGCATTTTCATTCGGTAAGAGGAGTTGGTTATAAATTTACAGCCTGAAGAGTCAATTATAATGTTTAAAGAAAAATTAAATAAAAAATTAGCAAATGCCTTAGCGCTTAATGGAATTGAAACGCCAAAAGAGTTACAATTAAAATGCATCGCTAAAATAAATGGTGGGTTTGATATTATTGGTATCGGACCTTTGAACTCCGGCAAAACCACTACTATTATCATAAGTGCTATTCAAAAATTACAATACGCCATTGAAACTGCCCCGAGAGTTTTGATAGTTGTATCTGATAAACAAAAAGCAATGGCGATGCAAGAGCAAGTTATGTTGCTCGCAGAAGGAACTGACCTAAGATCTGTTTGTGTTTATGAAGAAGGAAAAATAGAAAAACAAGCGGAAGAAGTACAAAAAGGAATCGACATATTAATTGGTACTCCAAAACGAATAATGGAACATTATTTTTTATGGAATTTGAACTTAAACAAAATTAAACTTTTTGCAATAGACGATACTGAAACTATGCCTAAAATTTCGGCTCAAGGGGAAATCGACCGATTAGCGTTAAGTTTACCAAAGTGTCAGCATTTGGTTTTTACAACTGAATTAAACGAAAAAGTAGAAAAATTAATAAAGAAATTTATTATCGCACCACAAATTTTTGAAGTGCTAGAATAGATAATTAAGGATTTTTCATAATCCAATCTTGTAAATCCTTTTTATAACTGTCGAAGGTCATTACATCAACTACTTTGTAATAATTTTTCTTGTCTAAAGTTCTTTTATAAAGAAATTTACCGGCATCTACTTTTTTTGTATCGAAACCAAATTGTTTAACTAATTCGGCTGATTGAGCTGAAGATAAATGTTCGTCATTAAACAAAAATTTAAGCTTTGTCATTTTTTTATCGTCAAAACTTTCACTCTTCACTGAATTTAGTTTTGCTTTAAAGTCAGCATCCTTCATTTCTGTAATCACAACAACAGTTGGCGTTGCAGGTGCCGTTGGAGTTGGTGCAACAGTTGGAGTCGGATTTGCGGGATTTGGGTTAGCATTAAACTTAAATTTACTCTCTAAAGTTAAAGCATAAGCATCGTATTGATCTTTTTCCAGAATATAAATGGTTTCGTAACCCGGTGTACTTGTAATTTGGAAGTTTATCGGATTATTGTTTCTGGGAAACCAAAGTTTAACCATGTAATCATTGTCTTCTGCATATTCTAAAACAACCTTACTGCGGTACTCATTAATCCATCTTGCACCATTAAAGGAAATTAAAAAGGATTGATTGTCTTTACTGTAAATGGTGATTTTTCCGTAGCTCTGTGCATTCAGCACTATCGACGAAACTAAAGCTAAAATGGTAAATAGTTTTTTCATATGATTTAATAAAGGCAAGCAATGTGCCACGATTTTAAAAAATTTGTTAAATGTATTATAATTTAATTCCAATAACGAGCATATCATCTACTTGCTCCAATGTTTTCATCCAATTGTTCATGGTTGTATCTAAATTTTGTTTTTGTTCTGCAACAGATAAACGATGAATACTTAAAAAATGTTCCTTCAAACGTTTGCTCGAAAACTTCTTTCCCTTCTCTCCTCCAAATTGATCGGTATAACCATCGGTATAAAAATAAAGCATATCCCCTTCTTGGTAAGTAATTTTAATTTCTTCAAACACTTTCTCGCCGGTTCGCATACCACCTAAAGAAAACTTACTGCCTTTTAAATCCTGTAATTGTTTGTCGCGGATAAAGGCAACCGGACGTTTAGCACCTGTTATAATAAATTCTTTTTTCAATTTGTTTACTTTAACCAGCGATAAATCCATTCCATCCTGAACAGAAATATCGTAATCCTTTTGCTGTTTCAGAGTGAAATTAATTTGTTTATCCAATTCAATTAAAATCTTTGATGGCTCTGTAATTTTATTATCAATTACAGTTTGATTTAATAAACTACTGCCAATTACAGTCATGAAAGCTCCCGGCACACCATGTCCTGTACAATCTGCACAAACTAAAATGTATTCCTCCTTATTAATTTCATGAAACCAGAAAAAATCACCGCTAACAATATCTTTTGGTTTGTAATAGATAAATGAAAGGGGAATAGTTCTGTAAATAGTTTCTTCGTGCGGTAAAACTGCTGATTGAATACGTTTTGCGTAATTGATACTATCGGTTACGTCTTTATTTCTTAGTTCAAGCTCAGCTTTTGCTGATTTAATTTGCTCTAAAAACTGTTCTTTACTGGTTTCATACAAGTAAACAATCAAACACATAAAAACAACTGCCAAAATATAGTTAAAGAAATAGTAACTGGAATCTAAAGGCGCTGTCATCGCCCTGAAATCACGAACGCCGTGAAGGTCGCAGTAGTAAAAAACACTTAAAGTAATTCCAATAATAACAAACCAAAAAATGCCGCTAATTTTATCGGCTACCAAAAACACCCAAGCTGAAATGATAATACCCCAAATATTATCGGCTGAAAATATACCACCTGTAGTTTCAAAGGTTCCAAAGTTACCTGCCCAACCAAAAAAGGTCATGATATTTACCAAAAGAATTCGTTTTCCCCACTTCTTATAAATCCAAAAAAAACTAAAAACAGCAACTAAGCCAATGAGATTAAAAACAAAAAGTTCAGGATGTTCATTAATTTCCTTAGGATTAACTAACGCATAGTAAGGGATTGCAGAAAAGCAAAGTAAGAAGAAAAGAAAGGTAGAATAAACAAAAAACTTACCTTTTAGGTAATTCTCGGAGCTTTCTTTATCCTTAAAATAAATGAATTTATCAACTAATGCGGACGTTGCCATAAGCAAATAAAGATAAGGGTTTTTCTGAAAATAAAAATTATCAAAATATATCCCGTTTTCACCTTTAAAAGTCCACATTTTGCTATATTTATAACCCTTACAACACTATACAAAAAGTACTATGAATACACTTAATAATTATACCTGCGGACAATGGGTTGCAGGTTCAGAAAAAGGACAAGAATTATTTAACGCCATTACCGGTGAAGCTATTGCAACTGCAAGTAGCAAAGGAATTGATTTTGGAAAAATGTGCGATTACGCTCGTACAGTTGGTGGACCGAAACTCCGTAAAATGACTTTCCAAGAGAGAGGAATGATGTTGAAAGCATTAGCGACTCATTTAATTAGTAAGAAAGAAGATTTCTATAAAATTAGCTGGGCAACAGGTGCAACACGTGTTGATAGTTGGGTAGATATTGAAGGCGGTATTGGAAATTTATTTGCTTACGCTTCTTTACGCCGCCAATTTCCAAATGAAACGTATTGCTACGATGGTGATGTTGCAAAATTAAGTAAGAACAATACGTTTATTGGTCACCATATTTGTGTGCCTAAAGAAGGTGTTGCTATTCATATCAACGCGTTTAATTTCCCTGTATGGGGAATGTTAGAAAAAGTAGCTGTGAATTGGTTAGCAGGAGTTCCGGCTATTGTAAAACCGGCGACAGTAACTTCATTCTTAACTGAAGCGGTAGTAAAAGAAATTATAGCAAGTAAAATTCTTCCTGAAGGTGCCTTACAATTAATTTGCGGAAGTGCGAATGGAATTTTAGATCATGTGATGAACCAAGACGTAGTTACGTTTACAGGAAGTGCTTCAACCGGAAAAATGTTGAAGGCTCACCCTCGCTTACTCGAGGAATCTGTTCATTTTAATATGGAAGCTGATTCTTTGAATTGTTGTGTATTAGGACCGGATGTAACTCCTGATAAACCTGAATTCGATATTTTTATTAAAGAAGTTTCAAGAGAGATTACAACTAAAGCGGGACAAAAATGTACTGCCATCCGAAGAATTATTGTTCCAGAGAAAATAGTAGAAGATGTTCAAATTGCATTAGGAAAACGTTTAGCGCAAAATGTTATTGGTGATCCGAATGTGGAAGGTGTTCGTATGGGTTCTCTTGCCGGACAAGCCCAATTGAAAGAAGTAAAAGAAAAAGTGGAGCAATTAAGTAAATCACAAAAAATAATTATTGGTGATTTCGAAAAATTTGAAGTGAAAGGGGCTGATAAACACAAAGGCGCGTTTATGCCTCCTATTATTTTCTTAAATGATTCTCCTTTTAAAAATACGGATTGTCATAGTATAGAAGCATTTGGTCCGGTTAGTACTTTAATGCCTTACAAAACTATTGATGAAGCTATACAGCTTAGTAAAATGGGAAAAGGTTCATTGGTAAGTTCAATTGTAACGGCTGATGATAAAATTGCCCGTATGTATGTTATTGGTGCAGCTTGTATGCACGGACGAATCTTAGTTCTGAATGCAGAATGTGCTAAAGAAAGTACAGGTCACGGTTCTCCTATGCCAATGTTAGTGCATGGTGGTCCGGGCCGCGCAGGTGGCGGTGAAGAAATGGGTGGAAAACGTGGAGTGTTCCATTATTTACAGCGTACCGCTATTCAAGGTTCTCCTACCACAATTACAAATGTATTGAACAGCTATCAATATGGCGGAAAATATATTACTAAAGATGTTCATCCGTTCCGTCAGTATTTTGAAGATTTAGAAGTGGGCGAAACATTAATTACAAAAACACACACTGTAAAGGAAGAAGATATTTTAAACTTCGCTGAATTAAGCGGCGATAAATTTTACGCTCACATGGAACCGGGTTCATTAGAAGGAACCATTTTTAAACGCACTGTGGCTCACGGTTATTTTATTTTGTCACGTGCTGCAGGTTTATTTGTTGATCCGCCTAAAGGTCCTGTGTTATTAAATTATGGCATTGACGAATGCCGTTTTACTAAACCAATTTATCCGGGCATGACTATCGGCGTTCGTTTTACTTGTAAAGAGAAATTAGAAAACGATAAGCCATTAACAGCTGCAAATGGTGAAGATGTAAAAGTTGGAATTGTAAAATGGGTGGTTGATATTTATGATGCTAGTCCGCAAGAAGTTCGCGACAAATTAGGTTTAGAAGGTGCTACAGGAGATACTGCCGGTATTGCTACTATTTTAACGATGGTGAAAAAGAAAATTCAAAAGTAACTTTAACATATCTGCATTTTTTATAGATTGGGTTTAATGAACTGAAATAAAGCATAATATTATATTCAAGAAAATCATATTCGCTTTAATTCTGCTTGGGGTTGTTTCTGCAAATGCACAGAAGCGAAAACTTTCAATTGATTCTTTATACAGAGAGCTCGGAAAATCTAATACAGACTCTACTAAAATGAAAGTGGAGTTTAATATTGGTAATTTCTATCAATTTAAAAATACAGATAGCGCCTTAGTTCATTTTCAAAAATCCCTAAGTATTGCTGAATCCGGTAAATTTGAATACATATCCGTGTTGAGTGCCAAAGAAATTGCTTATTACTATTTTGAAACTGGTATGCTAGATAGCAGTATGAACTATTTCAACAGAGCTATTCAAAATATTAAAAAAACAAATTCAAAATATATTGAAGTTTTTAGCGGGGCAGGAAATCTTTATCTCTATAAGGGTGATTATGTCAAGGCATATGAGCACTACCTTACATTTCTAAAACTAGCAGAGCTCGATGGCAGACCAAAAATTATTTCAAGGGCGTATGGTAGTGTTGGAGTAGCATTAAAAGAACAAAAAAAACTAGATGATGCTTTGATTTTCTTTAACAAATCACTCAGCATCGCAAAAGCGAACGATCTTCAAAGTAATTTATACGTAGCCTACACTAACATTGGAAATATTTATTCTGACAAAAACAATATTACCCCTACTCCATATCTCATTGAACAAGCCCTTGAAAATTACTTAAAAGCCAAAGAAATTGTAATGAAGTTGCTGGATAGCGATAAGGATAAAGGAAACGCTATCACATTACTTAATAACATTGGTAGCGTTTATGGTATGCGTAAGCAATTCGATAAGGCTCTACAAGAATACGACACTGCCCTTGAGTTAATGGCAAGCTTAGATTATTTTGCGTCAAAATCTTTAATTTACAACAATCTTGCTTCAATTCATTTGGATATGAAGAATACCAAGGAGGCCGAAAAATATCTTAAACTTGCGAATATTGCCGCAGCAGAAAACGAATCGCCTTCTGATTTCATGGAAAATTATGAAGTTTATTCAAGGTACTACGATCAAAAAGGTGATTATAAAAATGCCTATCAATTTTATGTAAGATTTAAGAAATTAAGTGATAGTTTATTTAGCACTGAAACTGCAGAAAAAAGAAAAGAACTTGAATTGAATGCCGAATTTGATAAAAAAGAAACGCAAGCTAAAGCTGCACAAGATAAAAGAGAAGCCATTGAGACAGAAGAAAAACGTCGTCAGCAGATTTTCAGAAATGCATTAATTGTAGGATTTGTTTTGATGTTGTTGGTAGCATTCTTGATTTATAGAAGTTACAGAATAAAGAAAAAAAGCAACGAAATAATTACACAGCAAAAGCTGGAAGTTGAAAAACAGAAAGAAATTATTGAAGAAAAACAGAAGGAAATTATAGATAGCATACGTTATGCTAAACGCATACAACAAAGTTTGTTGCCGACAAAAAAATATATTGATAGAAATTTAAAACGTTTAAATGAGTAAATACTTAAAACATATATTTATAGTTTTCATTCTAATAGGAAATTTAGCTAATGCCCGTGAATCAAAAAAAGATTCTTTGTTAAATCAATTGAACAATTCTATTGAAGACACTAGTAAAGTAAATACGTACATTGCCTTGGCTAATCAATACGATTACTTTAGTTCAAGAGAACGTATAGAAAATTATATCTCAGCTTTAAATCTTAGCAAAAAATTAAATCATAAAAACGGTATTGTAAAAGCATCTTCAACTTTAATAACAAACCTTTCGCACCGTCAATTATACGATGTGGCACTTGAATACTGTAACAATTATATTGATTACTTAAAAACAAATGGGTTTGAGGAAGAGCTAAAGAAAAACTATAAACTTTATGCTACCTTGTTAAGCCGACAAGGTAAATACTATGAATCGTTGCAATACAATTACAAAGCCTTGAATTATTATCTTTCAAAAAACGACGAGATTCAATATGCAACCGTGTTAAGTAATATTTGTTTGCTTCATTTAAATAACAAACAAACCGATAGCGCTTATTTTTACGGATTAAGAGCCATAGATATTTTCAGGAAAAATAATAAACAATCTGAATTGGCCAACTCAATATCTGCGTTGGCAGAAATTAGCTTTCTAAAAAAGGATTATTTTACCGCAAGAAACAAAGCTTTACAATCCTTGGAAATTTATTCAAATGCGAAAATTGACTTAGGTATTCTCAATGTAAATTGTTTATTGGGGAATATTGATTTAGAAGAAAAAAAATACGATTCAGCGATTGTACGTTATACTATTGCTTTAGACTTTCTCAAAAAATATTCGTTGCCCGAAATTAAACGCGATTGTTATTTATCTCTTTCAAAATGTTACGCAGGGCTAAAAAAATCGGATTTGGCTTATACAAACCATATATTGTTTTCAGCTTATAATGATAGTGTATCAGACCAACGGTTAAAAGCTAAAACACTTGAGATGGATGCAAAATACAGCATCACCAAAAAAGAAGGAGAATTAAGAGAGAAAGAACTTAAAATTATTAGTCAGGGCAAACAACGTAATTTTTTAATCTTAGGGTTAGTTGGCATTCTCATTTTATTCATTCTCTCCTACCGGGGCTATCAGCAAAAGAAAAAAGCTAACCACTTAATTACAGAACAAAAGAAATTGGTTGAGGAAAAGCAAAAGGAAATATTGGATAGTATTAAATACGCGCAACGAATACAACAAAGTTTATTGCCCACTGAAAAATATATTGAAAGAAATTTAAAAAAATAAAAATGCCCTGGAAAAAATCACCACCACAAAACAATTATTACGCTGTAATATTCTCATCCACTAAATCAGATAATCTCGAAGGTTATTTGGAAATGGACGAAGAAACCATGCATTTAGCTCAAGAGCAACCGGGTTTTTTAGGTTATGAAAGCGTTAACAATGGTAATACCGGAATTTTTGTTTCGTATTGGGAAAGTATGGATGCTATTAACGGGTGGCGACAAAACTCTACTCACTTAATGGCAAAAGCCAAGGCTGAGCAATGGTATAAACGTTATTTAAGTCAGATTTGTAAAGTAGAGCATTCGCATTTAATGGAAAAATAAACTGAAATTACGTTTTACATATTTGCTTTTAGGGATGTGCGCAGCTCTTGCTATGTCATCTCAACAAAAGATTAATCTCGATTCGTTAAAAAGAAAATTGAACGATCGGTCTCTCGTTGATTCGGTGCGCTCCCGGATTTATAGCACCCTCAGTAATAGTTATAATGGAATATCCGAATTTGATTCAACTATTGCCTATGCAAAAAAAGGACTCGCGTTAACAGAAAAACAAAAGGATATTGATGGGCAAATTGATTTTTATAGTAAGATCGGAGTTGCACTATGGAATAAATCGGAATACGATAATGCAATTGCTAATTATGAAAAAGGCTTAGAGTTATGTGAAATAACAAAAGTTGAAAGCAATTACTCGATGCTATACAACAATATTGGTCTAGCTTATTGGGATAAGTCAGATTTCCCGAAAGCCCTGAATTATTTTATAAAATCGTTCGATATTGATAAAAAGAATAACGACAAGCAAGGAATGTCGTCAAGCTTACTCAACATTGGATTGGTGTATAGTGATATGGCTGATTATAAAAATGCACTCAATTACTATTTCATGTCGATAAAGATGTGTAATGAGATTGGTGACGAACAAAGCAAAGCAATTGCTTATATAAATATCGGACAAGTATATGGCAGCTTGAAGCAAAAAATGAAATCACTGGAATTTGACAATAAGGCTTTACGTATTGCTGAAAAATACAATGATAAAAGAAACATTGCCTTATGTCACAATAATATTGGAAGTCTTTTAAGCGACGGTCGCGATACTAAGAAAGCCTTTTACCATTACGAAATTGCCTTAAAAAATTATGAATGGATTGGCGATTATTCAGGGCAGGTTTTGGTTTTAAATAATATTGGCGATTTGTTTTGTAATACAAACCGGTTTAAAGAATCGTTGCCTGTTTTTGAAAAAGCTTTAAAAATTGAAAGCGAATTTGGATTAATAGATGATGAAACTACAAGCCGGAGAGGAATTGCCAATGCTTACCATGGACTTAATAATTATGAAAAGGCTTACGAAAATTATGTTATTTACATGAAACTAAATGATACTATTTCTAAACTGAGAAACCTTACTGAAATTAGTAATATTCAAAAATCGATGGAAATAAAAGCAAGGGAAATGGAATTAGAGATTCAGAAACAAAAAGAATTGGCACTTAAAGATGCTGAAAAACAAAAACAAACTTTTTTTACACTTGGGGCAGTAATAATATTATTGATTGTAGCTGCTTTTTCGGTTTATGTTTACCGACAAAAAAGTATAATTGAAAAGCAAAAACATTTGGTGGATGAGAAACAGAAAGAAATTATTGATAGTATCCGGTATGCTAAACGTATTCAGCAGAGTTTAATTTCGAGCGAGAAATACATTCATAAAACTATTGAACGTTTAAAGAAAAGTGATACTCCTAAAGCTTAAAGGATAGTTTTTAAATCGTGTAGCGAATTAATGAAACTAATATTGGGGTGCGAGTCTGATTTCGGAGTTTCATTATAATAAACTGCCTTCCACCCTGCTCCAATAGCGCCTTCAATATCACTCACCCAATTATCGCCAATCATAATACATTTATCGGAAGTTGTATTCGCTAGTTTTTCTCCTAATCTAAAAATATCAATATGAGGCTTGGTTAAGCCGTGTTCCTCCGAAATAATAATGGCTTTAAAATATTTTCGCAATCCACAGTTATCAATTTTTATATCCTGAACTTCTGCAAATCCGTTGGTAATAATGTGCAAATGATAATCTGAACTCAAATGATCTAAAACTTCAACACAACCTTCTTTTAAATGTTTTGAGTAAGGCGAAATCTTTATGTAGTCTTCGGCGATAGATTTACTCAATTGTAAATTATCCAGACCAAAATTTAAAAACGTATCGTGAAAGCGTTTGTAGCGGAGTTCTTCCTTTTTTATTTTATTGAAATAATACAAATGCCACAGCTCATCGTTTTTCTTATAGTAAAAATCGTGAAAGGTTTTAAAATCGACACCTAATTTAGGTTCGAAATTATTTTCAGAGAATAATTGCTCTAAAACAGCTTTCGAATTTTTATCAAAATCCCAAAGGGTATTATCCAAATCAAAAAATAAATGCTTCATATCACCTTCGTAATGGTGTCGTAGAAAAACAAGAGCAAGAAATAGATAGTGACGTACCAAAATATAACCGCAGTACTAAAAACGAATACCACCTTTTTCTTATCCTTATAAAAGCGTTCTGCAATAAAAGTTCCCACAGGAATTGACAATCCTAAAGGTGTAACTAAGGCTATTCCCCAAATACCAAAACGTTTTTTTATTCTAATGATGCGGCGGTTGCCTTTTGTAAATACTTTGGGGTGACGGTGATTTCTGAAATATTGCATTTTCGCGTTATGCCACCATTTCATTAAGACTGCACTAATGTTTGTAAAAACTATAACACCTGTAACGCCACCTGCGCAGGTTACAATAAGTACTTTCCATAAATTAAAATCGAACAAGGCAATAGCTGAGGGCACTGAAATTTTACCAAAGCCAAGCATACTTGTAATAAACACGGGAACTATTTTCCAGAACTCTTCCATTAATCAAATTCAAATTACCCCAACAAATAATTAAAAAGCAAATAATGGGTGTTAATTAAACCTTTTAAAACATGATAAAATTCAGGGAGCATCTAAAGGCTACCAATTAGCACTTTTGTTGGCTCAAAATGGCTTTTTATACCATAAAACTGTAATCTTAAAACATGCTTTTTTTATTGTGGGCAATAGTAAAATTGTTACCTTTAACCCCCAGTTAACTATATACATTTTATTATGTCTACACAAACTGCAAACGCAGAAGCTGCAAAACACGAAAGTATGTTTGAAGCTGTATTAGCCCGCTTAGATGTTGCGGCTAAATTAATGAACCTTTCAGATGACGTTAAAACCATTTTAAAGAACCCACTTAAGCAGGTAAAAGTAAGTTTACCCGTTATGATGGATAATGGAAAAGTTGAAGTTTTTGAAGGTTATCGTGTTGTTCACTCTGTAGCAATTGGTCCATCGAAAGGTGGTATCCGTTATGCAATGGATGTTAACCAAGATGAAGTAATGGCTTTAGCGGCTTGGATGAGCTTTAAATGTGCCGTTGCGAACTTACCGTATGGTGGTGCAAAAGGTGGTATTAAATGTGATCCCCGCGCTATGAGTGTTGGTGAATTAGAGAGATTATCTCGCGCCTACGCAAAATCAATGAAAGATGTATTTGGTGTAAATAAAGATATTCCTGCTCCTGATATGGGTACAAGCGGTCGTGAGATGGCTTGGATTTTGGATGAATTCAATAAAATTACAGGAGAAGATTCTCCCGGTGTTATCACCGGTAAACCGATTGCAATTGGTGGTTCGTTAGGACGAGATGCTGCAACTGGTCGCGGTGTTATGGTGAACTCTTTAGCTGCTTTAAAGAAAATGGGATTAAATCCTAAAGATGTTACGGCAGTTGTTCAAGGTTTCGGAAATGTAGGTTCTCACTCTGCCCGTTTATTAAATGAAAAAGGCGTGAAAATTGTAGGTATTGGTGATCATACTGCTTCATATTACAATGAAAAAGGTATTGATATCAGAGCTGCGTTAGAATTTTCAGCAAAAAATAAAAACACATTAAAAGGCTTTACAGGCGCAACTGAAATTGCACACGATCAATTATTATTGAGTAAGTGTGATTTATTAGTTCCTGCAGCTTTACAAAACGTTATTAACGAAGAATACGCGAAGAAAATTCAAGCTAAATTAATCGTTGAAGGTGCTAACGGACCAACTATGCCGGAAGCCGATCACGTATTAAATGAGCGTAAAATTATTGTTGTACCTGATATCTTAGCAAATAGTGGCGGTGTTACCGTTTCTTATTTTGAATGGGTACAAAACAAAGCCGGTTACTATTGGACAGAAGAAGAAGTTAATAATAAGCATGACCATAAAATGGAGATTGCTTTCAGTAACGTCTGGAACAATGCCGAGAAGTTTAAAACCAGTATGCGTATTGCCGCTTACATCACTGCTTTACAGAAAATTGAGCAAGGTGTTAAGTTAAAGGGTAATTACTAATTATCTGTTTTTCAATATATTAACATGAATCTGTTTATATTAATAAGCGGGTTCATCGATTTTTATAACCCATTACTTAATAATTCTGTTATTTTTGCTTAACTCAAAATTCAGGTTTTGGAAATACTCTATATAACTCTATTCCTTTTTGTAGCCTACCTTTTAGGCTCCATCCCTACTTCTGTTTGGATAGGTAAGTTTTTCTATAATATAGATGTACGCGAGTTTGGAAGTGGTAATGCCGGAGCGACTAATACCTTCAGAGTTTTAGGTAAAAAGGCAGGTATCCCTGTTTTAATTATCGATATTTTAAAAGGTACAGCCGCAGTTTCTTTATCATTTTTAAGTGGCTTTCAAATGGAAACGCCTTTCTTTACTAATTTTCAAATTGGTTTAGGTATTGCCGCTTTAATCGGACATATCTTTCCTGTTTTTGCAGGTTTTAGAGGGGGAAAAGGAGTTGCTACCATTTTAGGTGTTGTAATATGTATCACACCAGTTTCTTGTTGCGTTGCTTTATTAGTGTTTTTAACGGTTTTATTAATTACACGTTATGTATCCTTGGGTTCTATTATGGCAGGTATCAGTTATCCTATCATTCTTAATTTAGGAATGCACAATACAGATGTTATTTTAGTTGTCTTCTCAATACTTACAGCTGTGCTATTAGTTATTACACACCGTAAAAACATTGTCCGTTTATTTAACAAACAAGAAGCCCGCATTAAACTCTACAATAAAGCGGCTAATTAATCGTTAATATTTCCTATTAATCTCCTTTAAATTGTTCGAATTGTACATTTGGCAGTAAATTTGATTTAATTGAATTATGGCTCTTAAACATTCTTATACTTTAATCTTCCTCTTTATCCTTACATCTGTATTTTCACAGGATGATGATTACGTAAACGATGACCAACTACGCTACGAAGACTACATTTATAAACCCAATATTAAAACCGTTCAACTTCACGAAATATCTTGGGAATTTTCTTTACCACTTATTAAATTTAATTCCGGCGAACAATTACAATTAAGTTTTGACGATTTAGACGGCGATCAAAAACAATACTCACTTACCTTGGTGCATTGCGATGCCAAATGGAATCCCACTGATTTAATGATTTCAGAATACATTCAGGGCTTTTTTGATTTAAATCTTTTAAATTTCAATTTCTCGATAAACACTTTACAAAAATATACGCACTACTCTATTGTGTTTCCAACAACGAATATGCAATTAACTAAATCCGGAAATTACATTGTTTATGTTTATTTAAATGGTGATAAAAACAAACCCGTATTGTCTCGCCGCTTTATGGTGTATGATGAAAAAGTTTCTGTAATTGGAAATTTGAAACAAGCTATTGGAAACGATGAGCAATACGAAAAACAACATCTCGATTTTTCAGTAATGAATACATCTTACAACATCACCAACTCTCACATCGATTTAAAAGTTGTAGTCACACAAAATTACCGTTGGGATAATGCTGTTTACGATATCAAACCAACCTTCAATACCCCAACACAATTAACTTATAGTTTAGACGACGCCAGTACATTTAATGGTGGAAATGAATTCCGTTTTTTCGATACCCGTTCGCTCCGAACTTATACCGAACGCGTGAAAAATATTTATAAAGATAGTCTCAATAAAAACCACGTTGAATTAATGAACGACGAGAACCGAAGTTATTTGAATTATATTTTTTACAACGACATTAACGGCGATTTTTTAATTAAGAATAAAGACATGGCCAGCAATCAGGATATTGAAGCTGATTACGTTTGGATAAACTTCTTTATGCCTTTTGATAATCCAACTCCCGAAGGAAATTTTTATGTTCTCGGAAAACTTACCAACTGGAAATTTGATAAAGTAAACCGCATGAGCTATAATTACAAACGACAAGGTTACGAATGTAATTTGTATGTGAAACAAGGTTATTACAATTACATCTACGCCTTTTTAAAAGATAAAAGCAAAGCAGGTGATGAAACCCTAACCGAAGGCAACCACTGGGAAACTGAAAACGATTACATTATTTATGTTTACCACCGCGCTCGTGGCACTTATTACGATCAATTGATTGGGATGAGGAAGTTTAATTCGAGAAAGAATTAATTCTTATGGTGGCTTCGGCTACGCTCAGCCACCGCGTATTCACAACTATCTTATCGAAGCAAGGCGGTCACTGAGCTTGTCGAAGTGCCGCTTTATTCAACTCCTTTACGTGCTGCCTCATAATCCGGTCGCTTAATCAATTTCTCAATATTCGGAGACGTTTCCACTCTACCTATCGCATCTATATAAGCTTCTTTCGTCATGCCATCGTAATGAATTACACCGCGGCGGTACTGGTACATTTGAAAACAATTGATGAGAACCAAAATGCCGAGCAGACTCATCACTACCTTATTTGAAACCATTTTATTAATAAACACCGCGAAACAAATTATTAAAAATGGATAAATATCAATCATCGCTCTTAATCCATAAGCACCGCCATACCACCAACACCACCACGATAAAATCACGTAAGTATAAATCAAAAATAAAACAGCAACCGGCCAACTGAATTCTCTTCTGTTCTTAAACAACATAAACATCCCAAACAACGAAAAAATCATAATGGGCGAATACAACAACCATCCTTTTCTAAATCCAAACAATCCTTCCAATAAATGAGGATTCCCGAAATAAAATTGTTCGCCTACGTAAGAATTAAAGAAATAATGTCCCGTAATGTGTTTCCAGTACAACATCTGCGGTAAGAAAACCAAAGTCGCTAAAATTATCATCAAGAAAACAAACTTGATATGACGAAGGAATAAAAACAATCTATGCTTTAAGCCGTTTAAATTGGTTACACCAAACAAAACCAAGAACAGAACAAACAAAATATTTATCGGACGAATTAAAACAATCATTCCAACCAACAATCCTAAAATGATAGTTGCTTTTAAATTCGGCTTTACCAACCATTTTATACCATACCACATAAAAATACAAGCCAGACAAAATGTGTGTACATGACTCATCGCGCCATGCACCGAAGCATAATAAAACAAATTGCTTCCGAATAAAACGCAAAACAATGTAATAGCTGTTACTTTCTCAGAATAATACAACAATAACAAACGACGTAAAAAAAACAGACCAATTACTAAATACACCAATCCCGAAAACTGAATCATCAATTGGTAAGGCTCCGAAAATCCATCTGTTTCGTAACCAAAAATATTTGCAGACAAATGAGCCACTGCAAAGAACGGCAAATACATTACCGCCATGCCCATGCTGGTTTTAATAACATAATTTCCGTTTGGTAATTTTATAGGAAGGTATTGATGATTCTCAGAATAATATACAGGCTTCTCTTCCACAAATTTTAAACTGATATCCTTTTTAATGAAAGTCGCGGGCAAATAGCAATAGTAATACGTTACATCCCAATCAATCACGCTTTTTTTATTCCATTTGGCAACATTACCGTTTACCCAAATGCAGGAAATTATCAATACAACAATCACCAATACACTTGGACTCTGCTTTAAGTATTTAATCAGGTTAGTCAAACCTTAAAGTTTTAATTGGAGTGATTCTTGTTAAAATAAGTGTTGGGAAGAACATCATTAGCATACAACTTACAATAATGCCGGCATTCAACAATAAAATGTAAGTGATATTAAAAATTACAGGTACATACTCTACGTAATACGTATCACTATCCAATTTCACCAAATGGAAAAAATATTGCAGTAACACCGCGCCTATTCCAATTAAATTCCCAATTAATAAACCGCGCCACAATAATTTAAGTGAGACATAGAAGAACACTTTGCGCACGCTCACATTACTCATCCCCATCGATTTCACCAGACCAATCATATTAGCGCGTTCTAAGATTAGAATTAATAAAGCCGTAATCATGTTAACCCCAGCTACCATTAACATTAAGCTGATAATGATAATTCCATTCACATCCACCATCTCTAACCAAGAGAAAATATTTTCGTAAGCTTCGTTTACAGGGATAATTCTGTAATTGTAACCTAATAATTCCTGAACTTTCTCAACATCTTCGTCCAACGAATTAAAATCATTTAAAAACAATTCGTAGCTACCTACTTCGTTGTTCTCCCAATAATTTAGTTTCTGAATTTGTTTTAAATCAACAATCGCCAAATTTTCATCAAACTCTGCAAAGCCTGTATTAAAAATGCCGCATACTCTAAAATCACGTGAGCGTTTTTCTAATTCTGAATAACCGCGTGACGATAACGAATCGGATAATTTTTTGTTGGTTAAGAAATAAGCTAAGAGTTTTTGTCCCGTTTTAATATTTAATCTGTCAGCTAACTTTTGTGAAATGAAAATTTCCTTACTCACACCTGTATCCGTGTAAACAGGTAAAGCCCCATCGCTCAAATATTTCTTAAAGAAACTGAAATCGAAGTCTTTTGAAACACCTTTCAGCAAAACCCCTTCATTCTCGCTTTTAGTTTTAATAATTCCGTTTTTAATAGCGGTTGGCTGTATATGCTTAATGAAACCTGATTCTTTAAGGATTTTTAAGGAATCGTCGGGTAATCTCAGTGGACTTGGCTCGTTACTTGTATTAAGACTGGTACTACTGATAGTAATATGGGAAGTAATACCTGTTATCTTAGTGATAATCTCCTGTTTAAAGCCTAAAACAATGCCAACAGTTAATATCATTACACTAATACCAAGCGCAATTCCTGTAATCCCGATTTTCACAATGGGCTTAGAAATGTTATTTTTACCCTTATTTGATAAGGTAATACGATTGGCTATGAATTTCTCAACACTCACTATACACAAAAATACTATTTAATGCGTAGCTTTTTACTTCTCATATTCGTTTTTACGAGCCTCTTATTAAAGCCGCAAAGTTTAAAAGTATTAACTGAGGCTGATGTGGTAACAGGCGCCCAACAATTTGAACTCTACCTCCCAAAACTAAAAGGCAAGAAAGTCGCTATCGTTACCAATATTAGCGGAATGGTTGGGAATAAAACCATTGTAGATACTCTTTTGAAACTAAAAGTGAACATCAAAAAAATATTTGGTCCTGAGCATGGTTTTAGAGGGACTTCTGACGCGGGCGAAAAAGTAAAAAGTAATATTGATAAGAAAACGGGCATTCCTGTTACTTCATTATACGGCTCACACAAAAAACCCACAGCTGAAGATTTAAAAGGTATTGACGTTGTGGTTTACGATATACAAGATGTGGGCGTTCGTTTTTATACGTTTATCTCTACTCTTACTTATGTAATGCAAGCATGTGCTGAGCAGAACAAAGAATTAATTGTACTCGACCGACCGAACCCTAATGGATTTTATGTTGATGGCCCCGTGATGAAAGATAAATACAAAAGTTTTTTAGGTGTACACAATGTGCCCTTAGTTTATGGTATGACAACCGGAGAATACGCACAAATGGTAAATGGTGAGAGGTGGTTCACTGAAAAAGTATTTTGCAAACTAACTGTAGTGCCCGTAAAAAATTACGACCACAATTGTACTTATGTTTTACCGGTGAAGCCCTCGCCTAACCTTCCTACTTTGAACTCAGTATTATTATACCCAAGTTTAGGATTATTTGAAGGCACCATTATGAGTTTAGGAAGAGGAACAGATTTTCCTTTTGAAGTATTAGGACATCCTTTATACAGCAACAAAACATTTAGCTTCATGCCAAAAACAAATGCCATTAGCAAAGAACCAAAATATTTTAATAAGATTTGTTACGGAGTAGATTTAAGAAAAGAAAACCTAATACAAAATCACCCTCGTAAAATAGAATTAAAATGGCTCATTAATTTTTATGCCGATTTAAAAGACAGCACTTTTATGGATAAAAATTTTAACTGGCACAGTGGCGATGACGAACTACAACAACAAATAAGAAACAAAATACCCGAAGCCGACATAAGACTTTTATGGGAAAAAGATATTAAAGCTTTTAAAGCTATTAGGAAGAAGTATTTACTTTATAAGGATTTTGAGTAAATTAGTAGTCAGATGACGGCAAGAAAAAGATTTTTGATTTTTATCACTTTATTTCCTATTATTTCCTTTTCACAAAAAGATATTGAGCTTAACGGTATTCATACTACTTATAATAAATATCGACATATCTCTAAAATCGGTTATTTTGAAAAAAATCGATTAAAGTTTGGTATTGCTTTAGACTACGTTGATTCTACCCGTCTAATTCAACAAATAAAATTGTATGATAATGACTTAATGAATCAGGTAATTTTTGACAGAGATACTTTTGAAGTAGAAAAGTCTAAACTTGAAAAACGAGGTAAAAAATTTGAACAAGAAATCGTAAATCAGAAACAAACAATAAAAAAAGAAAAAGAGAAGAATTTTATTTTCCTTATTGTTTCAGTATGTGTTACTGTGTTATTACTAATATCAATAATTAGTATTTTAAGTATTAGGAAAAAGAATAAGGAGATTAAATTATTGCTAAAAAGTATAGAACATCAAAAACAGGAGATTATTGATAGTATAAAGTATGCGAAACGAATTCAGGACGCATCAATGACATCACAAAATTATATTTCAAAGAATTTAAAACGCTTGTTAAATAAATGACACCTCGTTAGCGCGGATTTTCAATCCTTGCAAAAGTATTATATGGTAAAGAATATGCAAACGAACGAAATCCTAAACAACCCCGACTGTCTCATCACAAGCACAAGGATTTTTAATTTTAATCAAAAACTAGTTTTTAAAGCTTGGACCAATCCCGACTATTTAAAAAAATGGTGGGGACCAAAAGGGTTCACTAATACTTTTCATGAATTTGATTTGCGTCCGGGTGGTAAATGGGTATTCGTTATGCACGCCCCTGAACAAGGCAATTTTAATAATGAAATTGAGTTTATAAAAATAGAAGAACCCAATTTAATTTGGTGGAACAGAATTTCTCAACCTTGGTTTCAAGTGTACACCACTTTTGAAACTGTTGAAGGCAATAAAACAAAAGTTGTTTTCAATATGGTATTCGATACCAAAGAAGCCCGCGATAAATTAATAAAATTCGTCCCCGAGAAGAACGAAGAGAATTTTGATAGATTGGAAGTGGTGTTGAATGAGATGAAATGATTTCTATCACTTTTCTTTAGTTACGCCGTACCTACCGCTTATTACAAAAGGTCTGCCACTTATATATCCGTGCTTTGTTTCTCCGCTTCTTAACTTTATCTTCGGATAAACAATTTATGATATGAAAAAGAACCTGTTTTTTATTTTATTATCCTTCTTCAGCCTTTCTATTATAAGTCAGCCTGCTTCTGTCCAGTGGGCATATGGTTATGGTGATGCTTTAGCTAGTCCTTTTTATATTCAGTCAGTCATCACGGATGCTTCAGGAAATGTCTATTCTACAGGCTATTTCACCGGTAACTGTGATTTTGATTCGGGTCCGGCTACCTTTACAATGCAAGGTGGTGCCCTCTATAATGGTTTTGTGTTTAAAACCGATCCGAATGGAAATTTTTTATGGGCTAAACAAATAGGTTATACTTCAATAGTAACTCCGAACTTACTCTCACTTGATAATAGTGGTGATCTTATAGTTGGGGGGGCATTCCAAAATTCCGTTGATTTCGATCCCGGGCCTGTTTCATATTCATTAACTTCTTTCGGATCCAGTGATATATTTTTTTTGAAACTAAGTCCTGCAGGGAATTTTATTAACGTGACTCAGATCGGTGGAACCGGGGCAGATTCACCCTACTCTCTTTCGGTTGATCCTTCAGGCAATATTTATTATAGTTCAAGCTTTTCAAATACTGTAGATTTTGATCCTGGTGCCGGAACATTTACTTTAACTTCTATAGGAAGCAACGATATAGCTATTACAAAATTGAACTCTTCTTGGAGTTTCGTTTGGTCAAAACAATTCGGCGGACCTGGTATTGATATTCTAAGAAATACAGTTTTACATATTTCTGGTGATATTTATACAGGATTGCAATTTTCAGGTCCTGCAGATTTTGATCCGGGACCAGGTACATACATTTTAAATGCAAGTGGCCCCTATGATGTCGCAATTCTAAAACTGGACAATAATGGAAATCTAGTTTATGTAAGATCAATATCAAGTGGGACTGATGTTCAAATGGCGAAGATAACTGTTGATGCTCCAGGGAATGTTTATGCTACCGGAAATGTTCTTGATACAGTAGATTTTGATCCAAGCCTTTCAACTTATACTATTGGAACTATCGGAAGCAATGATGCTTTTGTATGGAAATTGGACGTATCAGGTAATTTTTCTTTTGCAAAACATTTTGGCTGGGCGAATGGCTGTGGTATTGCTCTTGATGCGGCCAATAACATTTACGTTGCCGGAAATTTTATGACGACTTGTGATATTGATCCGGGACCAGGCACCTATTCTTTGACTCCCTATGGAAATTGGGATGCTTATCTCTTAAAATTAAATAATTCAGGGAGTTTTTTATGGGCAGGTCAGATAGGTGGAATTGATTATGAGACCATGATCGGAATTAATATTCTGCCATCAGGTGATATGTTCTGCGTTGGAAGTTACAGCGGCACATGTGATATGGATCCAACTGCCGGCAGCTATACAATCACAAGTACTGATGATCAGCAATACCTGGCAAAATACAGTATAACATCAATTGGAATTACAGAACATTACGGGGACATTGGTCACATTGTATTTCCCAATCCTGTCAGCAATATTTTAACCGTTCAATTTAGTACAGCAACTGACAAAACCGTAATTGAATTGTATAATACACTTGGGCAAATATTGATTACAGAAAAAATTGATGCGCCGGTTCATAGAATGGATCTAGGAAATTTTTCTCAAGGTGTTTATTATCTGAAAATAAATGGTAGTAGTTCTTCTGTTAAGATCATTAAGAACTAGCTACTTTAAAGTTGTATCGATTTTCCCCTTAGCGCGGTTCCGTTAGCTATCGGAATGCAATCCGTGCAAAATTTAATGAAGAAAGAATAATGCAAAACCACAAAATATATAAAATGCCTTTTGCGAGTGTTTACCCTCTTTTACATTACAAAAGTTGAGAAAAAAGGTCGTACTAAAGCTGAAGTAGATGAAATTATTTTCTGGTTAACAGGTTTTGATAAGAAAAGTCTTCAGAAACATTTGGATAAGAAAACTGATTTCGAAACCTTTTTTGCTGAAGCTAAAATAAATCCTAAAGCCAAACTAATAACCGGCGTTATTTGTGGTTACCGTGTTGAAGAGATTGAAGAAAAACTTATGAGAAATATCCGCTACCTCGATAAGCTAATTGATGAATTAGCAAAAGGAAAAACAATGGATAAAATTTTGAGGAAATAAATTAAACTGAATCGAACCCCAAAGTCCGATTCAGTTCTTTTATTATTTAGATAATGTACAATTTCTGGTTTGAATACCTGCAGGATACGATTGGTCGTATGAAGTACCTGAAGTACAATTAGCACTGCCTGCCTTCTTGGTCACTTTATTAAAAGTAGTTACATGAGTATCAGTATTTGATGAACCTGAATTAGTATAAATACAAGTACAAGTTCTGTCTTTTTTACAAGATGCAAAGCTAAATGCTAAAGCTGCGATTGCGATAAATGCTGTTTTTTTCATTTTGTTTTTTTTGTTTAGTTTATTTTAAATTATTTAGTCAAAGGTAAACGTAAGCTTTAAGGACATTTTACACAATTCAAAGAATAGGTTGTATAATTCACACATAAATGTTTTAGCTTACAACAAAATGTATTGTTTACTCGACATTTAAAATTAAATAAGAGAAAAACCTACGATTTCTTTCCGAGTTTTTTCATTTGGATGATGTCAACCAAAAAGGCGAATGCCATTGAGAAATAGATATAGCCTTTAGGAATTACAACATGAAACCCTTCGGCAATAAGAGAAAGACCAATCATCATTAAAAAACAAAGCGCCAGAATTTTAAAGGAAGGATGCTTTGTAATAAATGTACTGATAGGTTTTGATGCGAATAGCATAATAAGCACAGCTACAACAACAGAAACATACATAATCCATAATTGCTGTACCATACCAACAGCAGTTATAATGGAGTCGATAGAGAAAACTAAATCCAACACAATAATTTCTGAAAGTAACTTTTTGAAGCTTCCTGTTTTTTTAGTCACATCTGATACTTCTCCGTGTTTGTTTTCTGTATTGAGAAAAATTTCGCTGGTACTTTTGTAAAGGAGAAATATACCACCTACAATAAGAATTATTCCCTTTCCTGAAAATTCAATATTAAACAAACTAAACAAGGTGCTGTCGAGTTTTAAAATCCAGGAAATAAAACCTAACAAAGCCAATCTGATTAACATCGCCAATGCTATTCCCCAGTAACGCAATTTATCTCGCTTCTCCGCAGGTAATTTGTCTGCCAGAATAGAAATAAAAATAATATTGTCGATTCCCAGAATAACCTCTAAAGCAATTAGTGATAATAAGGGGACAATTATATCGACAAACATGATCTGTTAATTTATTTAACAAACATAGTTAATACTTATCAGCTAATTCTTATAGTTTAGGATTTTTAACTTTTAGTTTTTCAAATCCGGTGCAAAATCTATTAAGTTTGTAAAACACGCACTAAATAAAAACACTATGGAACCAATAATTTCAGAAAATGATTTCAATGCAATAAACGAGGTACTGATTAAACAAAAACAAAAAGAAGGCAATTTTTTTCGCGGACTACTGAAGAAATTTAAATTAGTGAAAGAAAAAGAAGTGTCTGATAAAACCGTACGTCTTAATTCAGTTGTTGAAGTTTGGCACTCTTTGCTTAAAAAAATAATTAAAATCCGTATTGTTTTACCTACAAAGGAAAATATAAAACAAAAATACGTATCGGTTTTTTCACCAATTAGTATGGCTTTAATTGGCTATAAAGAAAATGATACAGTTGAAATTAATATGCCTGGCTTAAAAAAGCATTTCAAAATTATTAAGGTCACGAATAACTAAGCGCGTCAAAATAAAATTTAGTTGAATAGGGTGTTTCCATTACAGGGACACCCTTTTTTTATTCATTATAGTTCTTCAATAAAATCTATATTTGGTTTCCTTGTGGAATTTTGTATCTTTATTTTATACAAATGCCAAACAAACCTAAAATAGTTAAGGAGATTGTGGATGAAGGTTATTTAACAGCTTCACTTTACAGTAACGGTACTATTGAAATTATTTGGGAACCTTCACTTCAAATAATTGACATCGTTCATTTATCCAAGATGCAGGAAGCTGTTTGCGATTTAGGAGATGGTAAGAAAATGCCTTTACTTTTTATTCCTCACGATTTTTTAACGGTTAGTAAAGAAGGCGCGAAATATGCTGCTTCAGAAGAAGGCGTTAAATATACTTTAGCTATTGCAGTTTTAATAGATAATCTCGCTAAAAAAATATTGATGAATTTTTTTCTTAGTATTAACAAACCTATAGTTCCCACCAAAGGGTTTTCAAACAAAAAGGATGCCTGTGCCTGGCTGAATAAGTTCAGAAAAGGAACTATTTAGGCTCTACACTACTAAAACTTTTAATGTTTTTTCTCTGTGTTCCAATGAAATTTATCATCGGACAAATTACTTTCTTAATCAACTTTTGCATTGTTATTTAATTTGATTACAAAGTTAGATACCAGCACAATACAAAATTCACTTAAATAAAACGTTCACACTATTTAACGTATATAAATTGGTCTGATTAAACAAACTAATTGTCGGTTATTAAACTCCTTTCACTGGTAAATTCCCTCTTACAGCGTTCCTGTTTGAAAAAAATACTGTATATTTATGCTAATGAAAACCAAGTTTATATTCATAATTACTTTTCTATTTTCGCTTTGTGCGTTTAGTCAAACCAAACCCGACTCAACAAAAAAAGCAAGCAATACCCACAACTCTATTAAAGACGTGAAAAAATTTCCAGAGTTTCCGGGTGGACAACAAAAACTAAAAGAATTTGTTTACGCTAATCTTCAAAAACCAAAGGACTCTACTCCCGGAAAAATTTATACCAGATTTACTGTTTTAGCTGATGGACAAGTTACAAATCCTGTTATTATAAAAGGGTTAAACAAAAATTGCGATAAAGCTGTAATTGAAGTTATAAATAAACTACCAAAATTTAATCCTGCGCTTGACAGAACGGATAACCCTGTTGTGTGTGATTTGTTTTTGCCGGTGGAGATTAACTAGGCTTATGAAGATAAATGATTGAGAATTTGCCCACATATATTTCAATCACTTTTGGTTTAACAACGTTTGCAACACTCTTCTTATTTTATTGGTCGGTAAAAAATTCAGCTGCTACTGCAATAAAAAGCTTAGGGACTAAAATTTTATTGGGTGGAATTATTTGGTTAGCTATTCAAGCTCTTTTAGCATTCAATTCCGTTTACAATTCAAATACAGATTCCCTCCCACCAAAAATTGTTGTGTTCGGACTATTTCCAATAATTTTGCTGATTGTACTTTTATTCATCACAAAAAAAGGAAAACAGTTTATAGATAGCTTGCCATTAGTAAACACCACCTACATTCATATTGTACGAATTCCTGTTGAAATAGTATTGTTCTGGCTTTTTGTAAATGAAAAAGTTCCTGAAATCATGACGTTTGAAGGTCGTAATTTTGATATACTTTCAGGAATTAGCGCGCCTTTAATTGCTTATTTCGGTTTCACAAAAGGGAAATTAAAAAAGAAATTAATTTTAATCTGGAATTTAATTTGTTTGGGCTTACTCTTTAATATTGTTATTCACGCCGTTTTAGCTGCACCTTTTCCATTTCAACAAATAGCTTTTGATCAACCTAATGTTGCTGTTTTAAATTTTCCGTTTGTTTGGCTACCTACGTTTATTGTTCCCGTTGTTTTATTCGCGCACTTAGTCTCAATAAGGCAATTAAGCCTCCGCTAAAGATTTACTTAATCATGTAAGTCTCCAACAGAATCGTGTTTACTGAGCTCTTCGTTTGTTCTTCTGTTGTCTTCTATCTTTCCTGTTTCCAAATCTAAGTACACATTACCATAAATTGGGTCGTAGTGCGCCATACGGTCAACTCCTGAACCTTCTCCTAAAAACACTTTACTATCACGTATATCTGTAATCCAATACTTTTCATCAATTTTAAAACCAGTGTCAATTATTGTATCACCTACGACCGAAAATTTTAAAATAAAACCAGGTTCATCTCTTCGGTTGCTATGTGTAATTGATACCAACCAAACATCGTTATTGGCGTTAATAATCATTTCAGGCGTAGCTTGTATAGTTGAAACAGGAGATGAAAATTTCAGTTTGGATAAAGACGTTTTGGTTAGACTATCCGTTAATTCTAAATAATAACCATAATGTATATTGCTACTTTGTCGTTCACCAAAATGATCCTTGGTTCTGGTAGAGGAGGATTTTTCTGAAAATATAAGAATGCGCTCCTTGCCATTAAGTGTAACATGAGCTCTGCCTATTGGACTTTCCTCCGCAAAATACTCTCTTGCAAAGAAAAATAAAGGAACAGCTATTGCGAGACAAAGAACTACAACTATTATTGCTTTCCTGGTCGTTCTCTTTTCTTCTAACTCTTCTTTAGTTTGTCCTTTATAATCCTTTAATTTTTTCATAAATTAGGGGAGATTGTTAATCAAATATAATATTCTTTACAATACATTTACAATTTCAACTATAAAAAATGAAGAGTAAGCCAATCAACTTCAATGAGTACATTGAGAACTTTCCTTTATTTACTCAAAAAATACTAAAACAAATACGCACAACAATTAAAAAAGCTGCGCCTAAAGCTGAAGAAACCATTAGCTATGGCATGCCGGCGTTTACTTTAAATGGTCATTTAGTTTACTTTGCAGGCTATAAAAATCATATTGGCTTATATGCCTTACCAAGCGGTCACGCAGCATTTAAAAATGAATTGGCGAAATACAAACAAGGAAAAGGCTCCGTACAATTTCCTATTGATGAACCCATGCCTTTAGCGCTTATTACAAAAATTGTAAAGTTTAGAGTAAAAGAGAATTTAGCTAAGGTTAAAAAGAAGTAGAATTATTCCTCCACTTCAATTATCGATTGCTTCATGATTTCTTTGTTACGTTGCTTATTCGCTATAGAAAGCAATATAGCAGGCAATAAAACCAAATTCGTAATTAACGACATTATCAAAGTTAAAGAGATTAAAACACCTAAAGCAGCTGTTCCACCAAAACTTGATACAGAGAAAATAGAAAATCCGAAAAATAAAATCACCGAAGTATAAACCATACTTAATCCCGTATCTTTAATTGCTTCGCTTATCGCTTTAAAGGCATCTCCACCCTTCTTTCTTAATTCTTGTCGGTACTTAGTCAAGAAATAAATAGTGCCGTCGGAGGATATACCAAAAGCTATACTGAATATTAAAATGGTAGATGGTTTAAACCTGATATCTAAAAATCCCATTACCCCTGCTGTAATGATTAACGGAATTAAACACGGTAACTTAGAAAGAACGATAATCCGCACCGAACGGAATAAGGCCATGCCAACAATTGCAATCAATAAAATTTCAATAATTAAACTCTCCAATAAATTATATAAGAGATAATCGTTACTCTTTAAAAACACCAGACTATGACCTGTCATGTGTACTTCGTATTCTTTAGGATCGAAAATTGAATCTACTTTCGGTCGGATTTCTGCAACTAATTCTTTTATACGTTTAGAACCAATATCTGCCATTTGAAAACTGATACGAGTAATACTTTTAGCACTATCAATAAATAATTTCAGTTTGCTGTTTTGTCCGCTTAGCGTACCTGAATAATCCGATAATGCTTTCAAATCGTCGATAGCAGGCAAACGGTAATATTTTGGATCGCCGCCTTTATACGATTGATAAGAGAATTTAATTGCTTCCACAACGGAAACTGGTTTTGAAAATTCTTTGTACCCGGCAAAAATACCCTGAAGGGCTTTCATTTTATAAAGTACTTTAGCGTTTTGGGCAAATACACCATTTTCTTTTTTGGTGTCGATTGAAATCTCAAATGGTAAAACCCCTTTAAATGCACTTTCGAAAAAATGTAAATCAGTGTAAACCGGATCTTTCTTTGGTAAATCATCTACCACATATCCAATAAAACTAATTTTAAACATACCTATTACACCAAGTGCGGTTACAATTATTGTAGTGATGTAAATAGTTTTTCTTCTATTTTGAACCAGATTATCAATACCGTCTAATATTTTTGTAATTAATTTTCCTTCTAAGTGTTTAGTGTGTTTTGCTTTTGGCTCCGGTAATAAATATAACATCACCGGTACTAAAATAAGTGTGATGAAATAAGTTACCATTACACCAATCGCAGCAACAACACCAAATTCAACCAACATCGAACTCTTTGTAAAATATAAAACACCAAAACCAATAGCTGTGGTAACGTTTGCTAAAAATAAAGTCACACCAATAGTTTCAACCATTCTTGACAAGGCTTTCATTTTATTACGATGTAAAATAAACTCGCCCTGATATTTATTTATGAGAAAAATACAATTGGGAACACCTATCACCATTATTAAAGGAGCGAGTAGTCCTGTTAGAACTGTAATTTTATAGCCGTACAATTCTAAAATCCCCACCGACCATACCACTCCTATTGCTACAATTAGCAAACTAAAAAATACTGTAACACCTGAACGGAAAAATATCCAAAGTATAAAGCCGGTGATTAAAACAGCAAGGATTAGAAATAAAGTCATTTCGTGAGAAATTTTCTCCATCATCTGCGAACGGATATAAGGCATACCCGAATACTGCATTTGCACATTGTGTTTCTCACCAAACGATTCGGTTAATGTTTTAATTTCCTTTACAATATCTAAACGGCGTTTTGAATTTAGAGAGGTGTGGTTGAAAGTGATGGCCATTAAAGTAGCGCCTGTCTCTTTATTATAAATAATGCCTTCGTAAAATTTCAGTTTCTCAACTTCCATCTTAATACTGTCAACATCAGATTGTGTTCTTGGAATTTTTGTGATTAAGGGGGTAAATTCAAATTTTGAAAGGCTATCATTTAAAGAAAGCTTATAGGCCGTTGGTACAGAAAGTACCTCTTTAATACCATTAATAATTTTTATGGCTTTGCTTAAATGGTACCAGTCGTTAAATTTATTAAGTGTGAAAAAGTTTTTGTCCTGAAAACCCAATACCATCACATTACCATCTTCACCAAATTGTTTTTTGAAATCTTGATATTCAATAAAAGTAGGATCATTTTCAGGAAGTATTTTTGCGAACTCGTATGAAAGCTCCATTTTAGAGGCTTCATAACCTATGAATATAGTGCCTAATACTACCGCTAAAGTAAATACCAGTTTATTTCTTAATAATAATCCCGAAAACTTTCTCCACATAATTATCGAAGGCTTTTACTACGCCTTAAAGCTACATTATAATAAAACAATACTGAAAGAAGTCCTGCTACAATCCCAACAACATTGGTTATGGTAACAAACATTCCAACAAACATAACGGTTAACCCGCCTAAAAACATTTTTTCTGAAAAATGAACTAATTCCATTAAAGATAAATCGCCGCTTTTTCTTGAGTATTTGTACAACTCTTTATCTATATGCAATTGTGCTACAATCATCCATATTAATGCCACTTTTAGCAATAAAATTCCCATGCTGTTAATTACAGGATGGTCAAATTTATCAAGTGGAATAAAAATGTAATATTGCTCAGGAAACAACCAGAATATTAATACCATAATGAAGAAGATAATAAACAGAAAAAGAAAGAGGTTGTTTATTCTTTTTAAGCGGTGATAATTAACTGTTCGCTCTATATCACTGTATTCCTTAGCTCTTAAAGTTTTCCGAAACCATTTCCAAAAAAAAGTAATACAAAGAAATATTACCAAAAAGGAAGGTAAAAACAATTGTAAAACTTCTGTTCCCATGGTACAAACTTCTAATTACTGAGAGCTAAAGTTAACATTTTTAGCCTGTTTATCCAATAAAAAATTACAAGAGTTACATATTAGATGAATTTATTAAACAATTTTGTATATTGCAGAAGCATGAATCCGTTTTTAACACAAATAGTTATAAATGCCTCACAAAAAAAACAAGGGGGCGAAACTGAGAGTAAAAAAAAGCCATCAAGATACTTGCTTGCAAAAGCTTACCGTGAATTTTTAATTACTACTAAACGTCATGTAAAAGACTTCTTCTTAATTTCATTTGGTATTGTATCAGCTACTTTTGGATTTAAAGGATTTTTATTAACCAATCATTTTATTGATGGTGGGGCAACAGGGATTTCTCTATTAATTTCTGCTTTAACTGAGATTCCGCTTTATTTATTAATTATCGGTATTAATATTCCATTTGTAATTCTCGGTTACAATATATTAGGAAAACAATTCGCGTTTAAAACAGCTTTAGCCATTTCCGGATTAGCACTTTGCGTTGCAACAGTTCATTTTCCAAATGTGACTGATGATAATTTACTGGTAGCAGTATTCGGAGGATTTTTTCTCGGTGCAGGCATTGGACTTTCCGTTCGAGGCGGCGCGGTAATTGATGGGACTGAAGTACTCGCCATATTTTTAAGTAAGAAATTCGGAACCACTATTGGCGACGTAATCATTTTAATAAACGTTTTAATATTTTCGGCAGCTGCGTATTTCTTATCTATTGAAATTGCCCTCTACTCTATGATAACTTATCTAGCTGCTTCAAAAACATTAGACTTTATTATTGAAGGTATTGAAGAATACATTGGTGTTACTATAGTTTCCTCACATAGCGAAGAAATACGAGAAATGATTATTAATGTAATGGGACGAGGCGTTACTGTTTACAGTGGAAAACGCGGTTACGGTAAAAAAGGAGAAACTCGCGAAATAGATATTATTTATACCGTTGTAACAAGGTTAGAATTAAATAAACTCAACACAGAAATAGAAAAGATTGAACCCACCGCATTCGTGGTGATGAATAGTGTAAAAGATACAAAAGGCGGAATGATTAAGAAACGTCCTTTAGATCATTAACGTTTCTTCATAAACACAGCTGTAATAAAAGCAAAAGCAAAGCTGAGTAAGAAAAAAGAGAAAAGTTTTGCTGTTACCGCTTTCATGGCTGAAAGAGCTGCTGTATTTTCTTCAATAATTTTCGGATACATTTCAGGCGTAATTTTTGTCTGCTTTTTTAAAAACTCTAAATACTCTGCACTATTATAATATTGAACAGAAATTTCACGGAGCTTCCATTCAAATTCAATATAGGTATAGGTACTTAATATAAGAACAGAAATTCCAAATACACCTAAGCCAACTTTAACAGCATCTTTCCCGCTAATCACACCACCATTATCATTGTCACGTGACAACTTAATGGCAATAATCATAAATGGTAAAATAAATGCTACCGATAAAAAATGTGAATAATAAAATCCAAACTTAGTTAGCTGATAACCTCCCAATAAAATAATCAACTTGTAAATTATAACTAAAATACTGTAAGTGATACCAAGATATAGAGCGCGACGATTCATTTCTGGTTTTTGGTTTCTTGTTAATTTCTCGCAAAGACGCTAAGACGCAAAGTTTAAAATTAAACGATGCCATCCTGAGCTTTACGAGGGATTTATCCGTTCATGCTAATTAAAAATTCCTCGTTGCTTTGTGTACGACGTAAACGGTCTTGTAAAAATTCCATCGCTTCTTGTGGTGTCATATCGCTTAAGTGTTTACGCAATACCCACAATCTGCTTAACATATCTTTTTCAATTAATAGGTCATCGCGACGTGTTGAAGATGCTACAAGGTCGATAGCAGGATAAATACGACGGTTAGATAATTTTCTATCCAACTGTAATTCCATATTACCTGTTCCTTTAAATTCTTCAAAAATTACTTCGTCCATTTTAGAACCAGTCTCAGTTAAAGCAGTTGCAATAATAGTTAATGAACCACCATTCTCAATTTTACGAGCTGCTCCAAAGAAACGTTTTGGTTTATGTAATGCGTTTGCATCCACCCCACCCGTTAATACTTTACCTGAAGCCGGAGATGTTGTATTGTAAGCACGCGCTAAACGTGTGATACTATCTAATAAAATAACTACATCATGTCCGCACTCTACTAAACGTTTTGCTTTTTCTAAAACTATATTGGCAATTTTTACGTGTTTGTCAGCCGGCTCATCAAATGTTGATGAAACCACTTCTGCTTTTACGCTACGTGCCATATCAGTTACCTCTTCCGGACGTTCATCAATTAATAAAATCATCAAATAAATTTCAGGATGATTAAATGCAATGGCGTTGGCGATTTCTTTTAATAAAACTGTTTTACCTGTTTTTGGTTGCGCAACAATTAATCCACGCTGGCCTTTACCAATAGGCGCAAACATATCCATGATACGAGTGCTCATGGTTTCTTGCGGATGGCCGGTTAATTTAATTTTTTCGTTCGGGAATAATGGTGTTAAATAATCGAATACTACACGATCACGCACAAATGCAGGCTCGCGACCGTTAATTTGATCTACTTTAATTAATGGGAAATATTTTTCACCTTCTTTTGGAGGGCGGATTCCACCTTTAACAACATCTCCTGTTTTTAATCCAAATAATTTTATTTGAGATTGAGAAACATAAACGTCATCGGGTGAATTTAAATAGTTGTAATCAGAGCTGCGTAAAAAACCATAACCATCAGGCATAATTTCAAGAACGCCTTCTGCGGTAACGATACCATCAAAATTATAATATACTTTTTCAGGTTTTTTAAATTCAACAGGAACTTGCTGTTCGCTCATACCTGTGTTTTCATTCATCCCGGTATTTTCGTTCGATGATTGATTTTCATCAGAAGAAGATGACTCTTCATTTTCGTTATTCTCCTCAGTTTTTGCTTCAACTACAGGAGTCACTTCTTCCTCGTCGGCAACAGGCTCAACTGTATCGTCAATAATTGGATCTAATTTTACAATTTTGCGTGGACGTTTTTCGCGTTCAGGACCATCTTTTTTACCGGTTAATTTAGCTGCCATAGGGAGTTTTTAATGTGAAATAATTTTTGTTGAAATTGAATGAGGGGATATCATCAAACGTTTGGTTTGATAAGTTTAATTAAGATTTTAATTATTTAGATGTTTTGTAATTATAAGCTTTTTTTGATTGTTGACCCGCAAGAAAATGCGTTTCACTAATACGTAGTACAAGTATAGGTATTATTTATTAAACCAAAAAATATTTTTAATGAAAGCTAAAAGTAGCTACTAAATCACGATTTCCGGGTTGTGAATGACAGCCTGTGCATACCGAATGCTCTGAATCTACACTATGAATTATGCTTTTAAGATCGGGTGTAAATTCAGCCCAAATCCATGAACCGCTTAGTTTATACATTACTGCATATTCCTTTATAGTGGTGCCAGACAATATCTCTTTCACAATCATTGAACCATCAGAAAAAACACCGCCAACTGGTAATTTTCCGCCATCTGTTAATTGAGCATAAGCCTTGTGGTTAAACTTTAACTTAAAACTTCCGTGCGGTCCATTCGTTCCCGGATAAACAGTATTTGGATCGTTTTTATAATAAACAAAAGCTGCACTATTTCGGCTGCTATCACGTAAAGCAAAGTTAGAATAAGCTAATGCCGGATTTCGTCCCTTATCTTTTGTACATGAGTAAATAATTACAAAAGAAAACACTAATAAAAAACTTATAGGAATAAATAGCCTCATGGGTATTAAGACGAAATACCTTCTAAATACTTACTTAACCAGGTATTTTTAAGAGGTTTCTTCCACTGACTTAACTCTGCCGAAGAAGTAATTGTAGTATCGTAAACGGAAGTATGTTCACTGATAACAAATCTGGTTAACAGTTCCTTGATTTTAGAAGAATGAACTATCACTATACTATCATCCACGTCAAGCGCAACTAAAAAACGGTTTAATAACTCAAGACCGAATTCCTTTTCTTGTAGTTGTACAAAGCGCATAAGTTTATCAATACTGCAACCACTGGCATTGTAGGCGCTTTCATCCACCTTCATAATCAATAACCGGTCTTTATAAATTTCAAATGAAGCTTCCAATTTTACATCGTGTGCAGTCCAAGAACCAACAAATGTTTCACAATTAGAAATGAATTGTTGCATTTCTGATGCAGTCAACTCTTTATTTAAAACATATATCCAGATTTTTTCTGCCATTAAAAGTTTGGGTTAACCCCAATGTAATTTTGAGGTGTGATTTTTTTCAATTCTGTTTTAATATCAGCACTTACATTTAAAGTATCAATAAAACTGTGCATCGACTCTTTTGTAATAACTGCATTAGTGCGCGTTAAATCTTTTAAAGCTTCGTAAGGTTTAGGATAACCCTCGCGGCGTAAAACAGTTTGAATGGCTTCCGCAACCACCGCCCAGTTTCTTTCTAAATCGCGGTTGATACAAGTTTCATTCAAAATTAATTTATCCAAGCCTTTTAAAATACTCTTCAACGAAATTAACATGTGAGATAAAGGCACGCCAATATTTCTTAGCACTGTACTATCTGTTAAATCACGTTGTAAACGTGAAATAGGTAATTTAGCAGCTAAATATTCTAAAGAAGCGTTTGCCATTCCTAAATTTCCTTCTGCATTTTCAAAATCAATCGGATTTACTTTATGAGGCATAGCTGACGAACCAATCTCACCTGACTTTAATTTTTGCTTGAAATATTCAACACTAATGTAAGACCAGATATCACGGCATAAATCAATTAAAATGGTGTTGATGCGTTTACAAGCATCACAATACGCTGCTAAATTATCGTAATGCTCAATTTGAGTTGTGAATTGTGAACGCGATAAACCTAAGTTTTTATTTACAAAATCATTTCCGAATTTAATCCAGTCGTGTTTGGGATAAGCAACATAATGTGCGTTAAAATTACCTGTAGCGCCACCAAATTTAGCTGAGTATTCAACAGCTTTTAATTGCTTCAATTGTTTTTCTAAACGCTCAACAAAAACGTAAATTTCTTTTCCTAATCTTGTTGGGGAGGCTGGTTGTCCGTGAGTACGTGCTAATAAACTTACATTTTCCCAAGCTTTACTTTGTAATTTTAATTTGGCAATAACAGCTTCAATTTGTTTATACAAACTGTTGTTTGTTGCGTCTTTTAATGATAATGGGATTGCTGTATTATTTATGTCCTGAGAAGTTAATCCAAAATGAACAAACTCTAATTGTTTTTCTAAACCCAGAGCTTGTAATTTCTCTTTCACAAAATATTCAACCGCTTTCACATCGTGGTTAGTCGTTTTTTCAGTCTCTTTAATTTTTAAAGCATCTTCAACCGAAAAACCATTGATTACGTTACGTAAAGTGTTTTTTTGATTGGTATCCAATGGTTTTAATTGCGGTAGATTAAAGTCGCACAAAGCAATAAAATATTCTATCTCAATTAAAACGCGGTATTTTATTAAACCGTATTCAGAAAAATAAGCCGAAAGTTCTTCAGTTGTTTTGCGATATCTGCCGTCGACCGGAGAGATGGCTGTAAGGGCATTTAATTCCATAAAAATTTAAAAGGTAAAGATACGGTTTTATTGTATATACAACCACAACAAAAAACCTCTCTTGTATTTAGAATATTGAATTATATTTGAACCAAATTAGGGGTGTCGGCCTTTTGGCAGACTGAGAACAAACCCTCATAACCTGATGCAGATAATGCTGCCGAAGGGAAATTGATGAGCCTGTTCTGTGCATTCCCCTAGTTTTTATTGATATATGTCGATTTTAGGAATTATAGCTCTTGTTTTTGGCGTGGCCGGTGTTTTACTGACCATTAAACAAAGCATTTGGTGTTGGCCTGTAGCTTTAATTTCGGTTGTTACATCCGGTTACGAATTTTATGAAAGTCGTTTGTATGGCGATATGTCACTTCAAGTGTTTTATTTTATTGCCGGTGTTTATGGTTGGATATATTGGGGAGCGCATAAAAACAAAACCTTTACTGTAACAACAATTCCTTTTTCGATGGCCACTTTTTTAATTGGGATAACAGTTTTGCAAGCTATAACTTATTATTTCCTGCTTAACTATTTTAAAGGCGATAAGATTATTTTTGATGCCATCCTCACAGCATGTAGTATTAGTGCCACTTATATGATGACCAAAAAATGGATTGAGAATTGGATATGTTGGGTAATGATTGATTTTGCATACATTGTTCTTTATGGCATTAAAGAACTTTGGTTGTACGCCATTTTATATTTTGTATTTACACTAATGGCCGCTTACGGTTTTTATTCATGGAAGAAAATAAAGTCATAAAAATTGCAGTGGTTGGTCCTGAAAGCACAGGTAAATCTACTTTGTGTGAACAATTGGCTTTGCACTATCAAACGGCTTTCGTTCCGGAGTATGCGCGACATTATTTCAAAAAGAAAAATATTGATGATTACTCATTAAACGAATTAGAAACCATTTACGTTCATCAGGTAGAAAATGAAAAAAAAGCTATTCCCACTGCTAACAAATTTTTGTTTTGTGATACCAGTTTAATTACCGGCAAAATTTGGGGATTAGAGGATTTTAGAAGTGTGCCACATTTTATCTCAACAAACCTTTCAAAAGTTAATTACGATTTATATTTGCTTACTAATAACGACGTGCTTTGGAAAAAAGATTCACTCCGCAAAAATCCGGATAACCGCGAACATATTTACAAGCGAAACATAGAAGAATTAGAATTATTAAAGGCCAACTATAAAGTAATTGAAGGAATTAACGAACAACGTTTAACAAATGCCATAATATATATCGATACTTTGTTTAAGTAAGCAAAATGTAAGTATATTTGTTGCGAATCTAAAGGGGTGCTTTTTGAAAGTTAAAAGTATCAAGTTAAAAGCCAAAACAGATTTTTTTGTTTTTTACTTTTAAATTTTGACTTTCCAAAGGCTGAGATTATACCCGTTACCGATTAAGCGCTCAACACTTAGCGGTATACACCTGATCAGGGTAATTCCTGCGTAGGGACAAAAGTTAAAAGCAAATACGATCCCCTTCGTGTTTGAATGTTTAACAGTATTATAAAAAGTAAAATGAATTTAAAAAACATCATCACCAAAAGCTGCTTGGCTATTGCATTATTTTGCGTTGCCAATTTGCAAGCACAATTTAAAATTAGTGGTACTGTTACCGGTCCAAATAAAAAACCTGCTCCCTACTCCAGCATCGGAATAAAAAACACTTTTATTGCAGCCATGGCACAAAGTGATGGCACCTTCGAAATAAAAAATTTAAAAGCAGGGAAATACACTTTAATTACTCATGCTGTTGGTTACAAGACAAGAATCGATACCGTAGAGTTAAATGCTGATGTTGTTTATAATGTTGCTTTAGCCAATGAAGATATTAATCTTGATGAAATTCCTGTAAGTTCAACACGTGCTACTAAACAAAGTGGAATGGCTTATACCGAATTAAACAAAGAAGACATCGAAAAACAAAATTTAGGTCAGGATTTACCAATGATTTTAAATACCGCTCCTTCTGTTGTTGTAAATACAGATGCAGGAAATGGTGTTGGTTATACCGGATTAAGAATTCGCGGAACAGATGGAACACGCATTAATGTTACTATTAATGGCATTCCGGTGAATGATGCAGAAAGTCAGGGGACTTATTTTGTTGACATGCCTGATTTATTATCATCTGTAAACAGCATTCAAATTCAAAGAGGTGTTGGTGCATCGAGTAATGGTGCAGGTGCTTTTGGCGCGAGTATTAATATGCAAACCAATACACTTAACGAAAAACCTTATGCGCAGTTAATTAATTCGGGGGGTTCTTATAATACTTATCGTAATACCATTGCAGCCGGAAGCGGATTAATTAGTAAGCATTTTGCTTTTGATGCAAGATTAAGTCGTATTGGAAGTGATGGTTATATCGACAGAGCAAAATCAACTTTAAACTCTTATTATTTATCAGGCGGCTATTACGGTAATAAAACAGTTGTTAAGGCGATTATGTTTTCAGGAACAGAAAAAACGTATCAAGCTTGGTATTATGTTCCGGAAGATTCTCTTAAAAGAGGTAACAGAACTTATAACCCATCAGGTGAATATTATGATGCCAATGGAAAAGTACATTATTATGATAACGAAACTGATAATTACAAACAAGATAATTATCAAATACATTTAATTCAAACTATAAACGATAAATTGAATTTTACTTTAGCCGGACATTACACTGAAGGAAAAGGTTATTACGAACAATACCGCAGCAACGATGCATTAGCAAATTACGGAATTGCAGATATTGTTATTGACTCACTCACAACCATAACTAATAGTGATTTAATCCGCCGACGTTGGTTAGATAATGATTTTATTGGAGCTGTTGGGAATTTCAATTATACGCCCAATAACAAAGTAAAATTTACTTTAGGTGGAGGAACCAATCAATATTATGGGCGACACATGGGAGAAGTGATTTGGGCGCGTTATGCTTCTAATAGTGATATTGGAAAACGTTATTACTACAACCGTTCATTTAAAAATGATAATAATGTGTATTTAAAAACCAATATTAATTTCATGAAAAATACTTCGGCCTTTATTGATTTACAATACAGAAATGTGTTTTATTCGTTCTTAGGTTTTGATTCCACTTTAGCATCAGCACAACAAAGCGTTAAATATGATTTCTTTAATCCAAAGGTGGGATTGAATTATAATATTTCAGAAAAGATAAGAGTGTATGCTTCTTATGCAATCGCCAATAAAGAACCAAACCGTGATGATTTTACACAAAGTAGTATTGTTAGCCGACCAAAACACGAAAGCCTTAATGATTTAGAAATTGGCGGAAGTTTCTCAAATAAAAACATCTTTTTTGAAGCAAATATTTATAATATGGATTACACTAATCAATTAGTTTTAAATGGCGCGGTGAATGATGTTGGTGCTTATAATAGAATCAATGTAAAGAAAAGTTACCGTCGCGGTATTGAATTGCAAGCTGCTGTTAACTTATCTAAATATTTTACCTTAAGTGGAAATGTAACCTTATCTAAAAATAAAATAAAAGATTATGTTGAGTTTTTAGACAGCGCTAGTGCCGATTGGAGCGTTTACAAACAAATGGAAATTAAATATTCAGAAACAGATATTTCATTTTCACCAAATATTACTTCATGTGGTATCATAACTTTCAAAGCAGGCGATTTGTTGAATATTTCATTAATCAACAAATATGTGGGGCGACAATACTTAGATAACACCTCAAATGTAAATCGTTCTATAAATCCTTATTCGGTTTTTGATGTGAAATTAACATCAACCATAAAAACCAGATGGATAAAAGAAATTATGTTTATGGTAAGTGTAAATAATATTTTCAGCACCAAATATGAAACGAATGGTTACACTTTTAGTTATTATACTGATGCCACACTGAATACATTTAATTATTTAGCGCCTGCCGCGCCATTTAATGTGTTAGGTGGTGTGAGTCTTAAGTTTTAAAAGTAAGTGGTCATGCTGAACTTGTTTCAGCATTTTATAGACCCTGAAATAAATTCAGGGTGACCGCGTCAAGAAACCGCAGATTCATTTAGTTTAATGGTTCCTGTATCTGCATTCATAGTCACCTCCGCTCCAACAGGCAGAGTTAGTTTGTTTTCGATATGGCCGGTCATTAGTCCGTAAAACACAGGAATTGATAATGATTTAAAATGTTGTTCGAATACTTGCATAAATGTAAATGCTTTGTGAGGTTCTTCGGCTTCACACTTTACAAATTTACCAATAGCAATGCCACTTATTTGTTTAAATACGCCCGCTAATTTTAATTGCGTTAGCATTCTATCAATACGGTAAGGTTCTTCTTTCGTTTCTTCCAAGAATAAAATCTTTCCTTTAAAATCCGGCAAATAACCTGTGCCAATCAAACTTGAAATAACGGTAAGGTTCCCTCCTACTAATGTTCCGGTTGCAACTCCTTTATTTATTGTGACAATTTTATCTTCTTCGTTTGGACCAACCGGAAAAAGAGGTTGCTCCGCTTTCATCACTACTCTTTTAAAAGCATTGCTAGTCCAATCATTCCAACCCGAATTACCAACAGGGCCATGAAAGGTAATTAAACCGGTTTTGACATAAATCGCGTTCAACAAAGTTGTGATATCACTGAATCCAATTAACACTTTGGGACTATTAGTAATGGTTTTGTAATCCAGTAATTCCAAAATACGGGCACTTCCCCAACCACCTTTCATACAAAAGATCCCTTGTATATCAGTATTAGCGAATAATGTATTTAATTCTTCCGCTCTCTCTTCATCAGTCCCTGCAAAATAACCTGTCTTCAAACTTAAAGATTGCCCTAACAAAACTTTAAACCCAAAACCTTTTAATATGTTTGAGAATTTTTCAATTTGAGTTTCATCCCAAACTGCTCCTGCCGGAGATGTAATAACTACAGTATCGCCAGATTTTAATCGTTTGGCTTTTATCTTATCTCCTGTGTCAGAAAATTCTTCTAATCCTTTAAATGATTGATTTAAAACAGCCAAGGAAGAAAGTAAAGCAGTACTTTTTACAAAATTGCGACGTGAGCTCATTTTAATTATTTAATTTTTCGGTTATACTTAGAAGTTTAGCGTTATCAAAACTCTCGATAACTGTGTATTTATATCGTTTGTCAATTATGCCTATCAAACTATCATCACACACTAAAACTTTATCACTGATGTTAAAATCGTTCTGTTTCACAATTGTAATAGATTGGTTAATTGCTTTCAATTTATATTTATAAAACAATAATGAGCCCTTATAAACACTATAGTAAACCTTTATTCCATCTAGGTTTTGACTTCTATTCATTTTATGAAATATAAATCTTTCGTTTGCCTCCAGTCGTTTTTCTTCTGGATGAATTGTATTAGATTGAGCTTTGTTAAACATTGAATAGTATGGATAAACAAAAATTAATATAAGAAGCAAGCTTGCTTTTCTTAGGTCTACAAGTGATTCGGTAGTATTAAAATAATTAAGAATTTTAAAAATCGCAGCTGCTGCAATTACAGATAGTAAAGGGTATAAAGGCATATCATACCACTCAACTTTTGTTGCAGTGAGAGAGATAATTGTTAAATAAGCAAATACAAGTAAAATACAATAGCCGGTAAATTTTTTAAATCCGGATTTTAGTTCATTAAATGAAACAATAAAACCTAATAGTAATAAAACAAACCAAATTGAAAATCTGGATTTAAAAAGATTGTCAATGTAAAAAACGAATGGTTTATTATGTTTTTCAATAACATTAACCAATCTACCCACGTCTTTATAAAATATTTCATGTAAATAGCCGGGTGTTTCTTTTTCCCTTAACCAAATTAAAGCAACGGACGAGAAAATTAGGGTTATTATTCCTATAAAAAAATTTCTATTCATCAAAAACTGCTTCAATTGCTTTTCCCGAATTAAAATAAAAAGATATGCCGGCGTAAATAATAGAGCGGAATATAACTTAGTTGCAAAAGCAAGCGTTATGAAAGTAAAAAACAAAAGTATATTTCGGCTTTCCTTCCTTTCTAAGTACTTAAAGAAATAAATATTTGAACACAAAAGAAATAAAGTGAGCAAGGCGTCAGAATCTGCAGTTCGACCCGTATGAAAATGAATGAAGCCAGAAGAAGTAAGCAACACCATGGCACTAATCCAAGCATAAATTAAATTGTAACGTTTAGATAAAAAAAGAAATAAAATAATTACTGTTAATGCAGCCGCAATTGCAGAAGGTAAGCGAACCGCCAATTCATTAAAGCCAATAAGCTTTATAAATACGATTTGTATCCAACAACTTAATGGGGGTTTAGTGGTGTATAAATCAGGATTACCATCAAGAAAACGAGAAAAGTAATTTCCATTTTCTATCATTTCATAATCATTAACTGCAAACATGGATTCATCCCACCAACGCATATGGAAAGAATCAAGTTTTACAAAAAGAACAAAGTAAATAAGGGTAAATAGTAAAACCAGATGATAATATATATTGTACTTCGATTCTTTCATGATAAACAATTATACGAAAAAATAATGTTTATCCGAATTTACAATATCTCCGGTTTAAATTAAATAAAAAAGGCTGTCTTTTTGGGACAGCCTTTTGAAAGAGAAATGATTGGTTATTGAATAATAATTTTTTTAGTTTCAACACCTGTTGGGCGAGAAATATTTACTGAATAAATTCCTTTTGCAAAACCTTCTAAGTTTAAACTGTATTTTTCAAAACTTCCGTTTTTTACATTTTCAGTATAAACTGTTTTTCCCATTGCATCAATTACAGTAATAATTGCACCATGTTTAGATGGGGCTAAATTAATAGTTACTAAACCTGAACTTGGATTAGGATAAACATCATTATTGGCTAAAGGAGTGCTGTTAGAATTAATTCCTAATACAGCTCCGTTATATTTAAACATTCCGTCTAAACCAACTGTTGTAAAATCAGAAAACCCACCTGCGTAACCTGTAGTGTTATCAACAAATTCAATATGTAAATATTGTACGTTCATTCCACCCCAGCTATTCCAGGTAGCTCCATCATCAGTCGAATAAGAAATTACATTATTCCCTGTACCTGCACCACAAGAAGCATACCAGCTTGTACCAGGTATTGCACAAATACTATTTAATCCCATGTTTGGATCTATTGATGGAATTTGAGTCCAAGTTGAACCACCGTTGCTTGTCGTGTAAGCAGTGTTTGAGTTGGTCATTACAATTCCATTCATTGCATCACGGAAAGCTATATCATTAACATAAGGAGTAGCGCCAATTGAACCAACTGTCCAAGTTTGACCTTGATCGTTTGAGTGATAAACGCGACCTAAATTAGTTCCAAACCAAACATCATTTGCACCAAATCGTGTATAAACATCTGTTAAACCATACTCACCACCAAGCGGTGCAGGAATATTTGCACCCGGAACTTTTGTCCATGTCATACCACCATTAGTAGTTCTGTGAATTTCAAAATCTCCACCAACAGGATCTCCCATTGTAATTCCAACTAAAGGTGTAAAGAAAGTAGTAATGTTAGCAAATGAAGCACTGTTTGTATACATACCAACTGGTGTCATATTTGTCCATGTAACACCACCGTTAGTAGTTTGATGAATAGCACCCATATTTCCTGCTGTTAAATAAGCCGTTACCCAAGCTGTATCAGCATTTAAAGCTTCAATACTTGCAGGGAAATAAGTAACAGTACTTGAATAAATTGGTCCTGAAACATAATTTGCTCCTCCATTAATAGTTCTTGTGAACTCATTAAAGTTTGCTGTAGCAACTGTTCCATTATAACCAACCGCCCAAACAACATTTGGATTTACAACATGCATGTAACGGATACCTGCAGAAGTAATAGAAAAATTAGAGTTTTGATTAGTCCAAAACGGACTTGGCGTAACCTGAGCTTTTGTTCCTAATGAAAGGACAGCAATCGCAATAATTAGTAAAGATTTTTTCATGTTATGGTTTTAAAGTTTTACCGAAGATATGAAAAATATGAGACTTAAAAAGCGTTTTAACAATGTTAACCTATTAAATCTTCAATACAAATCTGCATAGTTTTAAACTTAAATTCAAAACCTTCTTTATTGGCGCGATCAGAAATAACATTTCTGCTTTTTAAAATGAGCTCAGTTTCAGTACGCATAAAAAAAGCAGCAATTTCTAACATCCAGTCAGCTGCAGGTAAGCCAAAAGGAACACCGAGTGATTTTCTGTAAACCTTCATCATCTCTCTATTTCGAATCGGAGTTGGAGCGGCGAAATTATATGGACCTGTTGCATTTTTATTTTCAATTAACCAATCCACAAATCTGCAAAAATCAGTTTCATGAATCCAACTAACATACTGTTTACCGCTTCCCATTGTTCCACCTAAAAAACATTTGGTGAGATGGCGCAATACAGGAAAAACTCCCCCGTTCTTTCCCATCACCATCGAGATACGCAAATTTATTTTTCTTGTATTGGGAGTTGTCGATTCAACAAAAACCTTTTCCCATGCCTTAATTACTTCGATTGAAAAACCTGTCCCTGTTTCTTTATTAGATTCTGCCATTACTTTATCTTCACTGTAACCGTAAATTGTTGCGGCAGAAGCATTCATCCAAACTTTTGGCGGGAATTTACAATTAGCAATTGCTGTTCCTAAAATAGCTGTTGAATCTAAACGTGATGAAAATATTAAAGCTTTGTTTTTTTCAGTATAACGACAATCCACACTCTTTCCGCATAAATTAATAATGCATTCAGCTCCTTCAAGGTGCTTCGACCAATCACCGAGTGTTTTTGCATCCCACACTACATGCTTAAGATTGCCTTTGTCTTGTTTTGGACTTCTGCTAAGAATGACATATTCATCAAACTTATTGCCAAAATAATTAATAAGCGCATCGCCTAGAAATCCTGTCCCCCCTGCTATGACTAACTTTTTCATATGAATTTAGCATTAAAGTTACCTCAACAATTGTACAAAAATGTAACCAAGTTTTAATTATCTTTGCACCCATGCCTTTTTCAGGAAAAACAGTCGCTTTTCATACCCTCGGATGTAAATTAAATTTCTCTGAGACCTCAACCATTGCACGGTTAATGGTAGAGAAAGGCTTTAGTAAAGTGAATTTCTCAGAACCTGCCGATGTTTATGTGATTAATACTTGTTCTGTAACCGAAAATGCAGATAAAGAATGTAAGCAAATTGTAAAATCCGCTTTAAATAGTAATCCGGAAGCTTTTGTGGCGATTGTTGGTTGTTATGCACAATTAAAACCGGAACAGATTGCAAAGATTGAAGGTGTTGATGTGGTTTTAGGTGCGACTGAAAAATTCAAGCTTCTAAATTATATCAATTTCAGTAAAAATGATGTTACACAAATTCAAGCTTGTGAAATTGGTGATGCTGATTTTTTTGTAGATGCTTATTCGGTTGGAGATAGAACGCGTTCGTTTTTAAAAGTGCAGGATGGTTGTGATTACAGTTGTACGTTTTGTACAATTCCTTTAGCGAGAGGAAAAAGCAGAAGTGATATTATAGAAAATGTTGTAGCCAACGCCAATAAAATTGCAGCGAGCGGTGTTAAAGAAATTGTTTTAACCGGAGTTAACATTGGTGATTTTGGTTATGGCAGAGATATTGATGGTGATGTAAAGAAGAGAAAAGAATACAATTTCCTTGATCTTGTAAAAGAATTAGATGCCGTTGAGAAGGTGGAACGTTTCCGTATTTCCTCAATAGAACCCAACTTATTAAAAGATGAGATCATTGAATTTGTAGCGAAGTCACATAGATTCATGCCACACTTTCATATTCCATTACAAAGTGGGAATAATGATTTGTTGAAGAGAATGAAACGTCGTTATTTAAGAGAATTATATTCTGACCGCGTTACAAAAATAAAAAGTGAAATGCCGGATTGTTGTATTGGTGTGGATGTGATTGTTGGTTTTCCGGGTGAGACTGAAGAACAATTTTTAGACACTTATAATTTCATAAATGGTTTAGATGTTTCGTATTTGCACGTCTTCACTTACAGCGAGCGTGATAATACAGAGGCTATCTCGATGGAGAATCCGGTGCCGATGGCAGAACGTAAAAGAAGAAATAAAATGTTACGGATTCTTTCTGCAAAAAAACTAAGAGCATTTTACGAAACACAATTAGGAAAAACTCAAACTGTAATTTTTGAAAACGAAAGCAAAGGAGAATTTATGTTTGGTTTTACTGAGAATTATGTAAAAGTGAAATATCCCTACTCCGCTGAATTAGTGAATACTTCTTTAGATGTTACTTTAGATTCTTTTGATGAAGAAGGGAATGTTTTGGTGAAACTGAAAACAGAAATTTTAGTTTAAGAACAAAAACTCAAATAATTTTCCGGAAAACTTATTTCAGGTTTGGATTTAAAAATCCCGAACACTGCACTTCCACTTCCACTTAATGAAGAATAAATAGCACCGTTTTGATACAAAGTATTTTTCAGGCTTTCAATTTCAGGATACTTTTTAAAAATGCTTTTCTCGAAATCGTTAAACAAAACATTCCTCCAGTTTTCAATAGACTCGTTAATGACAATATCTTTTACAGATTTAGTGGGCTCTGTTGGGATGACCCCATCGTATGCTTCTTTGGTGTTGGAGTTAATTCCGGGATAAACTACTAAAATATGGTATTGGCTTAAGTCAACATTTATAGTTTCGAACTCATCACCCTTTCCCTTTGCGAAAACCGGGGTATTTTCAATAAAAAAGGCGCAATCCGACCCTAATTTACGGGCTATTTCTGTTAATTTTTCTGTTGATAAATTGAGTTTTAGCTGTTTATTGGCCAATTTTAAGAAAAAGGCGGCATCCGAACTGCCTCCGCCTAGTCCGGCTCCCATTGGTAAAACCTTGTGCAAATACACTTTTAGGTTAGGTAATTTAGCTTCCTGAGCCAGTAATTTATAAGCCTTAAAAACGATGTTTTCCTCTATATTTCCCTCAACTTTTAGTCCGGATATTTGGAGCTCAAAAACCTGGTTTCCGCCCTCAATAATTTCGATAGAATCTCTCCAATTTACGGGGTAAAAAACGGTTTCTATATTATGGAAGCCATCCGGTCGTTTTTGAGTAACGTTTAAGCCTAAATTTATCTTACAATTAGCGAAATCTATCATTTTTTTAGCCTTTTTTGGCTTGCTAAATATTTTTCACTAAATTGCATCAAATTATTTAAAAAAGCACAACCATGAAAAATAAAAAGTTTACTATTGGTTTAACCTTATTAATGGCAGGTTCTCTGTTTTTAACAAACTGTACTAAAAACAAAACCAATGAAGCTCCATCTCCTGATTATGAAGTTGAGTCTACTCAAGAAATGAATAGAATTCAAATGATTGTAAGTGATATTCACGAAATGGGCGCTGTTGCCGGTGACCAGTTTACAAATTTATTCGGATGGATGAGTCATACTCCTTTATCTATCATGCAAGGTACAACCACTATTAACAGTACCAACGCAGTTATTTTTTATGACTTAATTGGTAAATATTATACTATTACTTTTAACAATACAGTTGGTAAAGATGGTCATGTAAGAAATGGTTTATTAACTTTTAATTACGGAGCTACAACTACAGTTTCAGCAGTTGATTATTATCGTCAACCAGGTTTTACTGCAAGTGTTACTGCTACCGGTTACTCTGTAGATGATTATTCAGTGGCTATTAATAATATGTTAATTACTAACACAACTCCTATTGGATTTCCTGTTGCGCCTAATACTCCTACAAACGTTAACATGACTTGGAGTCAAGTTTCTGATGTTTCAATTTCACAAGCAGTTGGTACAACTACTGTAACTAATACTTGGAACGGAACTATCAACAAAACTTTATTAAACACAAGAATTGGTACTATGGTTCCTATGCCAATTGCAAGCCCACAAACATTTACAGTTTATCCAACTCCTTTCGGTTCTTCTTTAAATTGGGCTAAAGCTTGGATTAGCTACTCTGGTCAAGGTTCAGGAAATTTACATTATACCGGACCTTATAGTTTAACAATGAGTGGTGTTACCCGTAACATGAACAGTTCTCCTGAAGTTTTCTATTCAAGTGCAGGTATGTTTGTTAGTCCTGAAAGACATCCTTTCTTATCAGGCTTTATGAGCTTCAAACCAGGTTCAAAACCAACACGTGATGTTGACTTTGGTGCCGGTGAAAATGTTGATTACAACGTAAAAGTTACAATTGAAGGCGTTACTTACGACGTAGATTGTAAATAATATAAAAGAGATTTAATTAAAAACCCTCCCAACAGAATTGTTGGGAGGGTTTTTTGTTTTTACCACGTAGGACTTTCCGGTGAAATTTATAAGGCTCAAAGCTTTGAATTTAGGTACTGAATAATCATAATTATATAGTCCAACGTAGTAAAAACATATCTCTTAAATTCTATTCGAAGTATTCTTTCATTCTATCGAAGAAGCTTTTCTCCCTTTTATTAAGATTAGGTTGGAAGTTTTTAGCTGTCTTTAAGCCTTCCATTAATTTCTTTTCTTCTGCAGATAAATTAGCGGGCGTATAAATATTTACATCCACTAATAAATCACCTTTACCATAACCATTAATTTCAGGAATACCTTTTCCTTTTAATCGAAGCATTTTACCACCTTGAGTTCCTGCATCAATCTTAATTTTTACTTTACCATCAATGGTAGGAATTTCAACTTGTGTACCTAAAGCGGCATCAGGGAAACTGATGAATAAATGATAAATTAAATTATTGCTTTCGCGTTTTAATTCCGGATGCTCTTCTTCTTCAATTAATATCAATAAATCACCATTAACACCGCCACGAGGAGCAGCATTACCTTTTCCATTCATGGATAGTTGCATGCCCTCAGCAACACCCGCAGGAATGTTTACCGATATAACTTCTTCGCCACGTACAATACCGTCGCCATGGCAAGTGTTACACTTATCTTTAATTATCTTTCCTTCACCGTGACAAGAACTACATGTTGTTTGGGTTTTCATAGCTCCTAAAATAGTTTGTTGGACACGAACCTGAGTTCCTGTACCATTACATATTTTACAAGTATCGTAATTGCCGTTTTTAGCGCCTGAGCCCTTACAAGTATTACAAGATACATGTTTGGTCACCTTCAATTTTTTCTCAACGCCATTAGCAATTTCGTGAAGATTCAATTTTACTTTAATACGAAGGTTAGAACCACGATTTACTCTTCGTCCGCCGCCACCGCCTCCGAAACCTCCACCACCAAATCCGCCTCCGAAAATATCTCCAAACTGACTGAAGATATCATCCATATTCATGCCACCACCATAACCACCACCGCCGCCACCTTGGCCGGAAGCGCCACCAACACCTGCGTGACCATATTGATCGTAACGCTGACGTTTTTCGGCATTGCTTAATACCTCGTATGCTTCAGCTGCTTCTTTAAATTTTTCTTCAGCAGCTTTATCGTCGGGGTTTTTATCAGGGTGAAATTTAATAGCAAGCTTACGGTATGCTTTTTTAATTTCATCCTCACCTGCGCTCTTCGATACGCCTAGTATTTCGTAAAAATCTCTCTTAGCCATAATCTTAATTTGCAACCACTACTTTTGCGTAGCGAATTACTTTATCACCTAGTTTATATCCCTTTTCAACTTCATCCACAACCTTACCTTTTTGATTTTCATCAGTAGCAGGAATATGTGTTATTGCCTCCATAGTATCTGCATTAAAATCCTGACCAATACTTTCAAAAGCAGTTAAACCCTTTAATTGAGTGCTGTTTTTTAATTTATTATAAATCAGAGCAATGCCTTCTTTAATTGGAGCTGGGTCTGTAACCACTTCATTGGCCTTAATTGCTCTTTCAAAATCATCTATAACAGGTAAAACAGCCTTTAAAACATCCTCAGAAGCAGTCTTAATTAACTCTGATTTTTCTTTAATAGTCCGTTTTCTGAAGTTATCAAATTCAGAATAAAGCCTTAGATACTTATCATTAAGTTCGGCAACCTGTTTTTTGAGTTTTTCTTCCTCTGTAACTGACGTATTTTCATTGTTTGTGTCAGTAACCGGCTTTTCTTCCTCGCTTAAATTTTGCTCGTTATTTGTATTCTCTTCGTTCATAGCTATATCGCCATATTAATTATGGGCGTGCAAAGATAAGCAATCAATAATGTTGCCAAGGAAATAATAAGGAAATATTGTCAGTTTTTAATGAAATTGAACTCAGTACGGCGGTTAAACTCATGTTCTTTGTCAGAACAATCAACCCCATTTAAACAGCGGTTCTTTATGGCAGATTCTCCCATACCAATAGCTTTCAAACGGGTTTTATCCAGACCTTTTGAGCTTAGATAATCAATTACAGCATTAGATCGCTTTTGAGATAAAGTAAGATTAGAAGCATCATCGCCACGGGCATCCGTGTGTGAGATAACTTCAAGTTTTACTCCGGGATTTGCATTTAAAATCACCATCACTTTATCCAACACCAATTCATCTTCAAGGGTGATTTTGAATGTGCCTGTTTCATAATAGATGTTCTCTGAGGTTAACAAACTTTTCTGTCCCGATTTATCAAACTTTTTATACTTCAATGTAATATCATCTTCATCTTCTATTGGTGACAGAACCACAATATCCGCCTTCAGTAATTTGTATTCGAAATCGCCTTTAATTGTTTTTTTAAGCTCCGTAATGATTTCGCCGGTTAATTTGGCCAGAAAAACCACAGGGCCATTCTTTACTTTTTCAGTTGGCGCGATACGAATGGTTAAAGCTTGCGAAGTATCTACTTTAGTGAATGTGAAATCACCATAAGCGTCAGTCTTAGTTGATTTGATAGTGTCTTCTTTATGATTCAATAAATAAACAAAATGCTGAATCAAAGGTGTTTTTTCTTTTTCTCCCACTAAAACTTTACCGGCAATATCAGCTGTAGAACTTGATGCATTGGTTTTACATATACTTCTGAAAGCATCTTCTAATTCCTGAGCGTTATCTGTCTCTAGCCATAAGCGTCCTTTAGGATTTACTAAAAAGAACGACGGGAACTTATCGGCACCAAATGCTTTTACTACCTCGTCTTTAATTCCTTTTTTTGCTAAGTAGTTTGTTTTTTTACCATTAAACTTTGAGTTTAATAAATTCCCATCTTGCAAATATTTTTTCCAAACCTCCGGTTTTTCTTCTGTACAAATGGTAATGAATTCGATTTCGGAAGCCCCTTTGCAAGCGTTATTTTGAAAGCGGTTTAGGGTTTGCTCAAGCTTTTGATTTATTTCTACAATTTGCTTAAGAGGTTGTTGGGTATTGAAAAACAAAACCAAAACAAATTTATCAATAGCCGTTTTTCCATTGGGCAAATCAACATCTGTTTTTTTATCCTCGGTATTAAATAACGCCACTTTTGAAAATGGAATTTTTTCGCCAACACGCAGTTTTTTCTGTCCGAATCCAATCAGAGATGAAAGCATTAAGACAGAGACAATATAATTTTTCATTAGGGTTTGTAAAACTTGAGCTCAGTTCTAACGTTTTCGGCGTGCTCTTCTTCTGTACAAGTTACTTTGTTCTTACACTTGTTTTTAAGTTCTGTTTCGCCTTTACCAATTGGTTTCATTCTGGTAGGTGCAATACCTTTAGAAACTAAGTATGCTTTCACCGAACTGGAGCGCTTCTTGGTTAATTCCAAATTATCAGCGTCATCACCTTTACTATCGGTATGTGAAATAATTTCTAAGGTGTAGTCTTTATTCTTGCTTAGCATCGTTGCTACCTTATCTAACTCAACGTTGGAACTTGATTCTAACTCAGAACTATTCTTTTTAAAAGTAATGTTAGCATTAAATGAAATAGCATTTTTTGTAGACGAGGCATCTTTATTAATTCCGCTAAGTTTAGCCACATCGCCCAAACTCAATAAGTATTCAAATTTACCAGATGCTTTTGGTACGTTAGCAAAAACAGCTCCTGATGCAGTACTTAAGTAAGCTTTTTGTTTTCCGATTAAATCACCTGTTGTATCTGCTTTAATAATATACTCAGGTAGATATTTAACACTAAAATAAGTAAACAATCCGCTATTATCGCTTAGTGTTCTGCTGATGGTATCATTAAATTTATTCATCATTACCATTTTCTGATTTTTCACAGCATCATTAGGTGCTTCCGAAAAAAGTAAACGACCTTTTAAATCGCGGGTATTTTGTGGAGAGTTTTTCTTCCCATCCAAAACATCTTCAATTTGAATCATGGTTGGATTGATTAATAATACAGCTCCTAATTCGTCTACCAAAATTGTAACCGGCAATTGTGTGAGCTTGTAATTTCTAACTGATAAATCATTATAACCTTTATTGGCTATTAAATTCATCATTTTATCCATTTTAAGACTTGTTAGGTCTTGATTCCAAGCGCCTTTATCACTTTGTATAGCTACCGTTATAACTTCAAAACCTTCTGCATTACGATATGTGGCTGTGCTGTAACGTTCGTATAAATCAACGGCACGTGGTATAAACAATTTAGATTTTGCTACTGATGAAGCCCAAAAATGAATAAGTACAATTTTATTGATATGTGGAAATGTAACACTTTGCAAAGTGAACTGGTTATTATTTAAAACTAATGGTGGGGCCTTATCGCCGATTTTTAAACCGCAATTTTGAGCTGCAACCGTTAAGCTTATCAGAACTAAAAAAAGTATTTTACAAAATTTCAATTTCATTTTATTTTTCCTTCAAATTTTCAAGTGCCTTTTCCAAATCTACACCTCTTAAAGCTTTTCCAATAATAATGCCGTCACCATCAATTAAATAATTGGTTGGAATGCCCTGTACTCCATATTTTAAAGCGGCTGAATTATTCCAACCTAATAAATCACTTACATGGCTTGACCATAAAAGACTATCCGCTGCAATTGCATTTTGCCATCCATCTTTATTTGAATCAAGTGAAACACTATAAATTGTAAACCCGTTTCCGTTTTTTAATTTCTGATCCTTATACTTTTTATGTACAGCAACAACATTCGGGTTTTCCAGTCTACACGGGCGACACCAGCTGGCCCAGAAATCTATCAATACTATTTTTCCTTTTAAAGAAGAAAGTTTTATAGCTTGTCCTGCGGGATCCATCATTTCAATTTCAGGCGCTTTGTTACCAAGGTTTAAACCTTCTACAACTAAAACAGCCTGTGCAGCTTCAGCAATTTCCTTCTTCTTCTTTCTTTTTGATTTTTTTTCTTGCGCAGAAAATGATAATGTGCAAACACATAACATCAAAACTAAAACGGTATGAATGTTTATTCTCATTTTCTTATAATTTCTGCACCAATTGCATTTAAACGGCCATCAATATTCTGATAACCGCGGTCGATTTGATTAATATTAAAAATAGTACTCTTGCCTTTTGCACTCATAGCAGCGATTAATAAAGATACACCAGCGCGAATATCAGGAGACGCCATTTGAATTGCTTTTAGCTGAACTTTTTTATCTAAACCAATTACAGTTGCACGATGAGGATCACATAAAATAATTTGAGCGCCCATGTCAATTAATTTATCGACGAAGAACAAACGGCTCTCGAACATTTTTTGATGAACTAAAATATTTCCGCGGGCTTGTGTGGCTGTAACTAAAACAATACTTAATAAATCAGGCGTGAAGCCCGGCCAAATAGCATCAGCCACTGTTAAAATAGAGCCATCAATAAAAGTATCAATCTCGTAATGCGATTGTGATGGAATATAAATGTCATCACCCCTCCGCTCCATCTGAATTCCTAATCTTGAAAATACACGTGGGATACAACCTAAATTATCGTAAGACACATTTTTTATAGTGATTTCAGATTGTGTCATGGCTGCTAAACCAATAAACGATCCTATTTCAATCATATCAGGTAACAAACGGTGTTTAGTTCCTCCAAGAGAAGTTACACCTTCGATGATTAACATGTTTGAACCAACACCTTGAATTTTTGCCCCCATACCAATCAACATTTTACAAAGTTGTTGAATGTAAGGTTCACAAGCTGCGTTATAAATAGTTGTAGTTCCTTCTGCTAAAACAGCAGCCATTACAATATTTGCTGTTCCTGTTACTGAAGCTTCGTCCAATAACATATAAGAGCCTTTAAGCTTCTTTGCTTCTACTTTAAATACTTCGTGTTCATTATCGTATTCAAACTTCGCACCTAAACTTTCAAAACCGATAAAGTGAGTATCCATTCGGCGGCGACCAATTTTATCTCCTCCCGGTTTTGGCATGTAGGCGCGACCGAAACGTGCTAACATTGGACCGATAATCATAACAGAACCGCGTAATCCTCCGCCTTTCTTTTTAAATTCAGGGGAAACTAAATAATCTACCTTTACATCATCCGATTGAAATGTATATTCTTCGTGACCGGTTTTTTCAACCTTCACACCTAAATCGCGCAATAAATCAATTAATTTATTGATATCAACAATATCAGGGATATTGCTAATTGTTACTTTTTCTTTGGTGAGTAAAACGGCGCAAATGATTTGCAAAGCTTCGTTTTTGGCGCCTTGTGGTGTAATGTCTCCTTTTAATTGTCTGCCGCCTGTTACTTCAAAAATGGCCATAGGGATAAGTGCAGTTTTTAATGTTTTTTATTATGCTTATGAAAATGCTTTTTGTGTTTGTTGTTCTGGAATTTGTGACGAGGCTTATTACTTCCTCCACTTCCGACTGAATTATTAGTTCTTACTAATTCCTGATGAGAACTTAATGCAACAGATTCATCTAATTTCAATTCACCATCCGATAAATCGGTTAAGTTTTTAAAAATAACATCATCCGTAATCGAATCTTTATTCCAGTTGATGTAAGATTTTTTAAGATGATTGGCAATTAAACGGGTTAACTCATCTTTTTCCGGACCATCCTTTAGAGCTTTGGCTTTTTTAATAATAGCCTCTATAGTTTTACCGTAATGTTTAAATTTAATTTTACCAACAGGATAAGTTAACCTTGCCGGTTTTTCTTTAAACGTCTCCGGTTTTGGTCTTGGATACGGAGAATCAACGTCTAATCTGAATTCAGAAATAATGAATAAATGATCCCAAAGTTTATGGGTAAAATCAGCCACATCACGTAAATGCGGATTTAATTGTCCCATCACCTGAATAATGGCTTTTGCACATAAATTACGCTCTTCACGGTCCTTTAATTCGCAGCAATAGTCTATCATACTCTGCACGTTACGCCCGTATTCGGGTATAATCATTTTCGGTCTTTCTGTATTGTATTCCATCATTATTTTGAAAGTATAAATATAGCGAAAAATAGGGCTGTTTTTAAAGTTTTTCACTATTTATTAACCAATGCCCTGTTTATTTCTTGTTTTTTTATTTTTACAGTCTTAATACTAAAACTAAAAATTATGGATTTAAAAGTAGTGGTTACTAACATTGCAACACGATGGAATTACAAAGTAGATGAAATTTCTCCTGGAATTTTCAGAATTGATGTGGCAATAAAAATGAAAGACGGAACTTTCCGTTATCAGTTTGTTTATGTTTGGATTATTGCCGGCCGTTATTTTGGTAAAGATGTTGTTTACATGAACAGCCGTTGTGGCGAGTTTACTCAAAATTTGAACTTATATAAATTGATTAAAGAAGGCGGTTACGGAACATTCTCTTCTGTTACTGTTACTACTGATAAACGTGCAGATGGTTCTCCGTGTGAAACTGTTATTGTACAAGCTGTTCAACCTATTGAGTTTACCAGCGAAGCCATCTTAAACGAAGCTATTTACGATGTGGCATTTAACGCAGATGCTATCGAATCACTTTATTTTGGCGGCGATAAAAATTAAGTTAAAAGGTTAATGGTTATTGGGTTATTAAGTTATAATTTGACTATAAAAATAAACTGTTAACCATTAACCTATAACTAATAACTATTAACCAAAAAAACCTATCTTAGCACTTCTAAAACTAAAACTATGTCAGTACTCGTAAACAAAAACTCGAAAATAATTGTACAAGGATTTACCGGAGGTGAAGGTACTTTTCACGCTTCCCAAATGATTGAATATGGTACTAATGTTGTTGGTGGTGTTACTCCTGGAAAAGGTGGTACTCAGCACTTAGACAGACCTGTATTTAACACTGTTGCTGAAGCTGTAAAAACTACCGGTGCTGATGTATCTATCATTTTTGTTCCGGCTGCTTTTGCTGCGGATGCCATTATGGAAGCTGCTGACGGTGGAATTAAAGTTATTGTTTGTATTACAGAGGGTATCCCTGTGAAAGACATGATAATTACGAAAGAATACTTAAAGGGAAAAGACACCCGTTTAATTGGCCCGAATTGCCCTGGTATTATTACTGCCGGTGAAGCGAAAGTTGGTATTATGCCGGGCTTCGTTTTCAAAAAAGGTAAAATTGGTATTGTTTCTAAATCAGGAACTTTAACATACGAAGCTGCTGACCAAGTTGCGAAAGCAGGTTTAGGAGTTACAACTGCTATTGGAATCGGTGGAGATCCTATTATTGGAACTACTACTAAAGAAGCGGTTGAATTACTAATGAATGATCCGGAAACTGAAGGTATTGTTATGATTGGTGAAATTGGTGGAAATCTTGAAGCTGATGCGGCACGTTGGATTAAAGCTAACGGAAATAAAAAACCTGTAGTTGGCTTCATCGCCGGACAAACTGCTCCTAAAGGCCGTACAATGGGCCATGCCGGTGCAATTGTTGGTGGTGCTGATGATACTGCACAAGCTAAGATGGCTATTTTGCGCGAGAACGGAATTCACGTTTGTGAAAGTCCTGCTGATATTGGAAAAACTATGGCTAAGGTTTTAGGCAAGGTGCCTGCTTAACCTGATGGTTCGGCAAGCTCACCATGACGCTGTCACATAAATGAAATTAAACCTCAACAGAAATGTTGGGGTTTTTTGTTTCTAATCGATTGATTTTTTGTTGAAGATTATATATCCGAAGTGGAAGAAGAATGAAAAACTATTCGGATTCTTATCATAATAATTCACACCAATACTTACCGGACCAACAGGTGTATTATAAACCAAAGCTACAAGCCCAATAAAATTACGGTATAAAAACGGCTCAGTGTATTTTGCTTTTTGATCATTAGTTGAAACAATAGAAGTAATGGGTTGAAATAAATAACCTTCAAAACGGATATCAAATTTTTTCCATGGTGTTGTAATCGCTTTTATTCCACCGGCTACGTATTGATGCGCTCTGTATTGAGGAATAAATAAAGTCTGACTCTCGAGTGTTGGATTAAAAGCCGGTGCCGATAAAATACTGGAAGTATAATTTCTAAAAAACGGCTGGGTTGAATACACTCCCTCAGCAAACACACCTATTTTAAATCCTTTGAAGGTGCGTATGTAACTATCGATTGTTAACTTAAATTGAAACCAATTATGATATGGATAATTTTTTGTTCCCACCGAATCTAATGAAGTTGTTCCGGGATAAAAACTTTCTGCTCCATCAATGAATTTAGCTTTAAAATGAACTTTAGTACCGTCGGTTGCATATTGCTTTCTATTTAACGTGTTCAGTTCGTACGAAATTTGTGCGTAACCAAAATCAAAATAACTTACATCCGCGGTATCCAATTTCGTGAAGTTATCTGCTTGGTAATACCTATTTACCCACTCAGCATAACCTCCGGACACAACAACTTTTGAAACGTTTCCTAATGGTAATCCAACATTCAATTCACCAAAAATATCTTCCTGTAATAAATAGGCAGGCTTCTCGAAATCATAAAATAAAGCGCTACTTCTGAAATAATCCCAGCGTGAATACGTGAAACTTGGCTCTATATAAAAAGGGATTTTCCCAGGAAAATCAAAACGCAATTTAGAATGACCACCCCCATGTAATTTTCCATAATAGCCATTAGCATAAGCAGTAAAACCAATTTTACCTATATAATTATACTGCAATCCTAAAAAAGCTTCACTAATCGGTCGGTTAGAAATATTTCCACCGAGGTCGACAAAAAAACTTTTTTCTTTTTTAGCCATTAGTTTCAGTTTATAAAACCCGGAACCCATGGTATCTTTTTCAGCGATAGGATAAACTGATTTTATCTTATCATCACTCGTTAGTCTGAAATATTGTTTCTTTAAACGTGATAATGAAAAAGGTTTACTTTGATGAAAAATACTGCTCTTAATAAAACTCTCTATTTTTTTGGTCACACCATAAACCTCTACTTTGTCGAAAATAATACTGTCTTTATTAGCTTGTGCTCTAAAAATAGCGCGACGGTTTTTCAGTGCTTCATTATCTGCCATACGTTCAACACATAATTTTATTTTTGGCATATTACGTATGGTTGCAACATAACCACTATCAATCAAACGTTTTGCTTCCTCGAAATTAAAAATATTCACATCACACCAAGGCTCTATCAAAACACCGTTTTCACAAACCGGATTAAAATTTGTTTGAGTCATTAAAAGATGACGAAGTTGCAAATACAAATTATCATCCGATGGCGATTGTGATCTTTCTGCAACAGAAGAACCAATAATAAAATCGGGATAAAATTCATCATACATAACATCGGTGGGCAAATTATTATACAAGCCACCATCAAATAGTAATTTTCCATTAATGGGAATTGGCCTTAAATAGAATGGATAACTCATGGAAGCGCGAATGGAAGAAGATAAATCGCCATTTCTGAACGTAACAATTTCTTTATTTTCAATATCTGAGGCCAAACAACGGTAAGGAATCATCAAACTGTCGAAATTATTTTTGGCGTATGCATTAACTCCCGCAAAAGTTTCCATCAAATAATAATCAATGGGCACCGAATTAATGACGTTGGTTGGAAGGTTATTGAGCAGGTTTGTATTGAAAGCTACCTTAAATGTTTGCCATGAAGCGTAATCTTCTCTCTTTTTTAAGAAATAAGTGTATTTGGCGGGCATATCGCCTCGTGTTATTTGCTGAAAAAAACCTGATTTAACAAGTTCTTCCATATCGGCAGGTGTATAACCGGCAGCATAGTATGCCCCAATTAAACTCCCAATAGAAGTACCAGTAATATAATCAATAGGAATATTGTTTTCTTCAAGTGCTTTAAGTACACCAATGTGGCATAATCCACCAGAGCCTCCTCCGCTTAAAACAATACCCACTTTTTGAGCAAAAAAGCTATTCATGCAAAACACTAATGCTAAAAGGAAACTGTATTTGGTTTTTGGTATCAATTTTTTATTTGTGTAAAAGTAAACTTTATCTAAAAACAGTTTTATATCCGCTTAATTTTTATTTAATTAGCACTTTGTTCAAAACCCAAGTTTTGTGTTAAAATTTATTGCCAAAAAAGTCTTTTACGGTATTGTTGTACTACTTGGTGTAATCACTACAGTTTTCTTCCTATTTAACGTATTACCAGGCGATCCTGCCTCTATTATGTTAGGACAACGCGCCAATAAAGAGGCAGTTGAAGCTATACACCGTGATTTAGGTACCAATTTACCGGTAATGGAACAATATGCCCTTTATCTTAACGATTTGTTTGTGGTTTCTGTGCATGATTACGAAGATACGGAAAGCCATTGGTATCTGAACCCAGATAAGTATTCATGGTTCTCACTTTTTAAGGTGGGAAGTTCGAAAGTAGTTGTACTTAAAGTGCCTTATCTCCGACGATCCTACATTACCAAAAGGCGGGTATCTGATATTATTCTTGAAACATTACCTGAAACAGCCGTTTTAGCCTTTACTTCTATCATTATTGCCACCATTATTGGTGTGTTTTTGGGAATTGTAGCGGCCGTTAAACGCAATACCTTTTACGATAAACTCTCACTCGTCCTATCCGTTTTAGGAATGGCCGCCCCTTCATTCTTTATTGGATTGATTATTGCCTGGTTGTTTGGGTATGTGCTTACAAAATACACTGGACTCTCACCTACCGGAAGTTTATATGATATTGATGTTTGGAATGGTGAGGTGTTGAAACTTCAGAATTTAATTTTACCATCCATCACTTTAGGAATTCGTCCTTTAGCCATTGTAGTTCAGTTAATGCGTAGCTCTTTGTTAGATGTGATGTCGCAAGATTATATCCGTACAGCAAAAGCAAAAGGTTTAGGTTTTTATAAGATTATTTTGAAGCATGCTTTGAAGAATGCATTAAATCCTGTTGTAACGGCTATCTCTGGTTGGTTTGCAGGTTTAATGGCGGGTGCAGTGTTTGTTGAATTTATTTTTAGTTGGAAAGGTATCGGATACGAAGTATTTGAAGCCTTAACAAAAAACGATTTACCTGTTGTAATGGGAGCAACATTAATCTTCGCTACCATTTTCGTATTCATCAATATCCTTGTAGATATTACTTACGGTATTCTCGATCCGCGTGTAAGAATTAAATAATCATGAGCAGACAAAAAATTGTTGCCGGTAATTGGAAAATGAACAAAACACTTAGCGAAGCTATTGAGTTGGTTTCTGCTATTTCTAAAAACCCGGGCGATAATTCAGTCACCAAAATTGTATTTCCTCCTTTTCCTCTTATCTCGGCCGTTACTAATTTTATTGGCGCTACAGGTAATTTTTACACAGGCGCTCAAAATTGCAGCGAGCATGCTTCCGGTGCTTTTACCGGTGAAGTTTCTGCTGCTATGATAAAATCTGTTGGTTGTAAATTTGTTTTAGTTGGTCATTCAGAACGTCGTGAGTATTTTAATGAAACCGACCAGCAATTAATTTCAAAACTAAAATTAGCGTTCGATAATAATTTAAAACCGGTTTTTTGTTTTGGTGAAAAATTAACTGAACGCAAAAACAATTCACATTTTAAAGTGGTGAGTGAACAATTAAAAAATGTACTTGGTGTTTTTTCTGATAAAGATTTATCTCAACTCATTTTAGCTTACGAACCGGTTTGGGCTATTGGTACCGGCGAAACAGCAACTCCTCAACAAGCACAGGAAATGCATCAACATGTTAGACAAACTATAAAAGAATTATTTTCGGCTGAGGTGGCTTTACAAATTCCCATTTTATACGGCGGAAGTTGCAATGCACAAAACGCATCCGAATTATTTGCTTGTGCTGATATTGATGGCGGATTAATTGGTGGCGCATCTTTAAAGGCCGACGATTTTAGCAAAATCATCCGTTCGTTTTGAAAAAGTTATTGGTTATACAGTTATCAGTTATTCGTTACACTATTATAACCTTATAACTAACAACCAATAACCTAATAACTATATAACCGATAACCTTGAACTACATTCAATATACTTTTACGGTTTCTCCTCCTGAACCAGGTTCCGATATTTTAATTTCTTCTATTGCCGAAATGGGTTTCGATAGTTTTGAAACTAATGATAAAGGTTTCATCGCTTATATTCCCGAAAATCTAAATTCTAATATCAACTTAAACGAATTTACGTTCGAAGATTTTAAATACACTTTCACCACCGAAAAGATGGCGCAAGTGAATTGGAATGAAGAATGGGAAAAGAACTTTTCACCGGTTATTGTAAATGATGATTGCATCATCCGCGCTCCGTTTCACGAGATAGAAAAAAAGTATAAGTATGATATTATCATCATGCCTAAGATGAGTTTTGGTACCGGACATCACGATACCACTTGGCTCATGTGCAAAAATATGCTCGACTTCGATTTTAAAAACAAAACTGTTTTTGATATGGGTTGCGGCACAGGTGTATTAGCTATTCTCGCTAAAAAATTAGAAGCAACAAACATTACCGGAAACGATATTGATGAATGGTCGGTTGAAAATGCAATCGAAAATTGCGCCACTAATAATTGTAGTGATATTAAAATTGAGATGGGTGATGCCAATCTTTTAACTACAAAAAGTGCTTACGATTTCATTTTAGCGAACATCAATAAAAATGTATTAAAGTCTTATATACCTGATTTAGCCAAATCATTAAAAACGGGTGGTCATTTGTTTATTTCCGGCTTCTTTAAAACAGATTGTGAAGAGTTAATCAATTTAGCTTCAAGTCATTATTTAACCCTGCATAAACAAGAGGTTAAGGGTGATTGGGCTATGTTATGCTTCCTAAAAAAGTAGTTTCCGTTTAGAAATACCCTTTTCTACCCTTAATTATTCATAAAATCTGAAAATTATCACCTTTATCTCCTAATCTTCAATTAAATTTGCAGCGAAATAAACTTGAACTTTACTATGTCTTCTGATAATATTCTTAAATGCCTAATCATAGGCTCTGGTCCTGCCGGATACACCGCGGGCATATACGCAGCACGCGCCGATTTAAAACCTGTAATGTATACAGGAATGCAGCCTGGCGGACAACTAACTATTACAACTGAAGTTGAAAATTATCCCGGTTACCCAAAAGGAACTCAAGGTCCGGAAATGATGGAAGACTTTAAACAACAAGCTGAACGTTTTGGTACAGATGTACGTTTTGGTTACGTAAGTAAAGTTGATTTTACAGGACCCGTTCATAAAGTTTGGGTTGATGAAAAAACTGAAATACAAGCACACACTGTTATTATTGCAACAGGGGCTTCTGCAAAATGGTTAGGTATACCAAGTGAACAACGTTTAAACGGATTTGGTGTTTCTGCTTGTGCGGTTTGTGATGGTTTCTTTTTTAAAGGACAAGATGTTGCTATTGTTGGTGCGGGTGATACTGCGGCAGAAGAAGCAACTTACTTAGCAAAACTTTGTAAAAAAGTTTACATGATTGTTCGTCGCGGTGAAATGCGTGCCAGTAAAGCTATGCAAACCCGTGTTTTAAATACACCAAACATTGAAGTGCTTTGGGATTCTGAAACACAAGAAATTTTAGGTGATAAAGGAGTTAGCGGCGCATTAATTAAAAACATTAAAACAGGTGAAGTACGTAACATAGCTGTTACAGGTTTCTTCGTTGCTATTGGCCATACACCCAACACCGATATTTTTAAAGGTTGGATTGATATGGATGAGCAAGGTTATATTAAACCTTTACCTGGTACAAGTAAAACAAATATTAAAGGTGTGTTTGCAGTAGGTGATGCAGCCGATAAAGTTTACCGTCAAGCCGTAACTGCCGCAGGTAGCGGATGTATGGGTGCATTGGATGCAGAACGTTATTTAGCAGACATTGGCATACATTAATTGTTTAATACAGCGATTTTTAGTAAATTTATATACAGAATGCGTTTAATAGTTTTAATATTCATTTTTAGTTTAAGTTCAATGGTTGGATTTGCACAGCGTTTTGCCGATCAGATACCGGGCATTAAACGTTATACTGTAGATGAGGCTTTTGATCCGAGTTTAGGAATTAAAATGTATAATAAATTAGTTCCGTCAATTGGTGGCGATTCTATCCGTTACAATAACGCCGGTTACAATTTACAAGGCTGGCAGGAAGATTATTACATAAACGGAAAACTTTTACACAAAGGTTTTTATGTAGATGGTCAAATAAAAGTGTTTAAGAATTTTTACGAGAACGGACAAATTGAAAGAAGTATTATTGTTTCTGATCCTGCGCGTTGTTCGGTAGATATTTATTATCCGAGTGGAACTGTTCGTACTCAAATATTATATTTTAGCGGCAATGCTCAAAACGAATATTCTTTCTTCCCAAATGGAAATAAAGCAGCGGTTATTGAAAAAGATAAAGAGGCTCAGTATATTTATAAAGACAGTCGCTTTTACGAAAACGGCGCCCCAGCAAAAGAATTTTCTATTGTAGATAAGAAGACCAAAAAATACGTAGAGAAAGAATATTACGAAAACGGTAAAGTAAAAGTAGAAGGTTATATGAGTTACAAGCCTGAATCAAAAGACTTCCAAAAAGAAGGCGAATGGGCTTATTACAACGAAAAAGGCCAAATCGTTAAAAAAGAAAAATACAAAAACGGACAACTTCAATAGTTTTGTCAGGTCGAGCGTAGTCGAGACCGTAATCAACACTCTCCCTTTAACATCTTATTTAATTTTAACCCTATTCAGAGGTTTATTTTTTGAACTTTAATCTGAATTAAAATTACCCATGCGCATATTATTATTTTTATTACTTCCATTTTTATCCTTTTCACAAACTGTTACGATTGAACAGGTAGTTGAAACATGGAAAGCCGATAAAGTTTTAGCGAACAGTACTTTTGCTTTTTGTGTTTTAGATGCAGAAACAGGAACCATGTTAAAGGAACACAACCAACATGTTTCTGTAATACCCGCTTCAACATTAAAAGTTATTACAACCGGCGCAGCTTTAGGTACACTAGGGAAATTTTACCGCTACGATACCCGCATTTATTTTACCGGAACATTTGATAAAGAGACCGGCGTTTTAAATGGTGATATTATTATTCGTGGTTCGGGCGACCCCACCTTAAACTCAGAGTTATTCTCCAATAAAAAAGACACAACCGATATCACATACAAATGGGCTGAGGTGTTAGCCAAAAAAGGACTCAAAGAATTAAAAGGGAAAATTATAGGCGATGCTTCTTGTTACGAACAACACATTCCTGCCAATTGGATTTGGGGCGACATAAGTAATTATTTTGGAGTTGCACCTTGCGGTTTATCTTTCAACGATAATTTGTACAGTATTATTTTTCAAAGTAAAGAAACAGGAAGTAAAGCCACTATATTGGATGTAAAACCGAAATACAAAAGCATAACATTAGAACACGATGACGATGTGAAAGCTGCAGGAAAAGAAGATGACGCTTATGTAACAGGCGATCCTTTCGGGAATAAAAAAAGAATAAAAGGAACAATTCCTCCAAACAAAAAAGAATTAGAAGTGCGAGCTGCCCTACCCGACCCGGCTTTATTATGTGCTGAGTTTTTAGAAACATCATTAAATACTTTAGGAATTAAAACCCCTTCACTTTGTGCAAAAAGTAATTACGATAACGAAAATCCGGATGTGAAAAGAGAAAAACTATTAATGCATTCTCATTATTCACCGGCTCTCGAAAAAATAGTTTTTTACACTAATCTTACCAGCAATAATTTGTTTTGCGAAACCCTTTTAAAAACTATGGGTAAAGGCAGTAATTATTCAGGTATCGAAAAAGCAAAAGAATATTGGAAAGGTAAAGGTCTCGATGTTTCCGAATTATATATGGTAGATGGAAATGGTTTATCTAGAGCTAATACTGTTACTACCAGTTTTGAAGCCAACTTACTTTACAAAATGTATCACGATTCTGTTTTATTTAAACCTTTTTATAATTCATTACCACAAGCCGGAATTAGTGGCAGCATGCGGAATATTGGTAAAGGTACTTTCATTGAAAAAAACATGAAAGCTAAAACCGGTTACATAAGCAGAGCCCGTGGTTATTGCGGTTACGTGAAAACTAAAGCAGGTAAGGATTTATGTTTTTCGGTACTATTCAATAATTACAACTGCAATCCAAGCGAAATGAAGGCTAAAATAGAGACTTTTCTCATTGCGCTTGCTGACTTATAATTCGTATTTTTGTAGAGTATGGCAAATGTAGTCACCGTTTTTAAAAAAGGATGGAGTTTCTTAACTGAACGTCTCTGGGTAGTTCGTTTAGATAAGATGAATAAACGTCATGGTTTTTTTGTAAAGCAATTACGTGTTTTTTCTTTAGCGATAAAAGGATTTAACGAAGACAATTGTTTAACCCGCGCAACTGCTCTTACCTTTTATACTTTATTTTCAATTGTACCTGTGTTAGCCGTGGTGTTTGCCATTGCAAAAGGTTTTGGTTATGATGAAACTTTAAAACAACAAATAGCCACAGGAGCCTCAGAATATTCTACCGTATTAAACCAAGCTTTCATTTATGCTGACTCTATGTTAGAAAATGCTAAGGGTGGAGTCATTGCCGGTATTGGAGTATTATTATTATTATGGTCGGTTATATCTTTATTAATAAACATTGAAAATAGTTTTAATGATATATGGGAAATAAAAATCGGAAGAACCTGGTACCGTAAATTAACCGATTACACTACTATCATGATTGTGGCGCCTATCTTCTTAATTGTATCAGGTGGTTTAACGGTTGCCATTCAAACCAAAGTATTAGACCCTTACTTTTTTTCGAATGCCGCGCCAATCGTTTTAAAACTAATTTCGTTTTTCATGATTTGTTTGGTGTTCACATTTCTATACATCGTTTTACCAAACACGCGCGTCACTTTTAAATCCGCTTTTACTGCTGCTGTTTTCGCTACTATTTTATTTGAATTATTAGAATGGGCTTATGTCAGCTTTCAAATTGGCACCATGCGCATGAATGCTATTTATGGAAGTTTTGCTGCTCTGCCTTTATTTTTAATTTGGATTCAATACAGTTGGTACATTGTTTTATTTGGTGCAGAGTTGGCTTTCGCTAACCAAAATGTTGACCATTACGAATTAGAAAATGAAATCAAGAACATCAGCGTTCGTTACAAACGTGTTATTGCTTTAATGGTTTGTAATAATGTGGTGAAGAAATTTCAAACCGGAATAAAACCTCCTACAGCTTTTGAAATTGCACAAGCTTTAGATTTACCTGTACGTTTAGCCAGAACCGTTATTAACGAATTAGTAGAAACAAAACTATTATCGGAAGTAAAAACCACAAACGATAAAGAAATCGCATATCAACCGGGTATTTCAGATTCACTTCTCACCATAAAATTTGTAATTAACCGCTTGGATGAAAAAGGTGTTAATGAATTACCAATTACTGATGAAAAAGAATTAGCCATCATTAACCGCCTGTTAAAAGATCTGGATAATGTGATGAGCGATGAAAAAGGAAATGTTTTAGTAAAAGACATTGCGTAGTGCATAAATTTAAATTCATATTTTTTATTGCTTTTGTTTTTTCTAGCTCGACTGCTTTTTCACAAAGCGATACCGTTAAAGTTGATAACCTGCCTGCCGGCAAGGCAGGAAAGAAAAACAAGAAAGCTATTTATGGTGAAGCGCGCAAAGCTACTATCATGAGCGCTATTGTTCCCGGTTTAGGACAAGCATACAACCGCAAGTGGTGGAAAGTGCCTATTGTTTATGCAGGCTTGGGAGGATTTGGTTATTTGCTTTATACCAATCAACAAAACTTTTCTTACTACGGAAAAAATCTAAAAGCGGAGAACGACGGCGACCCAAACACTATTAACGAAACTAAATACAGTAGCGACCAATTATTAAGTTTAAAAAACGATTTCCGAAAATACCGCGATTTAGGAGCTATTGGTTGTGCCATTATTTATGTATTGAATATTGTTGACGCCAACGTGGATGCACATCTTAAAACATTTGATGTAAGTGATGATTTAAGTCTGGAGTTAAAACCCTACAACAACGTGTATTGTTTTAATAACAAGGTGGGAATGCAAACAGGTGTTTCAATAAATTTAAAATTCAAATAAGATTATGAAAATTGTTTTGTTAGGTTACGGAAAAATGGGAAAGGAAATTGAAAAAATTGCTGTTGCCCGTAAACATGAAATTATTTTGAAAGTGGACGAGAACAACCACAACTCCATTACCAAAGAACAATTAGCTGCGGCTGATGTTGCCATTGAATTTAGCACCCCTCACACCGTAGAAGAAAATATTTACAAATGTTTTAATGCCAACTTACCAATTGTTGTTGGGACAACCGGTTGGTACGATAATTTTGAAAAGATAACATCAGATTGTAAAAAAGGAAATCACGCTTTATTTCACGCTACCAATTTTAGCGTTGGTGTGAATTTGTTTTTTAAAGTGAATAAATATTTAGCGGAACTGATGAACAACTACCCTGATTACAATGTCAGCATGGAAGAAATTCATCACATTCATAAATTAGATAAACCAAGCGGAACAGCTATTACATTGGCGAATCAAGTCATTGAAAAAATAAACCGTAAAACAAACTGGAGTATAGATCCAGCAAAGAAACAGGATACTCCAACACTTTTTATTGAAGATAAAAGAGAAGGCGAAGTACCGGGCACGCATATTTTAAAATACACTTCTCCAATAGATGACATCGAAATAATGCACAAAGCCCACAACCGCAAAGGCTTTGCATTAGGCGCCGTAATGGCCGCTGAATTCCTTCATAATAAAAAAGGGATTTATACGATGAGTGATTTGATTTAGGGATTTTGGCATGGTTGTTGTAAAATATAAGTATGAAAAAACTTTTTACACTAATATTGTTTTTAACTCTTAATTCGTTTTCTCAAAATTGCGTTAATGCAGATTTTGAAGAAGGTTCTTTAACCAATCCTACAACTCCAAGTACAATTGTTGTTACTACAATTAATGCTGTTAACGGTTGGACTATAAATGGCGGGGTAAATTCGGGAGGAGTTAATTCTTGCAACCTAAATTTATGTTGCCCTTCAAATCCAAGCAACGTGAAATTAATGTCAACCTCCCCGACTATTGGTTATATTGATCCAAACATTGGCCCCACTTATCCAATATTTTCAGTATACGGTCCCTTTTCAAATCCGAATTCAAATCCATATTCACTTAGTCATGGGAGTTGGTTTTGTAAATTAAACGATGACGTAGGTAATAACGCAATTCAAAGAATTAGGAGTACCGACTATTTTAATCAGCCCTTTTATCGTTTCAAATATGTAGCAATTCTACCCGTAATGCATGGTGTTAATCACTCCTGCTGCACTGCCCCTGTAATGAAAATTGTTCTAAAAGATGCATTTGGAAACCCAATAAGTGTTCCTAATTTTTCAATAACACCAACAACAGCCTGTTCAACACCTTTCACTTGGTCAGTATGTCCTGGAAATAGCAATTATGTGTTTTCACCTTGGAAAATAATATTACTCCCGCCTTCAACTACTACAATTAGTGTAACAGAGATAACTGTAGCTGATTGTGGAGATGGGCTTCATTCAGCTTATGCGTATGTAGATTATGAATGCGAAACCTTCTTTTGGTATCCTGTTAGCACTGGCCCTCCATCCCCTAACAATGTTCCTATAACTATATGTGGTAGTACATGTACCCCTTTATCCGGGCCACCTGGACTAAGTTCTTATTTATGGAGTGGGCCAGATGTAAATGTTAATGGAGCGACAACACAATCAGTTAATGCATGTGTAAGCGGTGCATATACATTAACTGTAAACGCTCCTACCTTTATTAACCCCGTACCTATGACATTTACTTTGAATTTTGTTCCTTCACCGACTGTGTCATTAACATCCTCTCAATCCACAGCCTGTGTTGGAGGAAACACAATTTCATTAACAGGTTCTCCTTCTGGTGGGTCTTATACCGGCTCTTTTGTAACAGGAAATACTTTTAATCCTTCTTCCGTCGGAAATTATTCTGTAAGCTATACTTATACAGATACCAATGGTTGTTCTGATACAGCTTCATCAAATATTAATATTATTACATGCGCTACTGGAATAAATAATTTAGCATCATCACATTTCAATGCAGACTTATATCCTCAACCAACAAAAGATGTTGTAAATATTAATTTGATAAATTCTTTCAATAAAAATATTGAAGTAAAAATATTTGATATCACCGGAAAAGAAATTGAGAAAAAAGAATTAGAAGTTTCTCAAAGTAAAACTCAATTTTCAACTCTACATCTATCAAACGGAATCTACATCCTCCAACTAAAAAATTCTCAAGGACAGGTTGCTGTTAAGAGATTGGTTGTTTCAAGGTAACCCCCTCCCCCTGCGGGTACTCCCCCTTAAACAAGGGGGAGAGTTATTTAGTACATAATAAAAAAAGTAAAATGTTTTTTCTCCCCTTTTTTAATGGGAGACAGCCGATTTTGCTGAAAGCAAAAGGCAGAGGGGTCTTACTTCCTACACAAATAAATCATCTCACCTGCAGGTAATCTGTATCTATCTACTAAATCTGCGCCTAGGGTATTTACAAAATCATCTACAGTCACTTTAAATCCTGCTGCAGCTAATTTATCTTTGTAATCCAAACCGAATAAACGAAGGTGATCTTTTTGCCAAAAATGTTTTTCGCGGTCTTCTTCACTGGTTATTGTTTTGTCTTCGTAGGTTGTAGCTCTTGTAGTATCTAAAGGCACTTGAAAAATTCCCCAACCCCCGGGTTTCATAATGCGGTATAATTCACGCATACATTGGTCAGCATCTTCAACATGTTCTAAAACGTGATTACAAAACACTACATCAAATGTATTATTCTCAAACGGCGCATTGTGCAAATCAAAATGTATATCAGCTATTGGCGAATTATAATCACCTGTTGTGTAATCTAAATTTTTCATGGCTCTGAACAATTTATAAAAACATTGTTCGGGAGCAATATGTAAAACTTTATGCTTATCTGTAAAGAAATTAGTTTTCTGTTTTAAATACAACCACAATAAACGGTGACGCTCTAAAGATAAACTACCGGGACATAAAACGTTTTTACGTTTAGCGCGACCACTGTAACCATAAGGTAAAAACTTGCGGTAGGTTTTGCCGCTAATAGGGTCTTCGTAACGGGTACCGTAATATAATAAAGGCGCAATTTTACTAAACCACAAGCTAAACGTGATAAGTATAGGGCGAGGTATGGTACGGAGTAGAAAGTGAAACATTTCGGACGTAAAAATACGGCTTATTCCTGTTATTTTAACCTATAAATTCAATTTAAAATATACATATTTTGCTACATTTGCAGGTATGAGTAAAACGGCTGCTAAAGCAAAAACAACCGCTAAAAAACCGGCTGAAGGTCTGGTTAAATTCGAGAACTGGTTTATTGCCAATAATACCAAAGTATTTTATTCGCTTACTGCTTTATGTGCACTATTTTCTATTCTGTTTTTTAATGCGCGCATTAGTGAGGCTCATGATGACGCTTTATACATTGAAGCAGGCTGGCGTTACGTTAACGAGTTCCCAAAATATTTCTATACTCAAAATGCCCCACTCTATCCATTATTTTTAGGATTACTCACTAAATTTTTCGGCACCAATTTAATTGTCTTCAAAATTTTCTCTTTACTGTTTAATGTTGGTGGATTTGTTTTGTTTTATAAATCTTTCGAGAAACGTATTCCATTTGTAGTATTTATTCCAGTAGCTGTTTTTGCGGCTATGAACCATTTAATTTTGTATTACGCCAGCATGACTTTTACTGAGGCGTTTTATTTTTTCTTACAAGGCTTATTTTTCTTTTACGCCACCAAAACTATGGATGCCGTTAATAAAGAAAACGTAAACTTTGGCACACAGTGGAAAACCTGGTTGATGTTAGGCTTAAGTATGTTTTTAATGGGGACTGCAAAAAGTTCGGCCGTTGTTGTTGTACCTGCTATTATGTTGTTTTTCTTTTTAGAAAAAAATTGGAAAGCACTTGGTGCCAGCTTGGCTTCATATTTAGTTTTCAAAATTGCTTATGAAGGAATTGTTAGATTAGTGTGGGGTGCGCAAAATCAATTTAGCGGACAAGGAAAAATTTTATTACAAGTCGACCCTTACGATGTGAGTAAAGGTAATGAAGATATTGGCGGTTTCATTCAACGCTTTTTTGATAATAGTGATTTATATCTTTCTAAACGTTTCTTTCAAATAATTGGTTGGAGAGATGAAATGTCGGTAGAGGTTTACGGCATGCTTGCTTTTTTAGTGGCAGTGATTACTTTGTTAGGTTTATACTTAGTGTTCAAACAAAAAAATAAACCATTATTATTATTCGGATTCTTTTCGGGTGCTCAAGCTTTATTATCATTTATCATTCTACAAGCGCGTTGGGACCAACCGCGTATTATTTTAGTGTGTATGCCGGTAATGTTATTGTTGATTTTTTATGCTTTCTATCACTACACTAAAAATGGCGGTATGGGAAAATTAATTTACACTGCTGTAATTGTGATGGTAATTGGTTCAGTGTTTTTATCGAGTGTAAAACGTGGATTTGCTAATTTACCAATCGTAACTAAAAATTTAAAAGGTGATAAATATTTTGGATATACCCCCGACTGGCAAAATTATTTACGTTGTAGTGAATGGTGTGCCGATAGTTTAAAGAAAGAAACCTTAGTAGCTTGTCGTAAAGCCCCGATGAGTTTTGTTTATGGAAAAGGTAAAAAATTCTTCCCTATTTACAGTGTCATTAAAAAAGATTCTTTAACACAACAATCGCATCCTGATAGCGCCTTAGCGTTCTTTAGAAAACAAAATGTAACGCACATTATGGTGGCGAGTTTAAGAATTGATCCAAGTAAAAACACCGGACAAATCATTAACACAGTTCACAATATTGTTCAGCCTATCATGGAGAAATATCCAACCAAGTTAAAATTGGTTCACACCGAAGGCTTAAGTGAGCAATGTTATTTGTTTGAAATAGGACAGTAAGATTTTACTCCTTAATAAACTTACTCGAATAATTTTTTCCTTCAGAAGTAATCTGCAATTGATACACACCTTGTTCTAAGGCTTCAATATTAATGTGAGATTTATTTCCTTTTAGTTCTAAAACTTTTCTTCCGGTAATGTCTAAAATAATTATTGCCTCAATTGTATTGCTACTTAAGTTTTCAATATTCAAAATGTTTGTTGCCGGATTTGGGTATAATTTAATTTGAGAGTCAATTGTTGCATGACTTTTAATACCTGTTACAGCACATTGAGAAAGTATATCAGCCTTTGGTAAATAACCACTTCTTTTTTGATCGTAACGAAACATTAACCACTCCGGACAAGTACCAACTCCTCCTTTAACCATAAAAGCTTTTCCTGTTGCATTTGGATTAACAGTATAAGTTCCGTATCCCATAACAAAGAAAACATCCAACATTCCGTCTCCATCAAAATCAGAAACTAATGGTGCATTGTCGGCCGATATATAAGGAGTTGTACTTGGATAAGTAGGAAAATAAGAAAGCGCATCAAACGTCCAAAGATTTCCAAGGAAAGGTTCTACTGCATACACTTTGCCCATATAATGAGAAGACACCAAATCTAATTTTCCGTTTCCATTTAAATCACTTACAACACTACCTCTAAAAGAACCTTGTAATGGTACAGGATAATTCCATTCTGATTTGGCGTTGAATCCATTTATAACTTCGATACCGGTATTAGTATTAAGGCGATGGTAAATTACATCCAGTGTATCATCAGCGTTTACATCAGCAATAGAAACCGGACCAAAACATGAACCTCCTGTACTTGCCTTTGTCCATAAGATAGAGCCGTCTTCCGTATTAAATGCTTTTACAACTCCATCATTTGTACCTAATACATATTCCAATTTTCCGTCTTTATCTACATCTGCTAAAGCACCACCGTGGTATGCATAAAAACTACCAACTGCTGTTTCGGTGTGCGTCCATATAGGAGTTGCAGTAGTGTAATCGTAACAATGAAGATAATAAGTGCCGGCAGTAGCAAAATAACTTCCTACAATAAAATCTAATTTACCATCGCTATTTGCATCCACCAAAACCGGATCAGTTTGAATTGTATTTGTAAACACTTGCACACTTTTCGCTAAAGAGCCATCCTCTCCGTTAAGAATTCGTACTTGTCCCGAAAAATTTCCAAAAACTATTTCAGGTTTTCCATCAGCATCCATGTCTGCAATAGTAGCCGGAGAGTCGCCACCACCGGAGGCCACCGACCATGTAAGAACGCCTGTATTTCCTTTTATACAAAAGGCAGTAGGATTGCACGACCCATTTACAAAAACATCTAATTGTCCGTCTAAATCTAAATCGTAAATATTTAAAGCTACATCGCCACAACCACCAATATTGTACGACCAATTTAAACTACCGTTTTCTGCATTTAGACAATATACTTTTCCATCATCATTATAAGTTGCGAATACAATTTCTTTCTTTCCGTCATTGTCCAAATCAGCAGCAGCGGCACTTCCAAAGCAGGCTGAATTTATTCCAAATGTCCAGGTTACCGCTGGTGATGTTTGTGCATTTATTTTGATACAAAATAATAGCAAGAGAATTATCAAGGATTGTTTCATGGGGTTTTGCTTTAAATTGAAATAAATATACAAAAAATACAGATGCTTTCATTTGAGCCTTAAACATCAATAAGATTAGTTACTAATCCCGAAAATTCTCGTATTTTTGCGCCTCGTTTAGGAGACTTGTCAGAGTGGTCGAACGAGCACGCCTGGAAAGTGTGTATACCCAAAAGGTATCGAGGGTTCGAATCCCTCAGTCTCCGCTGATAAATATTAAAAAGCACCGAAAGGTGCTTTTTTCGTTTTCTGCAACGTTGAAAATCTTGGTTTTAATAAGTGGAGGAAAATGAAAAAACGTGTCTGAAAGACCGCTTTTAGTATTGTGACTCCGGGAGAAAACGGGATCAACGTAGTTAATCTATTTCTTATTTTTCCTATATTCACTCTCTCAAAAACAGTACTTTTTATGCTCGATAGTCGCTTACAGGAAAATGAGGTGTTACGCTATACTGTTACGTTTGAAGAAGCGGAATCATTTGCAGTAATTGCTTTGTTTGATGAGGGCTTCAAAAAAATACAAAGCGTAAAATTAAAAGTATTAAAAGCCGAAGACCTTTATTCGAAAATCGACAAACAAGAAGATTTTAGTCTGAATAATGTTTACATCAATAATTTCTCTTTAACTGAATTCCGACGCAAACGTGAATTAAAAGAACATGATTACGTTACGATAAAAAACTTCAACGCCAACACTGTGTTTTTTGATTGCGAACAGGAAACAGATTTCTCCTATGCCAAATTTGAAGGTGACGCGGTTCTATTTAACAACAGTGTTTTTGGTAATGGCTATGTAAATTTTACTTACGCCGATTTTGGTCATTCGAAAGTTGGATTTAAAAAAACGCGTTTTAGTAACGGAACTAAAAATTTCCAGTCGGTTATTTTTGGTGATGGGGATATTTCATTCAACAGCGCTAATTTTGGAAGTGGTAATTTAACTTTTGCTGATGCTTCGTTTAGCAATGGAAATGTGGATTTTAAAAATACGCTGTTTGGGAACGGGACAGTTGATTTTAAGTTCGCGAAATTCAGAGAAGGAAGTATTTCATTTGAGCGTGCGATTTTTGGAAAAGGGAAAAAAGATTTTAAGAATGTTGAATTTGGTGGCGGAAGAATAGATTTCCGTCGCGTGAGTTTTAATGATGGCGATGTTTCTTTTGAAGGCACTGAATTTGGAAACGGAAAAGTAACATTCAAAGGTTCTTCTTTTGGGGCAGGACATAAAATATTTGATTTGTCGGATTTTGCGGAGAGTGAAGTGAATTTTGATAATGTTGATTTTGGAAGTGGCAGTATTAGTTTTAATCAAGCCAACGCTACTAATATTTCGTTTAACGCATGTTCGTTTAATTGTTTTACGGATTTCAGATTTAGTAAATGTAATTCGTTAAACCTAGCCAATTCGGTAGTGCGTGATATTATTGATATGGTTCCGGAAAACAATGCTGTAGCAATTCATGAAGTGAAAATGATTAACATGCGGATTGTCGGACGAATTTTTATTAATTGGCGCGACAATGGTGTGATTAAATTAATTTATAATCAAAAAGACTCAACCTGGTTTCAAAAAGCTGAACAGTTCAGAATTTTAAAAGAGAACTTCCGCGTTAACGGACAATACGAAGACGAAGATTTATCTTACATAGAATTTAAACGATGCGAAGCCAAAGCTGATTTAGAAGATGATTTAAAATCTACAACTTTTAAAAAAATATTTGCTTATCCTAACTTCTATTTTCAGAAATACGTTTTTGATTATGTGGGGCGTTATGCAACTTCTCCAATACGGGTTTTATTAAACGGCATCTTAACTATTTTTATTTTTGGGATTCTTTACTATTTGGTAAATACATTTTCAAACGGATTGGGTTCAATAGAAAGTACTTTACCGAGTCACCTTAATCGTTTTCAAGATTTCGGAAATAGCATTTACTACAGTGCTATTACTTTTTTCACCATAGGTTACGGAGATTACTTCCCAAATGGGATTTTAAAATTTGTTGCCGCTTTCGAAGGTTTCAGCGGTGTGTTCTTAATGAGTTACTTTACTGTAGCTTTTGTGAGGAAGATATTGAGATAAACATGTATTTAATATTTCCTTTGTTTCACATAAATTCGATAATTTGCTAATTTCATCCTGTTATTTGTAGCTTTTTCTACTAATTTCATTATACTTGTAAGTATTATTTAGACTTTAAATATATTAATATGAAAAAAGTAGCTGCAATTTGTTTGATAATACTCACAATGTGTTTGAATGCTCAGATTCCAACCACCAATAAGAAAACAAACAATTCAAATAAGCCTATCCAAAAAGCGCCTTTGAAAAAGCCAATAGCGGGATACAAATATCTTAACTTGAAAGGCAAGGTGAAATCAATAGAGGATAAAACGCTAATGAACGGAAAATTGCATTACATTCATCTAATTACTTTTGATAAAGATGGTAAGATTCTAAAAGATATTAATACAATTACTTCTTTTGGCGTGATTGACGAAACAACTTACACCTACAACGAGGCTGGTTTTGTAGAAACTGAAACCTTTATAAGCAAGGACAAAGAAGGAACTAAGGAATACATTTATAAAGAAGAATATGATATAAACGGGAACAATATTGCCACTTTAATCTTGGGCGATAATTCAAAAACAAATAGGGTGTTTGATGACAAGGGATATGTGATTAGTGAAAGTAATGAAGAAAATGGAAAAATATCAAGTGTTAAAACATATATAAACAACAAACATGGCGATCCAACTTTCGAATCAGATTCATATGGCGGAACCAATATTTATACTTATAAATACGACACCAAATTTAATTGGATTGAATGTAACAAAATGGCCAAAGCAAAAGAAGACAATACCACGGGCTATAACTTTAAATCATTTAGAACAATCCAATATTATTAAATTTTGAATTAGTTAAAATTGACATGGTTAAAATGAAAATAAGTAAAATAATTCTATTCATAACTTTAAATTGTTCCTTTTGCTTTAGCCAAATTAAAGACGGAAAGTGCTATATAACCCCACCCATCCAAACCTCCTCGCAAATACATTTTAAATATGCTTATTCAATTGCTTCAAGTATGTATGTTGGCCAAACTTTTACTTTTAGAGCTACCAATGTTAGCACTAATAGGATTCGCGCAAAATTTGATCTCATTGCTTTAACCAATTGCAATACAGAAGTAAAAGAAAGTTTTGATATTATGGTGGAGCAAAATGAAAGCATTGGATTTGGAGAGGCTTTTTTTGATAATAGTTATATTGCATCAGTCACTAAAAATCATTGCGCACAGGATGTGGTTGTTGACTACTCTTTTAAGGGTAAAATTATTAAGGGCAAGAATAGAATAAAGGACGTATATATAAGAAATCTTGTCGTTAATCCGATTCCAAAGAAAATAGCTAAGTCTGCAAATTCACAAAGTAAAAAAAATTCATCAGTAGACGAACATAATCAATCCATTATGAGCGAATTAGAAAAAAACTTTAATGAGCCAAGTATTAAAAAGACCTCTAATGATACAAAGAAAGATAACTCAATTGAAGATAAATCAAATACTTCGAATAAAGATAAGGTAACTATTCATTCTTATAAAGAAGGATTTGTAAATAATCAATTTAAACTAATAAAAGGTTCTATAGTTTACAATAGTAGTAAGAATGAAACTGAAGCTTTATTAGCCGAAGATGTAACTTTCAAGATACAAGATTGTTTTGGTACAATAATTTCGAGTAAAGCTGGGACTATAATTAGATTTAGCGGTAGTCTAGATAAAAATAGTCTAGTTACTAATTGTGTTCTTGGTAAAACAACTAATTTACCTATATATCATTATAGGGGTGATGATTCAAAGATAGAAGAAGTAAAAGAAGGCACTGTTATTTTCTTCAATCCGGGTTTTTATCATCATTTAGGAAAAGGGTTACATAAGTCTAATCCTAACTATAAGGATTGGGATCCAGAACGTATAATATACATTAAATAGAATAATCCCCCTACTCCTTCACCACCTTCAAACTCGTTCTTCTGTTTTTTGCTTTGCCGGCATCCGTTCCATTATCAGCAACAGGCATTGTTGGTCCGTAACCTTTAGATGTTACGCGTGAGGCTTCAATTCCTTTTGAGACTAAATATTTTCGCACTTCATCAGCTCTGTCTTGCGAGAGTTTCATGTTCTCTTCGTCTTTCCCAACATTATCGGTGTGACCTTGAATTTCTACTACCATTGTGTTTTTAATTTTCAAAATCTCTACTAAATCATTTAAAGCTTTAAACGAATTTGTTTTTAAAGACGATTTCCCTGATTCAAAATAAACATTCTCTAAAACAAAATCTTTTGGCGGGTCAATTTTAATACCGACTTCGTAAGTGGCTTCTTTATCCGCAGGCACTTCCATTTTTGTATAATCTACATCATTTGTAAAATTTTTATAACGTAAAGCATAAACCGCACCAACAGGAATCAGAACTTCAAATTTTCCGGCGGCATCGGTATTTACCTTGTAGGAGATTTTGGTTTTTTCGTTGTAGAGAATGATAGTTTCCTTGGCTAAAATCTTTCCTTTAAAATTTGTTACTGATCCCTTTAATAAAGCTAATTTATCAGTAGGTTTTAAAGTTTGAGAAACGGTTGCGCTTCCAAAAAAAACAAACGACAAAAAAAGTAAAATGTATTTCATAATAATAGGTTTAATGTATAACGCAAAAACAGAAAGAAGTTACTTCTTCAAACGACTTCCTTCTCCACCCCAACGATAAGTATCAATTTCAATTCCCGCAATATCAATAACCCTATCCACCACTGTAGCGGCCAAAGCTTCAAAATCGGCAGGACCGGAATAAAAAGACGGAGAAGCCGGACAAATAATGCCTCCAGCTTCGGTAACAGCTTTCATATTATTAATATGAATTAAACTTAAAGGTGTATCGCGTGTTACTAAAATCAGTTTTCTTCTTTCCTTTAACATAACATCAGCAGCACGTGTAATTAAATCGTTACTAATACCGGTAGCGATGCGTGCTAAAGTGCCCATACTACATGGACAAATAATCATACAATCAAATTTAGAAGAACCCGATGCAAAAGGCGCATTAAAATCTGTTTTACTATAAGATGTAAACGGATAGGATGTATAGCTGTCGGATTTCAATTCATGTTTCCAAACATCTTTAGCGTTATCGCTCATTACTATGGCAACAGTTTCTAATTGTTCTGAAGCTTTTTGTAATTTATCTAAAAGTACTTTAGCATAAACACTTCCGCTGGCACCGGTAACGGCGACTACTATTTTATATTTCTTCTTTTGGTTCACTTGGCTGACGTTCTTTTTTTGAGGTTATTTTATAGGTAAATGCAATTTGTAGAACGTTGTTGTAGCTGCCTTTATTAAAGTAACGCGCAACCGGATTATTATAATAAGGAACACCAAAGCCAGTAAAAGGTCGAATGGTTACGATTGAATTATTAGTTCTTACTTCTACTCCAATCTTTGGCCTAATCATCATACCAATACCTAAGTTTAAACTATACTCGGTTGAACGGAACGGATACATGCCGGTTAAATTTCCAATTTCACTCGATTCGTAGTAATTAATTAAGTAAGCAAAAGAACCTCCTACAGTAAAAAAGAATTTATTGGGTTGCCATCTTAATAATAAAGGCACTTCAACATAATTGAGATTTAAATAATAAAAGCGGTAATCGAACTTCTCCGGGTTTTGATTTCTACGTGCACCTTTCTGAACAAAAATAATTCCGAGTTCTAAAGATGTTTTTTCTTTTAAAGCTGCGTTAACATATAAGCCTCCCACAAAACCAAGCTTATTATATCCACTATAATTATCGCCATGAACCTGACTGGCACTTATACCTAAAGTGGGTTTTAATGAAAACTTGCTGGTTCTCTGTCCTTTAACTACCGAAAAAGTGATTAAAAATAGGATTATGAATACTCTGAAAGTCAATATAAAGGTCTTATTTATACCAAATTTACCCCTTTTTTTAAAAATTTCTTACATTAGATTAAACCTTTAACAAGTATTGTGGTCAAACCCATAAATAAGCAAATATTTAAATTTATATAAAACCAAAAAACCTATGAAAGCGAAACAATTAATCTTAACCCTTAGCACTTTAGTATTAGCAGGTTCGTTAATGCTTACAAGCTGCAGAAAGAAAACCAAAGAAGAAGAAGATCCGGATTCTGACCAATCGACAGCACAAGAAAATCAGATTGCTGAGAACATGACTAACGACATTGCAGGCATTGGCTCGCAAGGTTCTGAGAACGGTACTTTAACTACTTACAAAATGGATCCTAGTTTAGATATTTCAGGTATCTCTTCAGGAACTGTAACTTTAGGTGTAAAAACATTTACTGTTGACTTTGGTCCTTTACCGGGTGTAACTTGTGCAGATGGAAGAAAGCGTTCAGGTATGTTAATGTTTGATTATTCAATTTCAACAAACACTATAATGCCAATTTTCTACCGCACTCCGGGTTTCAAAATGTCTATTCAATCTTCAAACTATACTGTTGATGATTATACAGTAGCTATTGGAAGCAAAACTATTACTAATACAACACCAATTAGTATTCCAACAGGAACAAACCCTGGTACCAATTTAACTTGGAATATTACGGCTAACATCACTATAACAAAACCGGCTTCAGCAGGTGGTGGAACAATTACTTGGAGCTGTAACCGTACAAAAACTTTAGTAAACACTAACGATCCTTTATGTTACCAAGGACAAGGTTCACCAATTTTATGGAACAAAGCACGTGTACAAATTGATGGTACAGCTTCAGGAACAACTGCAAGCAACGAAAGTTATACTTCTGTACTTAGTGGTTTAACCAGAGATTTTGGAACTTGTGGTGCTTTCTTAAAATACCCGTTCATTAAAGGTACTATTGAGTTCACCCCAGGAACAAAAGCTACACGTTACATTGATTTTGGTACCGGTACTTGTGACAGAGGTGCAACTATCACTATTAAAGGTGTGACTTACTCCTTCAATTTCTAATAAGAGATTAATATAAATTAAAAAGCCCTGAAGGAATTTTTCTTCAGGGCTTTTTTTATGGATCAAATTTAGTTCTTAATTAATTTCTCAGTTGAATATACTTTCTTGTCGGAAAATATTTTTAAGAAATAAATGCCTTGAGGTAAAGGACTCAATGAAAAACTAAATTGTTGTTTACCCGGTTTGATATATTCTTTCATTAAAATTTTTACTTCTTTTCCGGTTACATCGTACAAAATAAAATCCATATACTCACCTTCCGCATTTTCAAAATTAACTGAAACAAAATTACTAAACGGATTAGGAAATGCTTTTGCAGATGCCTCAGTAATTTTATTTTCAGGAACAGTTGTTAAAATCGGATTCAAACCAATCTCTGCAATCCAAGTAGCGTGTCTTCTTCCACCGCCAACAATGTATCCGTAATAACCATTCACCCAAACTTTACCACTTTCATTGTATTTACGTTGTGAACCTGAATAATCTCCCCAACGTTCTTGATTTCCAACTAAAACATCAACATAAGAAGTTCCGTTTTTAATATTTAAACGTGCCGAATAATTTCCTTGCGCATCCGATTTCATTGCTGATACACCGGCACTAACGGTTGGGGCACAATGATCGAAATTTATTATGGAAGTGTGATCACCTACTCCTGCTCCGATATATGAAATGTTTGGATACCCTAAATCTAAAATCACATCCCCAATAATATTTCCGGTTACTGTTGGTGTTGACGTGGCATAACCATCAATCACACCATGATAAACTGCACAAAAATTAGTGGCAGGATCTTTTGTGTTATGAACGTATTGAATTTTATTATTCTCAACAAATGCTCCTAAAATTCTAGCATCATTCGTTGCAAATAAGTGCGGAGCGTTTTGTCTGGCATCCGGCGGCATATTATAAGTTTTATCAGCGTAAGTTAATTTTGTTGTTAAGGTTTGTCCGGGCGCATTAATGGTATCCGAAATATCAATTACAAAAACAGAATCTGTATTCACACCAAAATTTTTATTACTTAAAAAGAATTGTTGTGGTCCGTATAAAGTACTTCCGCCTTTAACGGGACAAATATTACGGACGTTGTTACCAGAGTATTGAATATTATTATGAAGTTGCGTTGTTAAAGGTAAACCGGCATAGCCATTACTTTTATTTATTTGCCAGATTAAAGTTTCAGCAAAACCTGTTTGCCATGGCATACTTGGAATAATTAAATTAATAGTGAGGAATAATTCTTTTTGAGAAAATGCAATCATAGGATAATCGCTCCATAAATTATTATTGAACGGATTACCAGGTAAAACATAAAAATTCCAAGCCCCTAATGGATTATTAGTTTGAGAAAATGCAACAACGATACTACTTGTAGATGGAGCAAAGCCATTTAAAAATACCAATGCAAATCTATCAGCAACCGGATCGTAAGCCACTTTAGGATCGAAAGCTTGGGAGAATGTTCCGAAAGAAGAAGAAAATGCTGATAAAGAAACAACGCCTTTTGCAGAATCAACCACACAATCGTGAAAATAAATATTGGTGTTACACACTGAAACTATTTTACAATTATTTGAAATAGCCATGTCGTTATCGTTAGGAGTTGAATTACCATAAGGATTTCCGAAAAAATTCTTGCCTAAATAAATGGGCGGCAAAGTACCTGTTGGTGCCGCCGTTTTGTTAGAAGTATAATTCCAATCAACAGCTGGTTTTTGCGGGATGCCGCCGGGTATTGGTTTCTCGACACATTGGTTAGTGACAAAATAATCTTCCTTAATATCACTAACAGTAATAGTCGCTTTTTTAGGGAAAATAAATGTGGTTTTATTGCTTGTGCTTTGCGCGAAAAACGAAAATGGTAAAGCAATAATAAAGGCGATAAGTAAATTTTTTAGCATGTGATGGGTTTGAAATTATTAATCTAATTTACAAAAAAAGCGCACACCGCGAAATTAATAGAAAGAATACTACTTTGGTTGCTCTTTAGGTTGATCGAATTTAACATCACAACCAGGTAACATGGCTTTCACTTCATCAATATATTCCTTTGAGAATGCACAACCTCTAACATCCAACAAAGCGAGGTTTTCCATTTGTGAAATAGTAACAGGTAACTTGGTAATTTTGGTGTTACGAATAGATAATAAACGTAAATTCTTAGCCAAATAAATAGTGTTTGGTAAAGAAGAAATTGGATTGTCTTCCAAAATCATAACTTCCAAATTAGGCAAGCGTTCAAAGTGAGTTGTTAAAGAATAGGTATTGGTTTTTGATAAGTACAAAAATTTAAGGGAAGACACTCTGAAAATTTGTCGGGGAAAACTATCCATAATACAGTTTTCAATCTGAATATCCTGTAATGATTTTATATAACGCAAGGTAGTTGGTAATTTCAAAGTATCGTCTGTATCGGTAAACTTTATGGTTTTAAGTTTTGATAAGTATGCTATGGCAGCGGGAATGCTATCAATTTTAGTATGACTTAATTCGATATGATTAAGGTTATACATTTTTTTAATGTCTTCAGGAAAAGAAGTAAAAGGATTATTATAACTGGCGATGTAAACCAGATTAAATAAATCATTAAAGTTTTTTGGGAACTCAGTTACCTCGTTGCCGCTTAATTTTAAAACCTGTAAATCTTTTAGCTTACTTAATTTCTGATAATCTTTCGGGTCGAGTTTTTTATAACTCAAATCCATTTTATAAACCCCTGCCCCAACAGCTAAAGCTTCTTTTAAATCAACATAAACACGACTTCCCATGGGACCATATTTTTCAAATTCTTTTTGTGCGGAAAGAGAAGTTGAAAGAAGAGCTAGAGCTATGATTAGTTTTTTCAGAATTATAAATTTAATACATTAAAAATAATTCATTAATTATAAAGAATGGAGCTTTCTGTTTTTTATAATAAAGTAGTTTTCAACATCTAAGGACGCTAAATCCATTACAAAAGGCGAAATCGAATTTTAATACTATATTTAAAGCTCAAAATTAAAGAGATGAAAAAATATTTACTTGTATTGTTTGCAACACTATGCGGCGTAAGTTTCGCTCAAAGTCCAATTACATTATCAAATTCAAACATGCCGGGCAGTGGGGATACATTACGCTACAGCAATGTTCAATTAAGCACAATTGGTAACTATACGCAAACAGGAATTAATTACAATTGGAATTTTTCTTCTGTTATTATTACCAGTCAGGGTCGCCGCGATTACAAATCTGCATTTAGTACACCTTATGCTTTTTTCTTTATTGGCTTTAATGAGTATGGCGAAAAAGTAAATGATACCATAAATCTTGGTCTTATAACTTTAACTGACGTATATAATTTTTATAAAAAATCAACTTCACCAAACGCTTATTTAGTGGATGGTTTAGGAATGAAGATAAGTGCTATTCCCGTACCTTCATATTATTCTGATAAGGACGAGTTGTATATGTTTCCTATGACTTATCCTAAATACGACAGCACTACATTTAAATTTTCAACGCCAACTACAACATTATTGCCTCTTACTTATTCAAAGAAAGGATACAGAGTAACAGTAGTTGACGGTTGGGGAAATATTACAACTCCTTATGGTACCGCTCCTTGTTTAAGGGTTGTAACCACACAATACTCTCAGGATACTATTAAAAACTCATTACTACCTTTTCCGATTGGCTTTCCAAACAATCAAAGAAGTTATCAATGGCTAACAACAACTTCAAAAATTCCATATTTAGAGGTGAATGGTAGTTTAATAGGCAACAATTTTACACCAACGCAAATACGTTTCAGAGACAATTACAGAAACTTAACAGGCGTAAATACGGTGGGAGAAGAAGAAGAATTAGTTACTGTTTACCCAAATCCGGTTAATGATAAATTGTTTTTGAATTTTAAGAAGGACGCAAAATATTCAGTTCAGATTTTTGATATGAATGGAAAATTGGTTGCGGATTATTCGGTTGAGCAAATGAAAAACAACAAGCAGTATTTATCAGTAGAAAATTTAGCTCAAGGCTTATACACCGTAAAGATTTTAGAAAACGATAAGCCAAACGTTATCAAATTCGTGAAGCAATAATTAGTGATAATTATTAAACACCTTCCAGCTTAGTTCGTACGATTTTAATAATTCAGTAGTGTTTAAATTAAGCGCTATTGAATTGTTATTAGCATACAGTTCTAAATCTTCTGTTGCCATGTTACCCGTTAAATCATCTGCTGCCATTGGACAACCACCGAAACCGTGAACCGCGACATCAAAACTACGACAACCACTTTTGTAGGCGGCTTCAATTTTCTCCATAGCTTTTGCTTTGGTGCTGTGTAAATGTGCGCCTATTTGTACGTTTTTAAATTCAGGAATTAAATTTGAGAATAAATACGTAATATTTTCGGGCGTAGAACAACCGATTGTATCGGCAAGAGCAATAATTTTTATTCCCATCTCCGATAACTTTTTGGTCCAATTAATAACAATATCCGAATTCCAAACATCATTATATGGATTTCCGAATGCCATCGAAATATAAACTACCATTTCTTTTTTATGTTGAATGCAAAGGTTTTGAATTTCTTCAACACGAATTAAAGATTCAGCAATCGAAGAATTTGTATTGCGTTGCTGAAAGGTTTCTGAAATCGAGAACGGAAAACCTAAATAGTTTATTTCTTCAAACTTACAAGCATCTTCAGCACCGCGAGTGTTAGCGATAATGGCTAATAATTTTGAATTGGTTTTTGATAAATCTAATTTCTTTAATACTTCAGCTGTATCCTGTAATTGAGGAATTGCTTTTGGTGAAACAAAACTTCCAAAATCAATAGTATCAAAACCAACTTTCAATAATTGATTTAAATACTCCGCCTTTAAATCGGTTGGTATAAATTGTTTTATGCCTTGCATGGCATCGCGTGGACATTCAGTAATTCTCATTTCAAAATATTTTGAGCAACGAGTGCTTTATTAATTCTTTTAATTAAACCCGGACCTTCATAAATAAATCCTGTGTACAGTTGGATAAGATCAGCTCCTGCATTTATTTTTTCGATGGCATCTTCAGCGCTGTGAATCCCTCCTACTCCAATTACAGGAAACGCGTTATTCGATTTTTGTTTTAAATATTTTATGACTTCGGTGCTGCGTTTCGTTAAAGGTTTTCCACTTAAACCACCCATTCCAATCTTTTCAATTTCTTCTTTAGAATAATTTAATCCTTCCCTGCTAATAGTTGTATTAGTAGCAATAACACCTTCAATTTTTGTAGTCTTTACAATATCAATGATATCATCCAACTGCGAATCGGTTAAATCAGGTGCAATTTTTAAAAGTATCGGTTTTGGATTTGCTTTCGCGTGATTTAATTCCTGTAAGCGATTTAATAATTTAGTGAGAGGTTCTTTTTCTTGGAGATCTCTTAGTCCGGGTGTATTTGGAGAACTCACATTCACCACAAAATAATCAACCACATCAAACAACTCGTTAAAGTTGATTTCGTAATCTTTGGTCGCATCTTCGTTAGCGGTTACTTTATTCTTGCCAATGTTTCCACCAATAATAACCGATTTATCTTTCCGGTTTTTTAATCTGATGGTCGCTGCTTTTACCCCTTCATTATTAAACCCCATTCTATTAATAAGGGCGTCGTTTTTAGGGAGGCGGAACGAACGGGGTTTATCGTTGCCCGGTTGTGCTAAAGGGGTAACTGTCCCAATTTCAACAAAACCAAAGCCCATATTCCCGAATTCATTGAACAATTTGGCGTCCTTATCCATACCAGCCGCCAAACCAACGGGGTTCTTAAAACGGAGTCCGAATAGCGTTTTTTCGAGTTTTGGGTGTTCAAAACCATAAATTATCTTCAAAATGGGGGCAATTCCCGGTATTTTATGCAAGAATTTGATTAAAGAGAAGGTGAAGTGATGGGCTTTCTCGGGGGCCATTAAAAAAAGAAAGCTTTTTATAATTTTATACATACTCTACAAAAGTAACTTTTACGGGCTAAGAACCTCACCCTCACTGTTCAAATGTTGAAAAAAAAAGACAGATTTTAAGGTTTTTTGTAATTTATTTCAAAATATATATATCTTTGCCCCCAAATTAAACTTAAACAAAAAAAACTCAACAAATGAAAAAAGTATTATCAATCGTAGCTGTTGCCGCTTTAACAGCGTCTTTCGTAGCTTGCGGACCATCAAAAGAAGAAATTGAAGCAACTGAAAAGCACAAAGCTGATTCAATCGCTGCAATAGAAAAACAAAAAACTGATTCTATTGCTGCTGCTGAAGCTGCTGCTGCTGAAGCTGCTGCTATCGCTGAAAAAGCTAAAGCTGATTCAACTGCAATGGCTGATTCATTAGCTGCTGCTGCTGCAAAAGGTGGAAAAAAGAAATAATTTCTAACCCCTAGCATTTAAAAAACCCTGCAGTTTGTGCGGGGTTTTTTATTTTTACCACGTAGGACTTTCCTGTAAAGATCATTATGGTAAAATTGGGGGTTATCATTTTATCACTCCATAATAGTAAAGTCCAACGTGGTAAAAATGTTACAATGGCTTCAAGATAACGCTCCCGGCTGCTTTTTTAAAAGTTTGTTTGGAATAGATTGTCCCGGTTGCGGTATGACCAGGGCTTTTTTCGCATTAATTAAGGGGAATATAATGGAATCTTTAGCCTATAATCCCGGCTTAATCCCCTTTCTCATTACCGCAACAGCCCTTTTGATTCAACTTAAATTAAAACATCCCAGAGGTGGTTTTATTATTATGTGGATGTTTATTATCACCACCATTATTACCGTAATAAATTTCTCTGTAAAGCAATATATGGGGATTTCATTACCCGCTTAAAAAGCCTGTTTTATATTTTGGACGTCGGCCTTAAAATTGAAGAATTGATAAAGGCTCAATTTGTTTTTCACAACAAATCCAAAAAACAATCCTAAAGAAGAAATAAAATACCCAACATTAGCGGCCATTGCAGCGCCTATTAAATTATACTTATCAATTAAAAATGGAGCTAGACAAATTGAGCAAAGGAAACCCATAAAATTACAACCGGCAATAAATCTCAATTTTCCTAAGCCGCTAAAATAATGGCTTATGACAGTAGAAAAACTAATACATAAAATCCCCGGAGAAAGGTATAGCATGATGCGCTTGGTTTCAGAAAAATCTTTTCCCAATAAATAAGTAAACAACTCGAGCGGAATAAACCATAACACCAAAATAGCCAAACAACTTAAGGCAAATGCAATTTTAGCGAGTGTAATGGTAATCGCTCTGTTAAAAACAGTATCACCGGTATTCGAAATTTTGGATAAGATGATTGGCGTTATCCCCGACGATACAATCCAAACGGATTCGATTAAAGATGAAGCCGCCGAATATAATCCCACCAATGCGCTAGAGCCGAAAAAATACCAGCTAAATCTGTTAACCATAACGTGGAAATAACCGGCTAGTTGACAAAAAATACCATTTTCGAAAATGGAATTTAGTGAGAATTCGGTTTTACTTTTATCGGCCACAATATATTTAAACACTGTAATCGACGAAATAATAAAAGAAACAGTAAACGAAATATACAATGGAATTACATATGCTTTAAATGTAAAATCGTTCATGTATAAGGTGTAGAAAAGAATTCCGCACACCAATAAAAACGGTTGTAATATGCTTAGGAAATTATAAAGCTTCACGTTTTCTTTAGCTAAAATAATTACCATGTTAAACGTATTTAAAATAACCAAAACCGAAAGAAAAAACATATCCCATTCATAACCGGGAATCTCTTTATTTAAAATAAAAAAAATAAGGTTCGAAACTGAAGTCGCTAAAATAGTCCAAACCACCCCGTTCATCACCAGCTTTTTTAAGTTAAATTTTGGAACAAAGTACACGAGTGAATAACCGGTATATATTTCGTTTATGATTTGGATATTAGCAATATTGAGAACAAATAAACTAATCTCACCGCGGGTAGTAACGCCCAGGTATTTAGCCGAAACTATTAGAATAACAAAGTTAATAGCCGCCACAAAGCCTTTGGTGAAAAGTGTTTGTATGATGTTTTTAATCATTAAGGCCGTTTGTGAGGGTTAAAAATACATTATAAAACGGATTTTTAAATAATATATTACTTAAAGTAAAAATTTATTACATTTGCAGTCCTAAAATGGTAGATGTAGCTCAGTTGGTTAGAGCATCGGTTTGTGGTACCGAGGGTCGTGGGTTCGAATCCCATCATTTACCCTTCTAACAGAAAAGCCCTGCAAATGCGGGGCTTTTTTAGTTTTAATAACGCTTTTATTCTAATGACAAGCTTCCCTTAAAAATTCTAAAAACGGATACATTGCCTTAAAGCCATTCGCTGTAAATTTTTCGAAGTCTTTAGATTTGAAATTCTTCTCGCTAATCTTATGGTAAACGATAAAACTTTTTAGCTTCAAATACTCCAAATATTTAGCATCCTTATCAAATCCTTTTGGAGCCGTTTTCAGTTTATCTTCATCAGATAAATCATCAAAATAGGTTTGAAATGCTTTCGATTTCATAAGCTTCATAAGCTTATCCCCATTATAATCCACTTCCTGTCGTATTGCCTGCAATTGTTCAGGTTCAGGATGCCAATTACCACCCGCTAAAAACATATTGCCGGGTTCAAAGTGAAAGTAATATCCGGCATCGCTCGACTTTTTACCACCCGGACTAAAATACGCCCCAAAATGAGATTTGTAAGGGGTTTTATCTTTGCTAAAACGAACGTCTTTGTAAATTCTGAAAACACAATTTTTTGCTTGTAAATCGGCGCCAATTTTTTTATCGAATTTATTTATAGCTACTATTAAGTGCTGAACAAACACTTCAAACTCAGCTTTCGCTTCAAGATACTTTGGCTTATTTTTCTCGAACCAATCGCGGTTATTATTGTTTTTTATTGCTTTTAAAAAGCTAATTGATTTTTCGAAGGGCATATTTAATCTGTTATTTTCTCTGTTATTTTTCTAAAGAATTTAAATTGAGTTAAAAATTCTTTTGCGACAATTCTTACCAATGTGTAAACAGGAATAGCAACAACCATTCCTCCTATTCCGGCTAAAGTTCCTGCCATTAATACCACCAAAAATATTTCGAGCGGATGTGCTTTAACTGTATTTGAAAAAATATAGGGTTGAAAAAATAAAGCATCTAAAATATTAATACTCATTAAGGCAATAAATATTTTTGTTATCACATTTGAGATTTGATCGTACTGCCCTACTTCAATACAACCACTTACTCCTAAAAACAAAGCAAAACACAAAGTAATCATTGGTCCGATATAAGGCACTACATTAAACAAACCGGCAACAAAACCAATTATTAAGGCGTTCTTTATTCCTAAAATCCACAAACTAGCGCCGGCTAAAACACCCACAATTAAAACGTCAATTATTAAACCAATAAAATATTTACTCAGCATTTTTTTAGAAGTGGTTAAGATTTCCTTCACTTCACTTTCGATTTTTGGTGGCGTTAATAACAAAATGGTACGGCTAACCATGTACTCATCTTTTAATAGGAAAAAAGTAATAAATAAAACACAAAATAAACCACCAATAAAACCACTTAGATAACTGATTAAGTTGTTTAATATAGCCGATACATTTCCGAAATTAAATACTGAGTTAAATTGTTCGTTTATGGTGGCTTTCATGGTTTCTTCAGTTCCTAACTGCGAAAACATATATTTAAACGAAGGATATTGATCTAAAATACCATGCAAAACATCGTAAAAATTAAGATCCGACATAAACGACACTTGCTGAATTAATGGTGGTAAAATAAGAATGAAAAAGAGATAAAATACACTGAACATTATAATTAAAGTAGCTAAGGCTGCGATTCCACTGTTTATTCTTTTACCTCCAATTTTAAACTTTTGGATAACATTTGATAATGGATTACCAATCAAGAACAAAACCAAAGAAATAACAAGGTAAATGAGCACCGAAGAAAATAACCAAGCACTTAAAATTACAGCAACTGCAATTAATATCGGAAATATGTAATTTTTAGTTTTCAGAATGAGAAACAAATGTACTAAAAGTTTAACTTTATACTCAATTTACGCCATTTGTTAAAATTCACAACATACGCTTTTCTTTACCTGATGATAGTATCAGCTTTTGGTAGTTGTACAAGTTCGAAGGAAGCGTATCACTCGAAAGAAAATCTATATAAAAAAACGAATCAGGAATTACACACTAAATTATTAGCTTATCATATTAATGATTCAGTGACTCAAATCTATTTTAGTTTCGATAATGAAAATTTATTGTATAAACGACCGGATACTACCAATTATTTTTATGCGGCGGTTAAAATAAAATATTTCACTTACACCAACGCAAAAACACGTCAGTTATTAGATAGCGGAAGCGTTACAATTTTAGATAGGCAAAGTGATAAATTAGATTTGAAAAATATAAAAGGAAGTCTGTTTTCAAAATGCAGAATGGGACAAAGTTATATTTGCGAGGTATTTGTTTTTGATTTGAATAAGAAAACTAAAATACCTTATGTGTTTCCGATTGACAAAACAACAACCGGTACACGACAAAGTTTTTTAATTCAGAAAACTAACGGTTCGAATCTTTATGATTATTACTTAAAAGCAGGAGATACAGTTGTAATTAAAAGTTTTATTAATGCCGAAAATAATTTTGTTGTTGATTATTTTAAGAGGGAATTTCCGTTGGCGCCGCCACCCTTTTCATCAATAGAAAGAGTTGCGTTTAATTACACACCTGATAGTTTTTTTGTGATTAGTAAAAGTCGCGGATTACTTAAAGTTGTAATTCCTCCTAAAGGATTTTATCATATTGTAACGGATAAAGAAACAAAGAAAGGATTAACCTTATATTCTGTTGATGCTTCTTATCCGGGCATAAAAGATGAGATGGAAATGATAAAGTGCGTGCGGTATATAACCACAACAGTGGAATACAATGCGCTGTTGAATTCAGAAAATAAAAAGCATGCTATTGATGAATTTTGGAAAGAAAAAGGAGGAAGTAATGAGCGCGCAAAAGAATTACTGAGAAAATACTATGCAAGAGTTCAACACGCGAATAAATTATTTACCTCATTTCAGCAAGGTTGGCAAACCGACAGGGGGATGATATACATTGTTTTTGGGGCACCAACCAAAATGTACAAGTATGCGAACAACGAAATATGGGTTTATGGTAGCGAAACACAAGCCAACTCAATACGGTTTACATTTTTAAAAGTGATAAATCCATTTACCGAAAACGACTTTATTTTAGAGCGCAACGAATATCACAAATTTCCTTGGCACCAGGCTGTTAGCGGGTGGAAAGACGGTCACGTTTTTATGGATAATTAAGCCATTATTTTAGCGAATTTTAGGAAATAAGCGTTTGATTTTTCGGCTTAAAAACCTAACTTTATCCAAATTATTAATCCTTATTATGAAAAACCTATTTGTAGCCATTTTAACAATTGCATCAATAAGCGCATTTGCCCAGCCTGGAAAAAAAGGTAAAGAACCTACAATGACTCCTGTTTTTGTACCGGGATATTATTTAAATCAGAAAAATGATACCGTTAAAGGTGAAGTTCAATCTAATATGGAGAAAGAAAGTGACTATTATCTTTCTTTCAAATTTAAAGTAAAAGGAGTTGGAAAAGGTGCTGAAATTAATACCAAAAAAGCAAAAGGCTATGGTTTTGAAGGCAATCATTTTACCACTTTGCATATGGATCAAAATGATGTTTATATCAAATATTTGGAACAAGGCCGTTTAAATTTAATGGAGTGGAAATATCCGGGTGTTGGCGACGATGCGGGTAAAACTATGGCTGTTTATTTTGTTGTTGATACCAGAGCTGCGGCGGATGACAAAAACAACTTAAACGTTTTAACTCAATTAAACGAAAAAAGTCACAAGAAAATTTTAAAACCATTTTTTAAAGATCAACCTATACTTTTAGAGCAAGTAGATAAATGGTTCTTTAAAATTGATGAAGTTCGTAAAGCTGTTCAAGAGTTTAACGCCCTGTATACAAACTAATTCAGAATAATCTTATTTCAATACTAAAACCGCTAACTCTGTTTAGCGGTTTTTTTATGCCCTTATCCTCAATTTTCTCTCCTTTTCCACGATTTTTTTTATTAACACTCTATCTCATAAATAGCCTGTATTGTTAAAAAGTTAGCCCCCCTAAAAACCCTTATTAGTTTAACTTTACAGAAATATCGCTTTTTAATCTGATTTATGAACATTACGTATTACGGTCACTCTTGTTTTGGTGTAGAAATTCAAGGAAAGCATATTGTATTCGACCCTTTTATCAGTCCTAACGAATTAGCTAAAAGCATTGACGTTAATACCATAAAAGCTGATTATATTTTGATTAGTCACGGTCACGAAGATCACATTGCCGATGCCGTGGCGCTTGCTAAACGTACCAATGCCAAAGTAATTTGCGCTTGGGAAATAAACGTTTGGTTAGGAAAACAAGGCGTAGAAAATATTCACCCTATGAATACCGGTGGAAAAGTGAAGTTAGATTTTGGGAATGTAAAATGTGTAAGCGCAATACACAGCAGTAGTTTACCTGATGGCTCCTACGGTGGTAATCCAATGGGTTTTGTGGTTGAAAGTGAAGAAGGAAATTTTTACTACGCAGGTGATACAGCACTAACCTACGATATGAAACTGATTGGCGAATACAGAAAAATTAATTTCGCGTTTTTACCAATTGGCGACAATTTTACAATGGGAGCTGAAAATGCAATTATTGCCAGTGAATTTATTCAATGCTCAGATATAATTGGCATGCATTACGATACTTTTGGTTACATAAAAATTGATCATAACGAAGCGCAGAACAAATTTAAACGATCAGGCAAAAACTTGACCTTAATGAAAATAGGAGAAACAATACAAAAATAGTTTATAGGCTATAGTCTATAGTGTAACAAACTATAAACTATCAACTATAAACCATAAACTTAAAACTATGGGAAAAATAATCGCAATAGCTAATCAAAAAGGCGGAGTAGGAAAAACCACAACTGCCATTAATCTTGCAGCCAGCTTAGCTGTTTTAGAATATAAAACATTATTAATTGATGCCGATCCGCAATCGAATGCAACATCCGGTGTTGGTATCGATCCTAAAAACGTGAAAGCAGGTTTATATGAGTGTATCATTGATAGCATGCACCCAAAAGATGTAATTCTTAAAACGGATACTCCTAACCTATTCTTACTTCCTACCAATGCCGATTTAGTTGGTGTTGAGTTAGAACTCGTGAACTTGAGTAACCGCGAGTACATGATGAAAAAAGCTTTAGAGAAAATTAAAGATAAATACGATTTCATCATTGTAGATTGTTGTCCTTCACTCGGACTAACGGTTATCAACTCTCTATCTGCAGCTGATAGCGTAATTATTCCGGTACAATGTGAATACTTTGCTTTAGAGGGAATGGGTAAATTATTACAAACCATTAAAATTATTCAAACACATTTAAATCCTAATTTAGATATTGAAGGTGTTTTATTAACCATGTACGACGGACGTTTACGTTTAGCGAACCAAGTGGTTGAAGAAGTGAAAACGCATTTCCAAAACATGGTGTTTAATACTTTAATTCAGCGTAACACAAAATTAGCTGAAGCGCCAAGCTTCGGAAAAACTATTATAATGCACGATGCCGTTGGAAAAGCTTCTCTAAACTATTTGAACTTAGCCCGCGAAATTTTACAACGTAATGGTTTAACAAAAATCAGCGACGAAGAAAGAACTATCGGATTAAATCCTGAAAGCGTATCAGAAGAACAAGAATTAAGCGAAGACATTTAGAAGTACGATTGAAGAGGGACGATTTACGAATTAAGAACTAAAAAAATGAGCAGTACAAAAAAACCGGCATTAGGAAGAGGATTAAGTGCATTACTTGAAAATGCCAAAACAGATATTACCACAAAACAAGTTGGAGACAATACTCCTATTGTTGGTTCTGTTTCAACTATCAGAATTAAAAATATTGAAACCAATCCGTTTCAACCAAGAACTAATTTTGAAGAAATTGCTTTACAAGAACTTTCTGATTCTATTAAACTACATGGCATTATTCAACCAATAACACTTCGTAAATTAGGTTACGATAAGTATCAATTAATTTCAGGTGAACGTCGTTTCCGCGCTTCACAAATGGCTGGATTAGTAGAAGTGCCGGCTTATATCCGTGTTGCTGATGACCAAGCGATGTTAGAAATGGCATTGGTAGAAAATATTCAGCGTGAAGATTTAGATCCTATGGAAGTGGCTTTATCTTACAAACGTTTAATCGACGAATGTAGTTTAACGCAAGAAGCATTAAGCGAAAAAGTAGGAAAACAACGTAGCACTGTAACTAATTTTTTACGCTTATTAAAACTACCTGCTCCAATACAAAAAGCCATCCGCGACCGCGAAATAACAATGGGTCACGCCAAAGCTTTAATCAATATTGATAACGAAGATCGTCAGTTAGCCATTTTTGCTTTAGCATTAGAGCAAGATTTATCTGTTCGCCAAATTGAAGATTTAGCTCGTGGTGAAAAATTAAAATTCACACCAAAAGTTACACGCGTTGAAAAACCATTAAGTATTGAAGACAAAGAAGTACAGAAAAAATTAACTAAAATTTTCGATAAATCTTTCTCCTACAAACGTAACGGTAAGGCAGGAAGCATCACCCTAACTTTCAAAAACGATACAGAACTACAAAACATTTTATCTTATTTCGGAATCGAATAATTTTCAATTCATAATCAACTATGCCAAAAGGAATTTACAAAGTACCTGTTCCAATTAACGAACCGGTAAAACAATACGCATCAGGAAGTGCTGAGCGTAAAGAATTACAAGCGATGCTAAAAACTCTACGCAGCAAACAGCTTGACATCCCAATGTATATTGGAAGTAAAGAAGTAAGAAGCAACAATAAAATCCGTCTTGCACCTCCTCACGATCATAAACACACTTTAGGATATTTCCACAAGAGTGATAAAAAACATATTGAACTAGCTATTACTGCTGCATTAGCTGCAAAAGAAGATTGGGCTAATTTAGCTTGGGAACACCGCGCTGCTATCTTCTTAAAAGCTGCCGATTTAATTGCCGGACCATACCGCGCTAAATTAAACGCTGCAACCATGCTTGGACAAAGTAAAAATGCGTTTCAAGCGGAAATTGATAGTGCTTGCGAAATCATTGACTTCTTACGCTTCAACGTAAGTTATATGCAAGAAATTTATGCGGATCAACCCATTTCATCACCAGGTGTTTGGAATCGTTTAGAATGGCGTCCGCTTGAAGGATTTGTTTACGCATTAACACCTTTCAACTTTACAGCCATTGCAGGTAATTTACCTACAAGTTGTGCCATGATGGGTAACGTTGTTGTTTGGAAACCAAGTAACACACAAGTGTACAGTGCAAATGTGTTAATGGAGATTTTTAAAGCAGCAGGCGTTCCGGATGGCGTAATAAATTTAATTTACCCAAGTGGTCCTGATGCAGCTGATGTGATTTTCAATCACCGTGATTTTGCAGGAATTCACTTTACTGGAAGTACAGAAGTATTCCAAAATATTTGGCAAACTATTGGTAACAACATTCACAAATACAAATCGTATCCGAAAATTGTTGGAGAAACAGGTGGAAAAGATTTTATCATGGCGCATAAATCAGCCGATGCTAAAGTTGTAGCGACTGCAATTTCTCGTGGGGCATTTGAGTACCAAGGACAAAAATGTTCAGCGGCATCACGTGCTTACATTCCAAGTAATTTATGGGAAGACGTAAAAAAATATTTAATCGCTGATTTGAAATCCATGAAAATGGGTCCGACAGAAGATTTCACTAATTTTATTAACGCAGTAATTGACGAAAAGAGTTTTGATAAATTATCGAAATACATTTCAGCTGCGAAAAAAGATAAATCGGTTGAAATAGTTGCTGGTGGAAAATGTGATAAGACAAAAGGTTATTTCATTCAACCAACTATTTTAAAAGCAAGCAATCCTAAATACGTTACCATGTGCGAAGAATTATTCGGACCGGTATTAACGATTTATGTTTATAAAGAAAATAGATTTAAAGAAACTTTAGAGTTAGTTGACAAAACATCAAACTATGCATTAACAGGCGCTATTATAGCACAAGACCGTTACGCGATTGAGGTGGCAACAAAAAAATTACAACATAGCGCAGGTAACTTCTATATTAACGATAAATGTACAGGTGCAGTTGTTGGTCAGCAACCATTTGGCGGTGCCCGTGGAAGCGGAACTAATGACAAAGCAGGTGCTAAAGTGAATTTACTACGTTGGGTGAGTCCACGTACTATAAAAGAAACTTTTGTTCCCGCAACGGATTATAAGTATCCGTTTTTACAAGCGGATTAGTGAAAGAATCACAAAAAAGCCTCTCTGTTTGAGAGGCTTTTCCTCCTAGCGGCGGACAGGTATTTTTCGTACCTTTAAACAACCAATTTCGCTAAGTGTGAAAGCAAATTTTAGAGCATTTATTTTAATTACAGTCTTTGCTTTTGCTTGCTTATTTTCAAACGCACAAACTTTATCGGCATTTAAAGTTGGAAACAAATGGGGCTTTAAAAAAGGAGAAGCTGTTGTTATAGAACCACAATACGATTCCGTTTTTGGCTTCGATCAAACCAATCAAATTTGTTTAGTGGGAAATGAAGATGCTGCAAAACGTAGCATCAACTCATTAACCAAACAAGTACGACGCGAATACACCTTTAATTACATCAACACTAAAAATCAGAAACTATATTTTAAAGCGCCAATGGCTTTAGATTCGAGTTGTGTGGTGAATGTAAATAAACAAACAGGTTCTTTGTATTTAAATAATAGTCAGATTTTCGTTGCAGCCATAAACGGCAAAAAAATACTCACCACAAAAAAGGGAGTTCAAATTTCTACTGGCACCTACGACAATATTAATTTCACTAAAGTTCCCGGGTTTTATGCATTCGAAATTGGTTCGTTATGGGGATTAATGGATGAGGCCTCAAAACAAATTATAGCTCCTACCTACTCCAAAATAAGTTTTAATGTTTATGATTCTGTTATTTATTGTTGCACTGCAGGCAGTAAATTTAATGGCAACGATGATATTTATAATTATAAAGGTGAGAAAACACATACCAGTTCAAAACACATACAATGCGCGGGAAAAAATTACGCTGTTTACCGCTTATTTGAATCGGAAAATGAATTTGTGATTTTTGACTTGAAAGAAAAAAAAGAAAAGCACGTTAAAGCAGAATACATTTACTATTTAAAAAACGATACCGTAGCTTTGTTGGATGACGATTGGTTTTTGTATGATTTAAAAAACGATAAACGCACACCATTAGATAAAAAAATAATTAAATACCTGAAACTCGATGAGTAAAATTAAAATTGCCATAAATGGCTTTGGGCGAATTGGTCGCTGCTTTTTTAGAATTGCACACACGCAATCTAATTTTGAAATTGTAGCTATTAACGATTTAACCGATACAAAAACACTAGCGCATTTATTAAAGTATGATTCGGTACACCGTGGCTTTAAAGGCGAAGTGAGTCACGATGAACATCATTTAATTGTAGATGGTAAAAAGATAAGAGTGGTTGCCGAAAAAGATCCTTCTACTTTACCGTGGAAAGAATTGAATGTAGATTATGTTATTGAGTCAACCGGACATTTTTTAACCACTGAATCGGCTAACAAACATATTAAAGCGGGTGCAAAAAAAGTAATTATCTCTGCTCCTGCCTCTGATGAAACAAAAACAATTGTATTAGGTTGTAACGATGGTATTTTAAATAAGAGTGATATTATTGTTTCAAACGCATCTTGTACTACTAATTGTGCAGCTCCAATGTTGAAAGTGTTAGAACAATTTAATATCGAAGAAGCTTATATCAGTACCGTTCACTCTTACACCGGCGACCAACGTTTACACGATGCGCCGCATAAAGATTTACGTCGCTCACGTGCAGCGGCTATGAGTATTATTCCAACCACAACAGGTGCAGCAAAAGCAATTACAAAAATATTTCCTGAGTTAGCAGGTAAAATTGGTGGTTGCGGTATGCGCGTTCCTGTTCCTGATGGTTCATTAACGGATATTACTTGTGTGTTAACAAAAATTCCAACTGTAAAAGAAATTAATGATGCTTATAAATTAGCATCTGAAACACATTTAAAAAATATTTTACAATATACCGAAGACCCGATTGTATCTGTTGATGTGATTGGAAATACTTACAGCGTTGTTTTTGATTCTGAATTCACGAGTATTGTAGGAAATTTGGTAAAAATTATTGGCTGGTACGATAACGAATGGGGCTATAGCTCGCGTTTAGTGGATTTAATTAATAAAATGGAATCGTTAAAGTAATGCTCCAGAAGAAAGTTGCATATGTTACGGTTACCGACCCGCACAACAAACATTCGTGGAGCGGTACTGATCATTACGTTTGGAAAAGTCTGCAACCTCATTTTTCTCAAATTGATTTATTAGGTCCGGCTGAACCGAAGTTTACGGTTTTCATTTGCAAAATCATTCACGCATTTTCGCTTTTAGTTGGGAAACGATTTGATTACCGGCATTCCACCATATATGCAAAAGCTTGCGCAAGATTATTTTCAAAAAAGCTTGAAGGAAAAAATTACGATTTAATAATTTCTCCAGCCGGCGTTGCTTACATTGGTTATTTAAAAACTAAGACTCCTAAAGTTTTGGTATTAGACAGAACTATTGCGGGCACTATCAACTATCACAACATTTTTAAAAAGCTTTGGAAGTTTTCGGAACAACAAAGTATTAATACCGATAAAGTGGCCATGCACAATTGTGAGTTGATTGTTTTCTCTTCACAATGGGCCGCTGATACCGCTATTAAAGAATACAAATTACCAAAAGAAAAAACACTCGTTATACCATTTGGTGCTAATATGGACGTGTTGCCATCGGCGGAGTTTGTATTTGCAAATCGTAAGCCATCTGCATGCAATTTGTTATTAGTTGGTACATATTGGGAGAACAAAGGTGTTGACATTGCTTTAAATGCCATGAACGAATTGGTGAAAATGGGATTTGATGCTAAACTAACGGTTTGTGGCTGTACCCCTCCGGAAGAAATCAAGAACGAAAGATTAACCATCATTCCCTTCATAAATAAAAACACAGAAGAAGGCCGTAAACAATTAGAAGAGTTATTTTTATCACATACCTTTTTCATCCTACCTACCCGATTTGATTGTACGCCTATAGTATATTGTGAAGCCAGTGCTTATGCCTTACCAATACTATCGGCTAACACAGGTGGTGTGGCGGGTCATATCACCGAAGGGAAAAATGGTTTTTTAATTGACTTTAATGATACCGGAAAAGCCTACGCTCAAAAAATCAGTGATATCCTCTCTGAAAAAGGTCGTTATGAAACACTAAGCAAAACCACCCGCGAAGAATATGATGCCCGTTTAAATTGGGCAAGCTGGTCGGAAACCTTTACTGAAAAAGTAATCACTATTAAATAACTGAATATCAGTTATTTATCCCTTTTAGAAGAAAAGAATTTTTTTATGATTTCAGAGCAGGCTTGCTCTTGAATTCCATTTACAACAATAGTTTTAGGGTGTAACATTGAATTACTAATGGTAGTAAATCCACGTTTTGCATCAGAAGCACCATAAACCACTTTAGTAATTTGAGCCCAATTAAGAGCACCCGCACACATCGGGCAAGGCTCAAGGGTAACATATAATGTACATTCGTGAAGGTATTTCCCTCCCAAAGCATTGGCTCCGGCAGTAATAGCCTGCATTTCGGCATGAGCCGTTACATCGGTTAAACGCTCGGTTAAGTTATGTCCGCGTGCTATTACCTTATTATTAGCAACAATTACAGCGCCAACGGGAACTTCATCAGCATCAAAGGCTTTTTGTGCCTCTTTTAATGCCTCGTTCATAAAATAATTATCGTCGTACATAATTAAGCATAAAGATAAGGGCTGTTGGACATAAAACTCAGTTATTAATGCCTTAAAATTTATCAGACAAACTTAACAAAATTGAGAATTTAGTCCTACGTCCTGAAGCCTGTTTCATCTAAAATATTATATTTGTTCAAGTTTTTAAAAAATTAATCGAAATGAAAAAATTAAGCCTTGTTTTACCCCTTACTTTGGGTGTTTTATTATTTTCTTGCGGTGGCAATAAAGATGCTGAAGATGCAGGTGAACACGTAGATACTACAGCGTACACCGTACCTGAAGATACTACACCGGTTACAGTTAACGAGGAAATTAAATTTAAATTCGATTTCGCAATCGCAAACATTCCTTCTCCGGTTAATATGATTAATGATATCTCTAGTTGGGGTGTTGATTATGACAATTCACTTTTAAATGATCCTAAAAAATCAAATAATTATAAAGACGAATTTACTAAGTCGGTTACTTTAGGAATTTACAATATTGACATGGCTTATGCTATGGTAAATAACCAAGGACAAGATGTAATGAAATACATGAAAACTGTTTTAGTTCAATCTGACAACTTAGGTTTAAAAGGTGCAGTTGACCGCATGGTTGGTAAACGTGCTGAAACAAACTTAGGAAGCAAAGATTCGTTACTAACTATTTTAAGTGACATTTTTGTAAAAAGCGATTCATACTTAAGAACTAACGAACGTGTTTATACTGCATCAACTGTTTTTGCAGGAACTTGGATTGAAGGTTTATATTTAACTTGCAAAATTGGCGAGAACACTTCTAACGCCGATGCAAAATTAAAAGCCCACAAAGCAGTTTGGGATCAACGTTTTTATTTAAAGAACTTAATTGATTTGTTAGAAGATTACAAAGACAAAAAAGAAGCAGTTGCTTTAAATGATGAATTCAAAAAAATTCATGCAGAAATTAACGAGATTAAAGACGCGAAAGATATTGACGATGCAAAATTCAAATCTATCAGCGAGAAGATTTATAGTTTACGTAACAAAATCACAGGGTAATTAATTTGAATAATATTCAAAGCCTCACTGAAAAGTGGGGCTTTTTTGTTTCAATAATCTGTGACAAAAATCAATCCAAATACCTCAATAATTATCCTACCTTTACCCAATAAATTTTATTACTATGTCAGCTGAACTTCCTCCATGTCCGAAATGTAAATGTGAATACACTTATCAAAGTGGTACAACAATTGTTTGTCCGGAATGTTTCCATGAATGGATTCCCGGAAAGGAAGTTGTTGAAGAAGTAGTAGACACCTCGGTTGTGAAAGATTCTAACGGCAACGTTTTAACTGAAGGCGATACTGTAATTATAATTAAAGATTTACCTGTAAAAGGTTCTACTAAATCTGTAAAAGCCGGCACTAAAGTGAAAAACATCAAACTAGTTGATGGCGATCATAACATCAGCGCGAAAGTAGATGAATTTGGTGCAATGGGATTGAAGTCGGAGTTTGTAAGAAAGGCTTAACGGTCACTTCGACTCCGCTCAGTGTCCGGTGTCTGAGCGTAGCCGAAGACACTTTACTTACAATCGCACTTCACATTCTTGTCTTGAATATTTATATCTAAAATCTTAGATACAGAGTCACAATCATTAATTACAAAATCGAATTTGTATTTAGACCAGAATTCCTTTTTTGGTTGGATAAAATAAGTTCCGCAAGGGTCAGCATGAACCTGGGTCAAATCGTAATTCACTTCAAAGTTGCGCATTTCAATTTTCAGAAGTTGTTCGTTGTACACTAAACATTTCAATTTGCATTGAGCTTTTTCGCTGAATTCAAATGGTTGGAAAACTAATTCCTGCATTTTCATTTCGTTGGTGGTAACACAACTTCTGTTTCCTACCATTGCATAAACAATGAGGCAACCCATTCCAAAACCAATACCGTAAAATTTTAATCGCTGTAAGAATTTCATTTTGTATTAAAGTCTAAAAATACGAATAGGTTTAATAAAATTTGAATATATTTGGTTTTATGATGAACAAAAGCCCGTTTTTCGTCTTTATAATCCTTGTGTTAGCCATTATCTCCCAGAACCCGGCTAATGCGCAAAATAACAAATGGTGGGAAGACTTTAACAACCCGAAATTACACGATACAACAAGGCTAAAAGCCATTCACAATGCCGCATCAGATAGATCAGCGTCTAATCCTGACTCCGCCCTCTTAATGGCTAAGTATGAATTTGAGCTTGCCAAAAAACTAAAGAACAATCTGTATGCCGGCAGAGCCAAAGGCATTATGGCAATCGTGTATATTAATGAAGGAGATAATACTAAAGCTATTGAATTAGGACTGGAAGGACTGAAATATTTAGAACAAACCAACGAAAAAAAACACATTGCTGCAGCATACAACAATACGGGCGTGGCTTATTATAATATTGGAACCTTTGATAAAGCACTTGAGTTCGCACAAAAAGCTTTATCTATCCGCCAAACACTTGGTGATAAAAACGGTATAACTGCAAGTTATAATAACATCGGAAATGTTTACCTAAACCTCTCTAATTTTACCGGGGCGCTTGAATACTATTTAAAAGCCCTGCAAATGCGGGAGTTGATAGGAGACAAGTACGATATCGCTTCCTCTTTAAATAATATCGGGAATGTTTATACGAAGCAATCAGACTTTAAAAAAGCGACAGATTATTATTCTAAAGCACTAAAAATCCGTGAGGAGATTGGAGATAAAGATGGGATTGCATCCTGTTACTCAAACATTGGTGTAGTATATCAATTTGAAAAAAAATATGACAAAGCCCTGGAATACTATTTCAAAGCCATAAAAATAAATGAAGAGTTAAACGATATTTTTGGACTTGCTTTAACTTATGGCGCTATAGGCGATGTGTATAAAGAACAATCGAAATTTGAACAATCGCTTCCTTATCTTTTTAAATCCCAACAGCTTTGCGAGCAATCAGGCGACAAGTATGGCTTAGCTACCACTTATAACAGTATTGCCGGAGCTTACAATCAAATGAAGAAGCCCACAGAAGCAAATAAATATGCACAGCTCTCATTAAAATTAAACAAAGAGATACAGGATATAGAAGGATTGCGACTTAATTACCAAAATCTTTCGATAGCGAACGCCAATTCAAATAATTATAAGGATGCTTTTTTATATCATGTGAAGTATAAAGATTTAACGGATAGTGTTTTTAATTTAGAGAATACCAAACAACTCAGCGATATAAAAACCGGTTTTGAGGTTGAAAAAAAGGAAGCGGAATTAAAAATAAAATCGGAAGCCGAGCAGGAGAAACTAAAAACAATTTCACGGGAAGAGAAAAAGCAGCAACAAATTATCATAGCTGCGGTAGTTGGTATATTAGCTATTGTTTTGATTTTCTCTTTCTTTCTTTATAAACGTTTCCGTTTAACCACGAGACAAAAAGCAATAATTGAAAGGCAAAAACATATTGTTGAAGAAAAGAATAAAGAGATTCTTGATTCTATCACATACGCCAAACGTTTGCAGGACGCTATTTTACCGCCCGATGAGTACGTAAAAAAATATTTACCGAACAGTTTTATATACTATAAGCCAAAAGACATTGTTGCTGGTGATTTTTACTGGATGGAATATGTGAATAACACTATATTTATTGCTGCGGCTGATAGCACAGGCCATGGCGTACCGGGCGCAATGGTATCGGTAGTTTGTAGTAATGCTTTAAACAGGAGTTTAAAAGAATTCGGCTTACGTGAACCTGGAAAAATTTTAGATAAGACCAGAGAGCTCGTTCTTGAAACATTTGCTAAAAGCAGTACTGAAGTAAAAGATGGCATGGATATTTCGTTGTGCGCAATAAATAAAAAGGATAAAAAATTATTTTGGAGCGGAGCTTATAATCCGTTATGGTATATCAATAATGGAATTATTACTGAAGTAAAAGGTGATAAACAATCTATAGGAAAAACTGATAATCCTAAACCTTTTATTACACACGAAATACCTTTAGATAATACAAGTACTTTCTATTTATTTACAGATGGTTTCGCAGATCAATTTGGTGGACCAAAAGGAAAGAAATTCAAATACAAACAACTGGAAGAACTTTTAGTTTCAGTAAACGGCAAACTATTGGACGAACAAGAAACAACCATCCATAAAGCATTTGAGAATTGGAAAGGGAATCTTGAACAAGTAGATGATGTTACCCTGATTGCAATAACAGTTTAAATTATTTTTTGGATTGTATAATCTTTAAATGTCCGTAATGCTGATTTCCATGCCAAACATATAATGCCAACAACTCAGCTAAAGTAAAAGTATGTTTGCTTTCGGGATGATAAATTGTTTTTTGCCAATCTGATTCACTTAACGTATTAAACAAAAAAACAAGACGGGCATGAATGCCACTAATTATTTGAAGTGAAGGTTGTATAGGTGAGTTTAATCCATCATATAAGTTAGCCCATTCATCTTGCAAATATGGTCGCACTTCCGGTTTTTCTTCTGTTAAAGTGCTTTTAAATCTTAATAATAATTGAGCGTGGCTATCTGCTAAATGATTAATAATTTGTCGTGCATTCCAACCACCTTCACGATAACTAACAGATAATATTTTATCGTCCCAATTTTTTACAAGTGAATCGAGTTTAACAGGAAACGCCTTGAACTCCTCAATATTTTTTTTTGTTTCAGAAAACGTGTAACTAAGTCCCCTTGTAAATTTTCCATTGGGGTACTTCAATAATTCGAGACTTGTTTCAGACATAAATAACTAGATGGCGGCCATTAATAAATTAATATCCTTGTAAGGAAGATTAAACGCTTCGGCCATGTATTGGTTAGTTAAAATACCATTGTAAACATAAACCCCGTTGCGTACACCTGAATCTCTGCGAACTAAACTTTCAAATCCGCCTTCATCACCCATATTCATGATGATTTGAGAGAAAATACTACTAAAAGCAAAAGAAGCAGTACGCGCTACACGCGAAGCAATATTTGGAACACAGTAATGAATTACACCGTGTTTTTTAAATGTAGGCTTACTATGATTTGTTACATGCGATGATTCGAACACACCACCTTGGTCAATACTCACATCCACAATAACAGAACCATTTTTCATTTCTGCTACCATTTCGTCTGTAACAATACAAGGTGTGCGTCCTTTTGTTGCGCGTAAGGCTCCAATAGCTACATCAGCAGTGCGCAAATGTTTTTCTAATACACGTGGTACAATTACTGAAGTAAATACACGTGTACCCAATTGATTTTGTAAACGGCGTAAACGTGATGTTGAATTATCAAATACTTTTACTGTTGCGCCTAATCCTAAAGCAGCACGTGCCGCAAATTCACCAACAGTTCCCGCACCAATAATAACTACTTCGGTTGGAGAAATCCCGCTAATACCTCCTAAAATTGAACCAACACCTTGATTAACGTTACTTAATAACTCAGCTGCAATTAATATACTGGCACCACCAGCAATTTCGCCCATCGCACGGATGATTGGGAAAATTCCCGCATCATCTGCAATTAAATCAAAAGCAACGCAGTTTAATTTTTTAGCAATTAATTTTTTTAAGAAATCTTCAGGTTGTACAGTTAATTGTAAAGCCGAAAACAATGTTTGTTTCGGTTTCATCAATTCAATTTCTTCTAATGTAGGAGGTGCTATTTTTAAAATGATATCTGCTTTAAAAACTTCTTCCGGTGAGTGTGCAATCTCTGCTCCTGCTTCGCTATAATCTTTATCATCAAAGTGAGCAGCTTTACCGGCACCTGTTTCAATTAAAATGCGGTGACCGTTATTCACCAACAAAGCAACAGCATCAGGCACTAAAGGCACACGGTTTTCCTGAAATGCAATTTCTTTGGGAATGCCAATGAATAGTTTTCCTTTTTTGCGGGCCACCTCCAACATCTCTTCCTGTGGGGCAAGAGCGCCTTTGGTGAGAGAAAACAATACATCTTTATTCATTACCATAATTTCTAGAAATTAAATTTTAATAATAGTTACCGTGATATTTTGGAGCATTACAATCGTCGATACTTTTTGGAAGTGGTCTGAAAATTACACCAATCCTTAATTCAAATGTGCGGTTACGGATAGCAGTGTTTGCACGAGGAGGTTGATAGCCAATATCAGGATTCCAATGAAATTCGATAAACGGATGCCATTTTTTTGTAGCAAACCATTCCCAACCTACACCAACATCACCACTAAACCAAATTTTCGGAAACGTGCCAGCCACCTCAGGAAAAACAGGAGCAGCAAATGATAACAAATATTCTATCTTAGCACCAACCATCAAATACGCTTGTCCTTTGCGACCGGTACGTTGCATAAACTTTAAATAATTGTTCCACTGAATGTATTTGTAAATATTAGCAGCAGAACCTCCATTACGTTCACCCGTTACCCAATTGGTAACATATTGTTCAACGGCCCCTTTTTGAGTGTACTCTAATTCGGTTTGCCAACGGATATGATCGTATCTCAAAAATTCAAGAAATAGTCCTGTTGCATAACTAAAATATTCAGCCGAGTGATGGTTTTGCGGATAAAATGCATTGAACTGCGGATTATTATTATCCTTTGTTGGCGATAACAAATTCTTATAACGGTGTCTACTTTGATTAACGCCAACAAAAATACCGATACCTCTAAAAAACTGAGCATTCACTTCAACTAATGAGGCCAGTAAAAAAATGGTGATTATTAGTTTCTTCATAATTTTATGCGCTAACGGTTTCCATACCTGCGTTTACTTTTTTAACAAGGCCTTGTAATACTTTACCGGGACCAACCTCTGTAAAAGAAGTAGCTCCATCAGCAATCATTTGTGTAACTGTTTGCGTCCATCTAACAGGAGCGGTTAACTGTGCTACTAAATTTTTCTTAATCTCGTTGGGATCAGAAACCGCAGAAGCTGTTACGTTTTGGTAAACAGGGCAAATTGGCACATTAAATTTCGTTGCGTTTATTGCGGCTTCCAATTCAACACGGGCAGGTTCCATTAATGGTGAATGAAACGCGCCACCAACAGGTAATACTAAAGCCCGTTTTGCACCGGCTGCTTTCATTTTTTCGCAAGCAATTGTAATTCCTTCTGTACTTCCCGAAATAACTAATTGTCCGGGACAATTATAATTTGCTGCAACAACAACATGTCCAGACGCTGTAATTTCTTTACAAATATCCTCAACTATTTTATCATCCAAATTTAAAACAGCTGCCATTGTTGAAGGATTTTGCTCGCAAGCTTTTTGCATAGCAAGAGCGCGGGCATAAACCAATTTTAAGGCGTCTTCAAAACTCAATGTTTTATTAGCTACTAAAGCTGAAAATTCTCCAAGAGAATGTCCTGCTACCATATCCGGTTTAAAGCTTTCGCCTTTTGTGGCTGCTAAAATAACTGAGTGTAAAAAAATAGCGGGTTGCGTTACTTTGGTTTGTTTCAGTTCCTCATCGGTACCTGAAAACATAATATCCGTAATTCTAAATCCTAAGATTGAATTAGCTTTTTCAAATAATTCTTTTGCTAAGGGTGACGACTCGTAAAGGTCCTTCCCCATACCAGAAAATTGGGAACCTTGTCCCGGGAAAATATAAGCGCTCTTCATAGAATAGTAAATTTACGCTTTTTACCCTATGTTAAAGGACAGAGAAATGAATAGAATTTAACTATTTGATGTTAAAAAGCCTACTTATCGCGCTTCTTAAGCCATTCTGTAACGGCAGGAGCTAGTTCTTTTTGAGACTTTCCTCCTACAAATACGCCGATATGTCCGCCTTTAAAGCTGTATAATTCTTTGTCTTTACTACCCACTAAATCATTGAGGGGAATAGTTGCAGCTGGTGGCACTAAATGATCTTCGGTTGCATAAATATTTAATAATGGTGAAGTAAGGTTTTTAAGATTTACTTTCTTCCCTCCTACTTCTAATTCACCTTTTACTAATTTATTTTGCTGGTATAATTCTTTCATGAACTGACGGAAACATTCTCCTGTTTGGGCAGGACTTTCGCTAATCCATTTTTCCATTCTTAAAAAGTTTAACAGCTTAGCTTTATCTTCCATGCTGTTTGCTAAGCTTTGTTGTTTTTGAATTTTCATCATTGGTTTCAACATATCAAAACCTTGATTTAAGAAATCACCGGGAATTAATCCATTATAACCTTCAACCAATTTATCAAAATCCATAGATTTACTCCAACGGAATAATAAACCATCATTCGTACTAAAATCAATTGGTGTAACGTGCGTTACTAAATTTTTTACTTTGTTTGGGTATAGAGAAGAATAAATAACGCTTAAGGTTCCGCCTTGACAAATACTTAAAATATTTACCTTATCAATGCGGTGCTTTTTACGAATGAAATCAACGCAATTATTGATGTAACCATTTACATAATCATCCATGCTAATGTATCGATCGCCTTTAGTAGGATTTCCCCAATCAATTAAATACACATCTAATCCCGCTTCCATTAATTTTTTAATGTAGCTGCGGTCAGATTGCAAATCCAACATTTTATAGGTGTTTACCAATGCGTAAACAATTAGAACAGGAGTTTTATAAGTAGCTTCTGTATCGCGGTTGTAGCGGTAAAGGGTTAATTTATCTTCGTTGTAAACTGCAGTTTTTGGAGTTGAAGCAATATCAACTTCATCTAATTGTTTTAAAGTTTCGTAACTTTTAAACATTTTCTGGCTCATGTCGGCCATCTCTTTAAACATATCGTTTTCCATAAAAAAAGTATCAGGTTCTGTTCTTAAAAATAGTGATTTTTTCGATAAGAATTACAGGAATTTTAAGTGCATCAGGGCACCATTTCCATTGAGGCATCGGTTAAAAAGAATTCATGCTTTACTTTATCGATGTAGACCTTATTTACACCCCAATCGTTCCAGAAAAATATACTTACGGTATCAGATGCGGTGACTTCGCGGGGAACATCGCAGCCAATTTCTTTGTAGTCCCATTCGTTATAGCGTATCCTGTCCATTTGAATATAGTTCGTGAAATAGAATAATTGTTTCCCTTTATTCTGAAAAGCATAAACCAATTGCATGGATTTTATACTATCAGTAAAATAAACGTAGAACGAAGTTTTAATTTTACTGAATCCTTGTTGACCGGTAAATTCAGGCATTTTAAATAAATGAGGTTCTGAAAAATGATTTTTAACGTGAAGTTTAAGAGCGCCTTTTCCTTGGTACTTTATTTCGCTCACAATATTGGAATCATTTACTGCATCATAATTGTATTCGTACTCAGTTTTTTTCAGGATTGTTTGGGGATGTACAGGATAAATATTTAAGGGTCGGATAGTGAAAAAATTCTTCCAATAATAATCACTGTAATTATAATTAGCGTCTAAAATACTATTGCGGAATTGATAAGCTTTCAACTGAAAATAAAAAACACTAAGTATTACAACTGTTAAAGCAATTCGGAATGTTTTTTGTTTTTGCAAAATATAAAAAAGAAAATACCCAAGAAGCAATGCAACGACTCCTGAAAAATCGACAATTACTCTCCAGAAAATAGTATAGAACCACCAATTACTGTACAAATAACTAACAACCGCTAAGAGTAAAAATAGAAATAGATTTTGCTTACGTTTCCCAATAAAAATTAGAGATAAAACAGAAATTAAAGCGATGGGCACATACAAAAACCAACCCGCATGATAACTCAATAAAATATCGAACAGATGCGCCCCTCTTTCGAAATGAAACTTTTCGTTTGAGTAGGTGTTTGGAAATAAAGATTGTGTTTGCGTATACAGAATAGAAAAATGCCAATAAGAAAGTAATCCAATTATCAACATAACAACCATAACAATGGGTGTTAATTTTATTTGCTTCAAAATTTCTTTAATAGAAATTCTGTTCATAAAAGCCGGAACTGCTAATAAAAAAAGAATGTTGATGGGTCTAACAAAAACGACAATCAAAGTGCATAACAAAAACCAAAGCCCATTTTTAAATTTATCTTGCTCCTCATTAAAAAAACACCAGGCGAAATAAAGTGCCATGGTAATAAACGTAAAACCATAAGCATGTGTAAACGAACCTGAATAAATAGTGAACGTAAATAAATTAGTGCCGTAAAAAATAGTAATCGGAACTAACAGTGCAATAAGTTCGTTCTTAAATAATTTTAGTAGGAATTTTCTTAGAAACCATAACCCTAAACATGTATAAAACACTGCCGCAAAACCAATAGCCATTTGATAAGGTTGCGAAAACCCATTAGCGTGCAAACCAAATACCTTGCAAACAGCATGTACTCCTAAAAAAAACGGCATCCACAAAAACGACATCCCGGGATAGTATTTATTTATTTGTTTGCCGTTAAACTCGGCCGTAAAATTCTCGACAGGTGTGGCAAACGAATTGTATTTGTAGTATTGATTATAAACATCGTTAAACCATTTAAAATCGAGGTTTTCGTCGTTATAAATGAATTTAGCGGGTAAATAAGAGTAATACCCTAAACCATCAGCTGTAATAATCCTATACCATTCTGAGTTAAGTGGTCTGAAATAGAAAAAGGTAAAGACAATGGAGAGAAAAAACGCGAAGAAAATAGTGTTGTATAAGTTCCGTTTTTTAAACATGGTACAAGGTAAAATAAAAAAGGCTGTCCCACAAACACTAAAGGGACAGCCTGATTGCAGCTATGAGTAATTGATTACTTCTTCTTTGAAGTCTTAGAAGACTTATCATCTTCCATATCAACTGCTGTACCGTTAATAGCTAATTTAGTTTGTAAATCCTTTACGGTTTTCTTTAAATCGTAAATGGTTTTATATAATTCTTCGATTTCAGAACGGAAAACTACAGGGTAGCTTTCGAAAACGTTTTCGAATTGTTTTTCGAATTGTTTTTTAACGTCCATTCCTAAACCAATAGTTTCTGATTTCATTTTAGAAAACTCATCAGTTGCTAATAATTCAGCAAAAAACTTCTCGCTAACTTTTACCCAATCATTATAAACATCTTGAGGATTTGGAGTAACTCCCGGTTTTACGTCTTTAAATTTCTCAGCATATTCTTTTGCAACTGCTTCTAATGATTTTTGAGTTGTAGAATATAAACTGTATTGTAATTCGTTTTGCTTAATAGTGTATTCAGCAATTTTATCCATTAAACCAATTGCAGCTTCAACGTTTTCTTTTTCCTTGCTTGGATTAGCTAATTTTAATACCGGTTCAAATGTTTTACCGAATACGTTATTAACTTGGCTATATAAATCCTTCATTTTTTCAAAATTACCGCTAAACATGTTAGGGAATTCAGTTTTCATACCTTGAATTTGAGCAAAATATTCTTTGCTTAAATTGTTTTGGTTAGTGAAGAAATTATGAACTTGAGAATTTAAGTTATCATAAACATCTTTCATGTTCCCGCCTTGAAAAAAGTTACCGAATAATTGCTCAGTTACTTTTTTGTAGTTATCAGTGTTGTAAATGTTTTTCCAAGTTTCAGCACTAAAATCATTGCTTTGAATAGCTTTTAACATTGGTTGGAAAGCTTCTTGTGCTTTGATATAAACCTGATTGCTTTCAAACATGTTTTTAAACATATCCTTATTAAAAGGAGAGTTTAAATTTTTTGAAAACCCATCGTAAGATGTGTTTAAAGTGTTGATCCAGCTATTGTAAATATTAGTCCAAGAGCTATTCATGGTTGCGAAGTTGTTCATGTAATCGCTAGCAGGCTTACCATAATTTGCAACGCTGTTATAAATGCTTTGGTTAAAATCTGTCATTTGCTTGATAGAGCTTAATTGTTGGTTATACCAGTTCTTAAAAAACTCTTCAGGTTTGTTTTGGTTAAATGCAAAAGGATTTGCTCCTGATTGCATACCACCTAAAAGATTTGATTGCTTTTCAAACCATTCTTTGTAAATGTTTTGTCCTTCATCCGTAATATTACCATTGGTAATAGCTGATTGAAATTTCTTAGTTGTGTCCACCCAGTTATTCATAACGGTTGTTTGCGTTTCGATGATACTGTCGATGAATGGATTGTTTGTTTTCATGTTACTTATATTTTAATAAATTGTTATTCAGATGTTTACCATATTACTTATTGATTTTCAATTAGTTAAGTGGCTATTTTCTAATTTTATGCAAATATCGTACATTTTACATATACATGTCAAGTTTTTGTATGAAATATTTGTTAAATAATCGATAAATATCAGTCTTTTGTCGTTAAATTAATTTGTTTTATCTTTGAACTCCTTAACTTACAAACGTTTAAGCCACTATGATTAAAGTAAACGAAGTTTATACCCACAATTTTAAATTTTCGCAAGATGAAGTTAATCGTTTTGCGGAAGTTACCGGCGACAAAAATCCTGTTCACACAGATGCCGACTATGCCGCAAAAACAATGTTTAAACGTCCTATCATGCACGGCATGTTAAGCGCCTCTTTATTCAGTAAAGTATTCGGAACATTATTTCCGGGCGAAGGAACTATCTATCTTAAACAATCGTTGAGTTTTTTAAAACCTATGTATGTGGAAGTAGAATACGAAGCAGTTTTCTCAGTAAAAGAAGTGATTGGCGATAAAAACCGCGCAACAGTTGAAACACTTATTAAAGATAAGAACACAGGTCTTGTTTGTACCAGCGGCGAAGCCCTTGTTTTAAATGTCGACAAAATAAAAAATAGCTAACTCTTCACACTATGCCTAACAAAAAAAATCGTACAGTATTAGTAACAGGCGCTACAGGCGGACTCGGAACAGCGATGTGCAAAAAATTATACAATGATGGTTTTAATGTTGTAGGAAATTATCATACTAAAGAAAAAGCCGATAAATGGTTAGAGCAAATGAAAGGTGAAGGCTTTAATATTAAATTATTTTATGGTGATGTTAGCGATTTTGATAGCGCTGCCGAAATGGTTAAAAAAATTGAAGCCGAAGTTGGAACCATAGACACATTAGTAAATAACGCAGGTATCACTCGTGATAGCCGTTTAGTAAATATGAAAAAAGAAGATTGGTACGCAGTAATAAACACCAATCTTAATAGCGTTTTTAATTGCACAAAAAATGTTCTCGACGGAATGATTGAACGTAAATTCGGTCGTATCATTAATATCTCTTCTGTAAACGGTCAGCGTGGACAATTCGGACAAACGAATTACAGTGCTGCAAAAGCAGGTATGCATGGTTTCACAAAATCATTAGCAATGGAAGTGGCAAAATACGGAGTAACGGTTAATACCATCTCCCCGGGTTATATTGGTACCGATATGGTAATGGCTGTTCCTGAAAAAGTATTAAATCAAATTGTAGCACAAGTTCCTGTAGGTCGCTTAGGCGGAACTCATGAAGTTGCTCATTTAGTTAGCTTTTTAGCAAGCGAGGAAACCAGTTTTATTACCGGAGCAAATTACTCGATCAACGGCGGACAACACGTTTATTAGAAGTACGATTTACGAATGACAAAGTACGAATAATGAATGAACTGCTTAATTATCAAGCATTCGTCAATCGTCCCTCGTAATTCCCCCTTCCTGGGGTTGCTCACTTTAAATAAAACTCCTATTTTAGCCATTCATTAATCTAAATCTATGAACCAAACTAGTCAAACTGCTCATCCAAAAGGACTTTGGGTATTATTCGGAACCGAAATGTGGGAACGCTTCAACTTTTATGGAATGCGGGCTATCCTCACTTTATTTATGGTGAATTCATTAATGATGAAAGAAGCAGATTCTTCTTTAATCTATGGTGGATTTTTAGGATTGTGTTATTTAACTCCAATGTTAGGTGGTTTTATTTCTGATCGTTTTTTCGGTAACCGTAATTGTATCATGTTGGGTGGTTTAATGATGGCTGTTGGACAAATGATTCTATTTGCAAGTGCTACAGTATTTTCATCAAACCTTGAATTAGCAAAAACTTTATTATGGGTTGCATTAACTATCATCATTTTTGGTAATGGTTTCTTCAAACCAAATATTTCTTCAATGGTAGGAAGTCTTTATCCTAAACAAGAGAAAAGTAAATTAGATACAGCTTTCACTATTTTTTACATGGGAATTAACTTAGGTGCTTTCTTAGGTCAGTTAATTTGTCCTTTAGTTGGTGATGTGAAGGATCCGGGTGGGATTCGTGATATCCACGCTTTCAAATGGGGATTCTTAGCAGCTTCAGTAGCAATGGTAATCGGTACAGCTGTTTTTTATTTTCTTAAAAACAAATACGTTGTTACCCCTGAAGGAAAACCATTAGGCGGATTACCAAAACATAATGATGCATCAGATTTTGAAGAAGGAGAATCGCAAAAAGCTATTTTTTCTCCAAAGTCTTTATTATTAGCTGCTATTTCTTTTATTGCTTTATTTTTTGTGTTCAGATATTTATTAGCAGGCACGAATCCTGTAAAAACTATTATCTACCCTATTATTTACGCACTTGGTTTAACTTTAGCTGGATTAATTATCTCTGATAAATCTTTAACCAAAGTTGAATTACAACGAATTTTAGTTATTTACATCGTAGGATTTTTCATCGTCTTCTTTTGGGCTGCATTCGAACAAGCAGGTTCATCATTAACATTTATAGCAGATAATCAAACCGACAGACATATTTTTGGATGGGAAATGCCGCCGAGTATGGTGCAAATTTTCAATGGTATTTTCGTATTCGCATTTGCATTTCCGTTTAGTATTCTTTGGGATAAATTAAGAGCTAAAGGTAAAGAACCATTATCTACAGTAAAACAAGCTATTGGTTTAGGATTAATTGCTGTAAGTTATTTTATCATTGCTCATAACGTAAAAGATTTAGGCAACAGTGGTTTATTAGGCATTCAATGGTTAATCTTGTTATACTTAATTCAAACCTTTGCTGAACTTTGTTTATCACCAATTGGATTATCATTAGTTGGTAAACTATCTCCAAAACGTTTTGCTTCATTATTATTCGGCGTATTCTTTTTATCGAACGCTGCAGGTTATGCTCTAGCAGGATCATTAGGAGCTTTAATCCCTGCAACAGGCGATAAATTTAAAAAAGCACAAGAGTTAGGAATTGATTTAAAAGCCATTCTTGATAAAACAGTTACGCCGACTGCCGATCAAATAAAACTATTAGATGAAAATCAAATCAGTGCTTCAAACCCTGTATTTGTTGGAATGGAAATTCACAACCTATATGAATTCTTTATGGTGTTTGTTGTATTAACCGGATTAGCTGCAATCGTTTTATTCGCCATTACTCCAATGTTAAGGAGAATGATGCACGGTGTGAAGTAGTTGAAAGTTATTGGTTATAAGGTTATCAGTTATTAAATTTTAACCTTACAACCTATAACCAATAACTTAATAACCTTATAACTTCTCAATGCAAACCATCGAAGAAATACAAAATTTCAAAGGAAAGTACCCTAAACAACTATGGTACTTATTCTTCAGTGAAATGTGGGAACGTTTCAGTTTCTACGGCATGCGTGGTATGCTCGTGTTCTTTATGGTTAGTCAACTTAACTTAGATGAAGTTGCTGCTAACTTACAATACGGCGCATCTCAGGCTTTTGTTTATGCGTTCACTTTTGTTGGTGGATTATTCGCAGATAAAATTCTTGGCTACCGCAAATCGCTTTTCTGGGGCGGATTATTAATGATTGTAGGAAGTATTGTTCTGGCTATCGACCCAAAACAATTTTTCTTTTTAGGTATTGGTTTCAATATTGTGGGTACAGGATTTTTTAAACCAAACATTTCTACAATTGTTGGTCGCTTGTATAAAGATGGCGATCCTCGTACTGATGCTGGTTTTTCTTTATTCTATGCCGGTGTAAATTTAGGTGCATTACTTGGTGGTTACTTATGTATCGCTATTGGTAAACGTGCTTTATTTGCAAGTGCTGTTCCTGAAGGATTAGAGTGGAATGTTGCTTTTGGTTTAGCAGCTGTTGTGATGATTATAAGTTTACTCACCTTCACGCAAACACAAAAAAGTTTAGCAAGTATTGGTAATTCACCAATAGCACATTTGGAACCAAAAAAGAGAAAGCTTTACGAATACTTAACGATGGCTGGTTCATTAGCAATTGTTCCTATCATCATCGCTATGGTTTCTAATAGTGGTTACACTGATATATTTATGTACATCATCGGACCTGTTTCGTTATTGTATTTGTTTTATGAGATGCGGAATTTTACCATAGTTGAAAATAAACGATTGGTTGCTGCTATTTTATTCATGTTCTTTTCTATTTTCTTCTGGGCATTCTTCGAACAAAGTGGTGGCTCTTTAAGTATTTTTGCTGCAAATAATTTAAGTGGTGATGTGTTGGGTTTACCTTTAGATCCTAACGGTGTCAACAACTCCTCCAACTCTTTATTCGTAATTTGTTTTGCTGCCCTACTCGGTTTAGTTTGGATTTGGATGAACAAACGCAAAATCGAACCTAACACCATCGTGAAATTCGGTTTAGGCTTTTTATTCTTAGCTGCAGGCTTCTATGTTTTCTATTACACTAAATTCTTTAGTAATAAGAATGGCGTGACTTCATTAGGGTTATTCACTTTTGGTTGGTTCATTATTACATTTGGCGAGTTATGTTTATCGCCTATCGGTATGTCAGTTATGACAAAACTATCTCCTCAAAAAGTACAGGCTGTTGCAATGGGTATGTGGTTTTTGGCTAGTGCTTACGGACAATATTTTGCAGGTTTATTGGGAGCTAATATCGCCGAAGCTTCACAAAATTCAACCAATATGGAAAAGCTTTTAGTGTACACTGAGGGTTATAAGCAATTGGGGCTCTATTCTTTAATAATCGGAATCATTATAATAGCTTTATCACCATTTATCAAAAAACTAATGGGCGGGGTTAAGTAAACTTAATTACCTTTTTTTTCGTAAATTTATGGCTGAAATGGATTTAAAAGAGAAAGTTCTCGACATATTAGAAAAAGAAAAGTATTCGTTTAAAGATTTAGCGGAATATGTTGGTATGAGCGAAGAAGCTTTAACAACGGCCCTCGAAACAAAACGATTAGAATTACGCACGCTTGAATTAATCTCAAAAGGATTAAAAATTCCTTTATATAGTTTCTTCCGTTCCAATCAACCTTACTATAACGCTAACGAAAAACCTTATTACATTAATAAGTTGTGGGATGATGATGAGCAAAAAGACCAAAGTGATTTATCGCAGGAAATTGCGCTTCTCAAAAAAATGATTGATGAGAAACAAACCCAACTCAACAAACTGAAGTGATTTAGCTTCAATCTAAATGATTACTCTACACCAATTTGTGTAATTACTGATTATTTTGCACTTCAAAATTCACCAATTTTGCTATATTTGTATTAACCATGTTAGTTGACCTTTTAATTACTTTTCTCCTTGTTTTCTTGAACGGATTTTTTGTTGCGGCTGAATTTTCGCTGGTTAAAGTTCGTGCATCTCAATTAGATGTAAAAGCTCAAAAGGGTAGCAAGCGTGCAAAAGTGGCGCGTACATTACTTGAAAAATTAGACGCTTATCTTTCGGCCGCACAATTAGGAATTACATTAGCCAGTTTAGCCTTAGGTTGGATTGGAGAACGTGTGGTTGCTGCAATGGTAGTTACACTGTTTAATAAATTTGATACCGAATTAACTAGCACTACAGTACATAGTATTTCTATACCGGTTGCTTTTACCTTAATAACATTTTTGCATATTACTTTTGGAGAACAAATTCCAAAAATGATTGGTATAAAATACTCTCTTCAAACATCGATGCTCATTGCATGGCCGCTTAGAGGTTTCTATTTTGTATTCAGTCCTTTTATTCTATTACTAAATAAATCATCAAACTTATTTTTAAAATTATTGGGTATAAAAACACTTGAAGAGGAAGTACACACCGAAGAAGAATTACGCTTAATACTAACAGAGAGTGAAGAAGGCGGCGCTATTAAACCCAGCGAAAACGAATTAATTCAAAACGTATTTGATTTCGACGACCGCATTGTAAAACAAATTTTAGTATCAACAAATCGTGTTGTTGCATTAGATGTTGAAATTGGTCGCGATGAAATGATTAAGCAAATCATCGAAGAAGGTTTTTCGCGCATGCCGGTTTACTTAGGAGACATCGATAACGTAATTGGTATTGTTCACAGCAAAGATTTATTAAAAGCTGTCATCGAAAATAAATTCAAGAGTATAAAAGATATTATGCGTTCTGTTCATTTTGTACCGGAGAGTATGAAGATTAATGAACTGTTACGCGACTTCCAGAAACATCATATTCAAATGGCGGTTGTGACTAACGAGCGTGGTGCTACTGCAGGTATTATTACCATGGAAGATATTATTGAGGAATTAGTTGGTGAGATACAGGATGAACACGATGAGGAAAAACCGGATGTAGAAAAGAAAAGCGATACCGAATATATTGTAAACGCTCAATCAAGTATGGTGGACGTTAATAATGTTTTACCGGTTGCTTTACCTGAGAGTCCGCATTACGAAACGGTTTCCGGTTACGTAAATTATGTTTTTGGAAGAATTCCACCAGTAAATGATAAACGTGAAAAAGATGGTTACGAAATAACTATTCTAAAACGCAGTAATCAAAGTGTGGAGAGTATCCGTCTTAAAATTTTAAGTCCGCAATAAAATGCAATTAAACAGCGAGTATTGGAATACCCGTTATATTGAAAATGATTTCGGCTGGGATGCAGGCGAAATCACTACCCCACTTAAAACCTATTTCGATCAGCTAAAAGATAAATCATTAAAAATTCTTATTCCCGGTGCCGGGAATTCTTACGAAGCCGAATATTTATTTAATAACGGTTTCAAAAATGTATTTGTTTTGGATTTTGCTGAAGCGCCTTTAAAAAACATTAAAGAACGCTGTAAAGATTTTCCTTCATCACAATTAATACAAGATGATTTTTTTAAGCACGTTGGTCAATACGATTTAATTATTGAACAAACTTTTTTCTGCGCCATTGACCAAAAATTAAGAGCAGATTACACCAAACACATGCACTCGTTACTAAAACCTAAAGGAAAATTGGTTGGTGTGTTGTTTGATACAGTATTTGAGAAAGATGGTCCGCCTTTTAGCGGCAATAAAGCAGAGTATACAAATTATTTTTCTTCTTATTTTGAATTCAATACATTTGAATTGTGTTACAACTCTATAAAGCCAAGAGAAGGCAGAGAGTTATTTATAAATTTTTCAAAGAAGTAAATGAACGTCAACCACCGAAATATTTTTCTACACAATGTAGCGCAAACCTCTCCTACTCCACTTGGTTTAGAGATTGTAAAAGCTGAAGGCATTCATTTAATTGATGTTAGTGGAAAAAGGTATGTTGATTTAATCAGTGGGATTTCTGTTAGTAATTTAGGTCATTGTCACCCAAAAGTTATTGCTGCTATTAATGAGCAAGCAAAAACGTATATGCACTTAATGGTGTATGGCGAATATGTTCAGCATCCGCAAACACAATATGCAAAATTGCTGACTTCATTATTGCCCTCTTCTTTAAATTGTATTTATTACACAAACTCAGGTACAGAAGCTACAGAAGGTGCTTTAAAATTAGCGAAACGCGTTACAGGAAGAAGTGAAATCATTTGTTTCAAAAATTCATATCACGGAAGTACACACGGTGCTTTAAGTGTGATGGGAAATGAAGAATACAAACAAAGTTTCAGACCATTATTACCGGATGTAACACAATTAGAATTCAATAATTTTTCTCAATTAAATCAAATCACCAATAAAACAGCTTGTGTTATTATTGAGCCCATACAAGGTGAAGCCGGTATTCATAAAGCCAATACAGAGTTTTTAAAAGGGCTAAGAAAGAAATGTGATGAAACCTGCACACTTTTAATTTTTGATGAAATACAAAGCGGATTTGGAAGAACAGGCATGTTATTTGCTTTCGAGAACTATAATGTAACGCCTGATATTTTATTAATTGCAAAAGGAATGGGCGGCGGTTTACCAATTGGTGCGTTTGTGGCGAGTGAGAAATTAATGAGTTGTTTGACTAATAATCCGGTACTCGGACATATAACCACCTTCGGAGGCAATGCCGTTTGTGTTGCCGCTGCAAAAGCAACTTTAGAAGTGATTGTTGAAGAAAAATTATACTTACGCGCTGATGAAATTGAAAAAGTATTACTCGAAGTTTTAGTCCACCCCAAGATAAAAGAAGTCCGTTGCGCCGGTGCTTTATGCGCTGTAGAATTTGGTGATGTTGATTTAAATATGAAAATCATAAGCGCTTGTATAGAAAAAGGGGTTATTGTAGATTGGTTCCTTCATTGTGCTACATCCATGCGTATTGCCCCTCCCCTAATTATTACAAATAAAGAATTAAGAGCTGCCCTTCAAATAATTATTGAAGTTTTAAATTCTTAATCGGATGAAGAAAATTCTTGTCATAGTATTTCAATTCATTTTTCTGACAGGAATTTATTCTCAAGCTAATTCTGATTCATTAAAAACTGCATTAACGAAAGCTAAGCATGATACGGTAAGATGTAATATTTTACTTGCCTTAATTGAAGCTGAAGAAGATGATGCTGTTTGGATAAAATACAATGAAGAAATTCAAACCATTTGTGAAACCAACTTTAAAAATAAATTAACGGCGAAAGAACTACTTGCCTTTAAAAGACATTACGCCGAAGCTTATAATAATTTTGGATTTTTGGCATCCATGCATGGAGAAAACAAAGAAGCGCTTGATTATTTTTTAAAAAGCTTAAAGCTAAATGAAGAACTAAAAAACAGTGAAGGTCTCGCTAATGTTCTAATAAATCTTGGTGGCATTTATAAAATCTCGGGAGATATAAAGGCTGCCATGGATTGTTTTGAGAGAGCTTTAAAGTATCATGAGCAAAACAACGACAAAACAGGAATGGCGCATGCTCTCACCTATATTGGGTTAACCTATAAACATCAGGGTAATATTCCAAAGGCTTTAGAATATTATACAAAAAGTTTACATCTGCGTGAAGAAATTAAGGATAAGCCTGCCATTTCAAATTCTTTAAACAACATTGGAACTCTTTACAGAGAATTAGGCGATGTGAATAAGGCCATTGATTGTTATACAAAAAGCTTAAAAATACAAGAAGAAATTAAAGATGATTATGGCTTGTCGTATTGTCTGATAAATATCGGGAACATCTACCAGGATAAAGAAAATCTTGAAGAAGCGCTTAAGTACTATACAAAAGGGCTTGAAATACAAAAAAAGATCAATGACCTGAATGGGATGTCGCATTCGTTAAACAACATTGGAACGGTATATCAACATTTAAAAAATGATGAAAAGGCGCTTGATTATTATTCGCAAAGTTTAAAAATACAAGAAGAGATAAATGACAAATCAGGAATGGCTACTTCTCTGAATAATATTGGTGGCATTTATTTTTCGTTAAAGAAATATGACAAAGCGCTTGAGTTTTGTAATAAAAGTCTTTTATTAAGTGAAGAGTTGGGCTTTCCAAGTAATATTAAAAATGCTGCTGATAATTTGTATCAGATCTATACTGAAACCGGTAATTTGAAACTGGCATTACTGAATTATGAATTATTAATTCAAATGCGCGACAGTATTAATAATGAAGAAAACAGAAAAGCGGGAATCCGTACACAATTAAAATACGATTACGATAAAAAAACAGCGACTGATAGTGTTGCTTATGCCACAGAATTACAAGTTCAAAATGCAGAAATACAAAAGAGGGAAACTGAAATAAAGAATAAGAAAAATATGCAGTACACTTTATTTGGTGGCTTAATATTAGTAATTGTCTTTGCAGGATTTATGTACAACCGTTTTAAAATTACGCAAGCGCAAAAAAATATTATTGAATTACAGAAAGAAGAAGTAGAACGGCAAAAATTATTGGCCGAAGTAAAACAAGAAGAAATTTTGGATAGTATTAATTATGCCAAGCGGATTCAAAAGGCACACATGCCTACTGATATTTATATGGCAAAAAATTTAGCGAGATTAAAAAAGAATTGAAATCGGTTTTTAAAATAGTGTTGGTGCTTATCGGCTTAACAGTTGGGTACAATTCTGTATTGGCTCAATCGCCGCAAGTTGATGCATTGAAAATCGAATTGGCAAAAGCAAAAACAGATAGTGCGAAATGTATAATCTTAAACCAATTGACTGAAGCTTGTACTACTGCCGAATGGCGCACTTTTAACCACGAAGTATTTGCCATTTGCGAAACACATTTAAAAACAGCAAAAGCCGGCAGTAAAGAATTTTTGTTTTATAGAAAACTTTACGCAGGCTCTATTGCTAATTTGGGCTTTGAAGCGACTGAAAAAAATGAAGGTGCCGAATCCATTAAATATTATACAACAAGTTTACAAATATTTAAAGAGCTAAAAGATAAACAAGGGATTGCATCCTCTTTAAACAATATAGGACTAACTCATCAAAAACAAGGTAATATAAAACAAGCGCTTTTATATTATACCGAAAGTTTAAAGTTATTGGAAGAAATTGGTGATACATTAGGAGTAGCTTATTGTTTAAATAATCTCGGATATATTTATCATGGTCAGGCTGATAATGAAAAAGCACTTAGTTATTATAACAAAGGATATGCATTGTATAAAAAAATTAAGGATGTACAAGGAATGGCTATTTCGATAATTAATATTGGTGCTGTTTATGACGACAAAGGTGATCACTCGTATGCTATTGAAAAATATAATGAGAGTTATAAATTATATGAAAGTATTGGAAATTTACAAGGTATGGCCGCGTGTTTAAATAATCTTGGAACAGTATTTGACGACTTAAAGAAACCGGATGATGCTCTTGCCAATTATATCAAATGTCTTAAACTATACGAAGAGATAGGAGATAAGCATGGAACAGCTAATACACTCAGTAATATTGGCTGGCTATACGTAAAACAAAAAAAATACAACCTTGCTCTTGAGTATAGCTTAAAAAGTATGGAGATAAGCAAGGAAATTGGATTTCCGCAGGATATAAAAAGCGCTGCGGTTAATTTATATTATATATACAAGCTAACCGGTAAATACGATCTGGCTATTGAGAATTACAAATTGAATATTAAAATGCGGGATAGCATTAGTAATGAAGACAACAGAAAAGCGACTTATAAGCAGCAGTTAAAATACGAATACGATAAAAAAACAGCAACCGATAGCGTGGCGCATGTAAAAGAAAAATTTGTTCAAGCTGCTGAAATAAAAAAACAGGAAGCTGAGCTTACAATGAGAAAAAATCGTCAGTATGCTTTGTTTGGAGGTTTGGGATTAGTTATTGTATTTGCAGGTTTTATGTACAATCGTTTTAAAATAACACAAAAACAAAAAGCAATTATTGAACTACAAAAAACAGAAGTTGAAGCACAGAAAAATATAGTTGATGAAAAACAAAAAGAACTTTTAGATAGTATTAATTATGCAGAGCGCATTCAAAAAGCGCATTTACCTACGCATGCTTATATTGCCAAAAACTTAGATCGTTTAAAAGCTTAAATTCTTTCCCCCTTACTACTCTCCGTAGCAAAATTTAATAGGTCGAAATTCTGATTTATTTACAAATAACTATATATCAATTAGTTACAATTACAATATTGCTACAATTTGTAGCAAGACAATGTATCAATACGTAGTAACTTTGTTTTGTAATAAAAACAGAAAGCTATGAATTATTCAGTTGTGCATTTAAACAAAATGGTTTACGAGAACCACGAGGTGGTTAGGTTAGACT
>JAGNIU010000048.1 GCA_018000995.1 Bacteroidia bacterium
TTGATTGTGAAGTAGCTTCGACTCGCACGGTCCTGCGCACTAGGAGCTCAGCTACCGAGTTCTTTACTACTAAATTTTATAGAAATGAATTACGCGACTTCCATGTAAAATTGATGTTTTGAGAACAATCTTCATTTTAACTGGGTAGTTAACAATATTCAATGTATTGTAATCTCGTGCATCTATTGAATGAACGCCGCCCGTATTTCCTGAAATCGGACTAATTACTTTAAATTTGGTATCCCCAACATACAACTTAGATTCAAATAAACTATACTTCGTTATACCGCTGAACTCAAAGTCTTTATTGTCGACGTAATCATATGTTCTGTATTTACCATTTCCATCAGAGGAAATAATCAACCAAGAATAATACCCTCCTTCTTTACTTACCCATGTCCCTACCAAATCAGGTTCAGCCTTGATAGCTTTTTTCTTTATACAAGAATTGAGAAACAAAATCGAGAAAGCTATGAAAAGAATTTTCTTCATAGATTAAATATACAAAAAATTACCCAAAAATCTTTCCCGGATTTAAAATTGAATTAGGATCAAACACTTTTTTAATGTCGCGCATTAATTGGAGTTGGTGTGCTGGAAAAATAATTGACATATATTTTTGTTGCACTAATCCAATTCCGTGTTCGCCGCTAATTGTTCCGCCAAGAGATTTACACAATTCAAAAATTTCAGTGATGCCTTTTGGTAAGGCGTTGTTCCAGACTTCATCACTTAATTCTCCTTTGATAATATTTACATGGAGATTTCCATCACCGGCGTGACCGTAACAAACAGAACTGAATCCGTATTTTTTACCAATGTCTTTTACACCGCGTAATAATTTTGGTAATTCAGCGCGCATTACAACAGTGTCTTCTTCTTTGTAAACTGAATTACTTTTTACAGCCTCCCCTACTTTTCTTCTTATTTTCCATAACGATGCTTTTTGGTCTGCTGTATCTGCAAATAAAATTTCATCGCATTCATGTAGTTGCATTATGTTGCTTATTATTTCGCAATCACTATATAATACATCCATATTATTTCCGTCAACTTCCACCAACAACAAAGCTTCCCATTCAGGTTTAATAGCGAAGTTCACTTCTCCTGCGTATTTAATACTCCAGTTAATCGCATCACGTTCCATAAATTCCATGGCGCTTGGTGTGATGCCTGCTTTAAAAACCTCTCCAACAGCTTCGCATGCTTTTTCTGCGCTATTGAATGGAACTAACATCAACATATCAAATTTCGGAAGAGGAATTAATTTGAAAACTATTTTTGTCACCACACCAAGTGTTCCCTCACTCCCAACAAACAAATGTGTTAAATTATATCCTGTAGAATATTTTAATGTATTCGCTCCGGTCCAAATTATTTCACCGCTTGGTAAAACAACTTCTAAATTCAAAACGTAATCACGGGTTGTTCCATACTTCACTGCTTTCGGTCCGCCACTGCTGTGGGCAATATTTCCACCCAGACTACAACTTCCCCAACTCGCGGGATCGGGAGGATAAAATAAATTATGTTTTTTTACTTCTTCCTGAAAAATATAATTAATTACGCCAGGTTCAACGGTGGCTTGTAAATTACGAGTATCAATATTTAAAATTTTGTTGAATTTTTCCATGCTCAACAACACACCGCCTCTAATTGGTAAAGCGCCACCGCTTAATCCGGTTCCTGCTCCACGTGTTGTCACAGGAATTTTCTGCTCGTTACAATGTTTTAAGATCTTAGAAATTTGTTCAACCGTTTGAGGTTTTACAACTACTTCAGGAAAAAACACTAAATCTTCGGTCTCATCGCGGCCGTATTTCTCAAATTGTTCCTTCTCAACGCTTATAAAATCCTTGCCAACAAGGCTTTCCAAGTGGTTTAAGGTTATTGACGTAAGCTTGTTATAAGATTGTTCTGTCATTTCGAGAGGCAATTTATCCATTTTTGTAATATTGTAGGCGCAAAGCTTTTACAAATTTTAGACGTGTTTATTAACATTCATACGCATAAAGAGATGATGGATGCCAAAGTTGAGTTGGTTAGCCTTCATTCGCCGTCGGCTAAAAAACCAAATTTGTATTCCTTTGGTATTCATCCCTGGAAAATTGACAAAGATGTAAATGATATTTTGCAGGAAATGGATACAATTACACGTAACCGTCGCTGCATTGCGATTGGTGAATGCGGTTTGGATAAAGCAATTGATACAGATTTTGAATTGCAACAAAAAATATTCTGTGAACAAATTCAAATTGCAAATGAAGTTCAAAAACCGTTAATGATTCATTGCGTAAAAGCGTTTAACGAATTAACTGCTTGTCTGAAAAAAATGAACAATACAGTTCCTGTAATTATTCACGGTTTCAACAACAATCAAAATATCGCCAACGATTTATTGAAGCAAGGTTATCTATTGTCATTTGGAAAAGCGCTTCTCGACGATGGCTCGAACGCATCAGAAGTGATAAAACATGTTGGTCGAAAAAATTTCTTTTTAGAAAACGATGATAGCGATGTTTCTATTCGTGATATTTACAAAAGAGCTTCTGAAATCTTAGGAATAGAAGAATCATTTTTACAAGAGCAATTAAAAAGTAATTACCAACGGATTTTTAAGGAAGAGATTTTATAACATGGATAACGCTTGGATGGAACGCACCCAATTATTAGTTGGGAAAAAAGGAATAGAAAAACTAATGGCCGCTGATGTTTTGGTTGTTGGCTTAGGTGGAGTTGGTTCATACGCTGCAGAAGCCATTGCCCGCGCCGGAGTTGGTAATATGACAATCATCGATGGTGATTTTGTTGATCCAACTAATCGTAATCGTCAGCTACAAGCACTTTCATCAACGCATGGATTAAGTAAAGCTCTGTTAATGGAGCAACGCATTAAAGATATTAATCCGGATATTAATTTAACAACGATAAAAGAATTTCAAACACCAGAAATGATGAAGGTGATATTAGAAAAAAAGTACTCTTACATTATTGATGCCATTGATAGTATTTCACCTAAATTACATTTGATACAAACAGCTTATTATAATAATCGGAAAATAATTTCATCAATGGGTGCAGGTGGAAAAATGGATCCAACAAGAGTTCAAGTGGCAGATATTTCTAAAACAAATATTTGTCCGCTAGCGCAATACGTTCGCAAACGTTTAAAATACATGGGAATTTACAAAGGTGTGAAATGTGTTTTCTCTGATGAATTACCTGCAAAATATTCCATCATGCGCACTGACGGAACTAAATTTAAAAAATCAGCTTACGGAACTATTTCCTATTTACCGGCGGTGTTTGGATTAGTATGTGCTTCGGTTGTGATTAAACACATTGCGGATTATAAAGAGATACGTTAATTACCCCCTCCCCCGCCAAGGCGGGTACTCCCCCTTAAAAAAGGGGGAGAAAAATATTCGAATCACAAGGAAAATTTATTTATTGAAGGGGTGACTGAGCGGAGCCGAAGTCGCCGAAAATTCTATTGCAAATTAACTCTATTCGTACTTGTAATAGAATTTACCATATAATACTTCTTAGTTGAAACTGCATTCGCTTGAATTTTGTAAGAAATAAAATTTAAGTACACGAAATTAGTGGAGCCCGCTTTTTTTACTGCGCTTGCTTCTGCCGCTGTAAAAGTACAAGTTCCCGCTGCGGCGGAAACAGTTCTCTTTTTCAAAACAGAATCACAACTCAACATCACTACAACTGAATCCGCATTTGTTGCGCCGCTAAATGTTATTGTATTGAGAGAAGTTTTACTTATAACAGTTCCACTCGTTAATGAAGCAATAGTTGGGAAATTTGTATTAGCAAAAGTAAAAGATGGAACACTCGCGGTTCCGGAAATTGTCCAAGTAGAACCACTTCCGTAATTTATTCCGGAAAAAGGTTGACCATTTATTGGCTTCCCACCAAAATAATAAGAACCTGAACTTTGTTTTACTAATATAGAATCGTTGCATTTTACAACTCCAGCATCAACATAATTATAATTTCCCGGTGCAGTATAAAAGAAAGCAGTTGCTTTGCCTAATCGAGTGACATAAAGATTAGTGAATTCATAAGGATCTTGAGAAGCCGTTAAGACACCATCCGCATCCGCAGGAATATTAATAAAAAAGACAGGTGCCTGTGGTGGATTTACAGGTATTGTGATTGGCGTAGTAGGTTCTTCCTCCGTTTTTTTCTTTTTACAAGCTATCAGCAATCCTAAAGCCAAAACTATTAATACAACTTTCTTCATTTTTCAAAATTATAAGTAAAAATAGCCATTTCCATTCTTAAAATCAAGTTAAAAAGATTACATTTATAACCTCAAATTTATGACTGTTACAGAAGAAATAAACCGCCGCCGCACATTTGCCATCATCGCTCATCCCGATGCCGGTAAAACTACTTTGACTGAAAAATTATTATTATTCGGAGGTGCTATTCAAACGGCAGGGGCTGTAAAATCGAACAAAATAAAAAAATCCACTACTTCCGATTTCATGGAAATTGAAAAGCAACGTGGAATTTCAGTTTCTACTTCCGTAATGGCTTTCGATTACAAAAATTATAAAGTAAATATTTTAGATACGCCCGGTCACGAAGATTTTGCTGAAGATACTTACCGCACTTTAACAGCAGTCGACAGCGTAATCATGGTGATTGATTGCGTAAAAGGTGTTGAGCCTCAAACCAGAAAATTATTGGAAGTATGTCGCATGCGGAATACGCCGGTAATTGTTTTCATCAATAAAATGGATCGTGAAGGACAAAATCCTTTTGATTTATTAGATGAAATTGAAAAGGAATTAAAAATAAAAGTTTGTCCCCTCAGCTGGCCAATTGGTATTGGTAAATCGTTTAAAGGGGTTTACAATTTGTATGAGAAAACTTTAAATTTATTTCAAGGCGACAGCAAAACAAAAGTAGAAGAAACACTTGAGATTACAGATTTAAATTCAGGTGAATTAGAAAAACGTATTGGTGTAGATTTCTCAGAACAATTACGTGCAGATGTTGAATTACTAAGTGGGGTTTACGATAAATTAGACAAAGAAAAATATTTAGCGGGACAAATCAGTCCGGTATTTTTTGGAAGTGCTGTAAATAATTTTGGTATTAAAGAATTGTTAGATTGCTTTGTGGAAGTAGCGCCTTCGCCTAAAGAACGCGATACAGATGCAGGAATTATTAAGCCTGAGAATCCTAAATTCAGCGGCTTCATTTTTAAAATTCACGCTAATCTTGACCCAAAACACAGAGATAGAATTGCCTTTTTAAGAATTTGCTCCGGTGTTTTTGAAAGAAATAAATATTATCATTTAGTGCGCGGAAAAAAAGAATTACGCTTTAGTAATCCAACCGCTTTTATGGCGCAGCAAAAATCAGTTATTGATGAAGCTTACCCGGGTGATGTAATCGGTTTATATGATGCAGGTAATTTTAAAATTGGTGATACTTTAACCGAAGGTGCTGATTTTAATTTCAAAGGGATTCCAAGTTTTTCACCGGAGTTATTCCGTTATGTAACTAATCTCGACCCAATGAAAACTAAACAACTTCAAAAAGGTTTGGAGCAATTAACGGATGAAGGTGTTGCACAATTATTCACCCGTAAAGTTGACGGCAGAAAAGTAATCGGAACTGTTGGAGCTTTACAATTCGAAGTTATTCAACACCGTTTAAAATCAGAATACAACGCAACAGCAAGTTTTGATCAAATTAACCTATACAAAGCCCTTTGGATTAGCTGCCCCGATAAGAAGAAATTAGAGAGTTTTATGCAAGACCGATCGGCTCATATTGGCTATGATAAGGAAGAACGCCCTGTTTTTCTTGCAGAATCAGCTTGGCTACTCCAAATGGCCCAAGAAAAATTCCCTGAAGTGGAATTTCACGTAAAAAGCGAGTTTTAGACCCAAAAATCAGGGTTAACCACTTATTAAACAGCCCAAACCACTTATTGAATAACAGTGAAAATCGTTGATTTTAATGTTAAATTTGCGTAAGGGAATGAACCTGTCTTTTTCATATACAAAAATCACAAAAAGTAGTCTCACGATTGCCCTATTTTTCTTTGCATTAATTTTCAGTTTTAAAATTTCAAAAGCACAGTGCCCACCTTTAGGTGTTTTAGCTTCGAACTCTCCTGTTAATTGTCAGAGTTCATCTACAACAGCAACTGTTTCTGTTGGTGGCGGACAAGCACCGTATACTTACACTTGGTTGCCCACAGGTGGTAATGGCTCGGTAACTACAACTATTCCGCCAAATTCATATACCATAAACGTTACTGATGCTAATGGTTGTCCCGGTTCAGGTAACTTAATTATTTTAGCCAATTCAGGATTAACTGTTTTTTTAAATACCACTAATGTAACTTGCTTCGGACAAAACACCGGGCAGGTTATTGCTAATGTTGTTGGCTCTATAACTTTTCCCTTAAATTTTACCTGGACACCTGCCGCTCCAAATTCGGGGACTATTACAAATTTACCTGCCGGAGGTTATACAGTTGCTATTCGTGATGCAGCGGGTTGTACTTTTGCAGGCTCAACTACTATTACACAACCAAGTTCAGTTACTGCAAGTATTGCAACAAAAACAATTGCTTGTAATGGCGGTTTATCAAACGCTACTGTAACGGCAACTGGTGGTTCAGGTTCACTTACTTATTCTTGGGCACCTGCTGTTTCAACAAATTCAATCGTCAATAATATTACTGCTGGAAATTATACAGCAACAATTAAAGATGGAAATAATTGCGTTACTACAGTAACTACTTCTATAACTGAACCGGCTCCGATTCAAAACACATTAACACTCGTACACGCTACTTGTAATACTTTTACTAACGGACAAGCGTCCAGTAATCTTTCAGGTGGTACACCCGCTTATTCCTATACGTGGCTACCGGTAAATGCTTTTGCTTCCAGTGTTTCAGGTTTGGGTGTTGGAAATTATACCTTGCTTGTGAAAGATTCAAAACAATGTTCTTTCACACAAACTTTTTCAATTAATCAACCCGCTCCAATTACTTACACCATGACTCATACGGATGAGTTTTGTATTAATGCAGATGGTACAGCAACTGTTAATGTTGGCGGAGGTAACGGTCCGTACACCTACAGCTGGAGTACGACACCTGCACAAACAGGTTCTGTAGTTACAGGATTAGCAGCAGGCACTTATTCTGTTTTTATTACCGATGCTAACAATTGTAAAGGTACTGGAGTAGTTACCATTGGAAATATTAGTAACATGGTCGCTTCTATTCCTTTAAAAACGGATATAACGTGTAATGGAATTTGTAATGGATTTGCTATTTCAAATATTACAGGAGGTAGTGCGCCTTATACATACTCATGGATTGGAATTCCAACCGGAACTTTAGCGAGTATTAATGGTTTATGTCCCGGCCAATACACTGTAAAAGTCACTGATGCTTTAGGTTGTTATACGCAAACAATGGTTACAATAACCGAACCACCTGCTATGACTTACACCGTTAGTGGTGTTAATTTAATTTGTTACGGACAAAGCACAACACTTAGTGGAACAGTTACCGGAGGCACGCCAAGTTTTACTTATAACTGGCAGCCCGGAAATCTAACAGGAAACTCTGTAGTTGTTACACCAAGTACTACAACAGGATATTCATTAACAGTAAAAGATAGTCAGGGTTGTGTTGGTGCACCAAAAATTTATTCTGTTACAGTTAATGCGCCAATTAGCATTACACCCGGCGCAAATAGTTTTACGGTTTGTCCAAATGTTACAACTTCCGTCACCGTAAATCCCATTGGCGGAAACGGCATTTACACTTACAATTGGGTACCTGGAAATATTACAACAAATAGTATTAGCGTCAATTTACAAAACAGTACCGTTTACACTGTAACGATAAAAGATGGTTGCGGAACTACACCTGTGAGTTCAACGGTGAGTATAAATGTTTTTCAAGTGCAAAATCCTTCATTCACCGTTTCAGCAACAAAAGGCTGCGAAGTTTTTTGTACACAATTTAGCAATACATCAACCGGAACCACAACAGCCTTATGGAACTTTGGTGACTTTTCGCCCCCGGTGCAAAGTCCTGTTGTAACACATTGTTATGATAAGCCCGGAACGTATAGTGTTTCGTTAATGATAACAAATAATTTAGGTTGTAAGTTTACCTTGATAAAACCCAACTTAATAACAGTTTACGGAAAACCAATTGCTGATTTTGTTCAGTATCCTAGTTTAATTGATTTGAATACAAATGACGCCACATTTGAAAATGCTTCTGTAAATGCCACATCATTCGCGTGGAGTTTAGATGGCGTTCCTATGTCGACGCAAAATCAATTTAGTTATAGTTTTTCGCAAGCGGCCTGTTACAATGTGCAGCTAGTGGCCTCAAATATTGGAAGTAATAACAATACTTGTCGCGATACCATTACAAAAGAAATTTGCGTTACTGAAGGTTATAATTTCTGGATGCCAAATGCATTTTCACCCGATGGCGATACTAAAAATGATTACTTCTATCCACAAGGAACAGGATGGGTAGATTTGGATTTTAGTTTCGAGGTTTACAATCGCTGGGGTGTTTTAATTTTTAAAACAAATAGTACAGTTGGACAATGGGATGGAACTTATGGTGGCAGTCGCGCCACTGATGAAATTTATATCTGGAAAGTTTTCGTAAGAGATATTTATGACAACGAACATGAATACCGAGGACACGTATTGATTATGCGTTAGATGAAAAAATATATTTTCATAAATCTATTTCTACTTCTTTCTTTTTCAATTAAAGCCCAGCTTGCTGTAAGTTCATCCATTACCCCGGTTAATTTGGTTAATAATGTTTTACTGGGTCCCGGAGTTGTAGCGATGAATATTCAATATACAGGAGCTAGTCAAGCTATAGGTTATTTTAATGGCATCAGTTCAAACATAGGATTAAAGAGTGGTGTTCTGCTAACCAGCGGAATTATCAGCAACGCTGTTGGACCAAATAACTCTACAAATAAATCAACAATAAATAATACGCCCGGCGATCCTATACTCACACAAATTTGCGGACAACCAACTAACGATGCTGCTATTTTGGAATTTGATTTTATTCCATCTTCAGATACAGTTAAATTCAATTATGTTTTTGCTTCAGAAGAATACTACGAAGGCGTTTGCACACCTTACAATGATGCCTTTGCATTTCTATTAAGTGGTCCTGGCATAACAGGAACAGCGAATATTGCTTTAATTCCCGGAACAAATAAATTAGTTAGTATTAGTTCAGTTAACGGTGGCGTATTAGGACAAGCTATTTACGGACCAAGCACAAGCTATAGTTACTGTAATTTAAGTTACACGAATTTTTACGTAGATAATGTGACTCCTCCTGGACTCACTGTTCAATACGATGGTTTCACAAAAGTATTTACAGCCAAATCAAAAGTAACACCTTGTCAATTGTATCACATTAAAATGGCGATTGCAGACGGAGGTAACGACAACACTTGGGATTCGGCGGTATTTTTGGAAGCGGGAAGTTTTAATACGCGTTATCTAACTGTAAATAATCAGCCAAGGAATATTGGTTGCTCAGTAAGTAATGCTGCTGTAGAAGGAACAGGAAGTTCTATTATTACATTTAAACGTTACGATTCTATTCCTTTTTCGCGAACTTTAAATTATACAATTTCCGGAAGCGCATCACCAAGTGATTATACTATTAGTTCAACAAAAATTTATTTTCCTCCCGGTGCAGATTCAACCTTTTTAATTGTAACACCATTAAATGATAATCTCACTGAAGGCATTGAAACTGTTTCTTTAACTATCATTCCCGATTTTATTGTTTGTAATGGCTGGACGATTCCAGGAGGAGAAGTTAAAATTACAGATCCGCCTGATTTAAATCCTGATTTCGTTACCACTTACACAACGGGCTGCGAACCTTTTTGCATACAATTTAATAATACAACAACAGGAACTACAACTGCGACGTGGTCGTTTGGCGATAGTTCAGCTTCTGTACAAAGTCCTGTAGTAACGCATTGTTTTGATAAAGGAATTTACGATATCAAATTACACGTTAAGAATTCACTTGGCTGCATAGACTCCATCACAAAAAATAATCACATTGTAATCCACGAAAAACCGCATGCTGAGTTTGTTGAGAAAAGTGAACACCTAAGCATTTATAATAATATCGGAATATTTAAAAACGCTTCTTTAGGTGCGAGTTTTTATAAATGGTTTTTGGATAGTGTATTGATTAGTTCAAGTACTGATTTAGAGTATCCATTTAGCGATACAGGCTGTTATTTTCTACAATTAATAGCTATCAATTCCAATTCGTGTTCAGATACAACCGAAAATACAATATGCGTAAACGATGGTTTCAACTTTTGGGTGCCCAATGCATTTTCTCCTGATTTGGATGGACACAATGATTATTTCATTCCTAAAGGCACAGGTTGGTTAAAAGAAAATTACAAATTAGAAATCATCAATCGTTTTGGTGTCACCATTTTTAAAACAACCGACCCGAATGTAGCGTGGGATGGTACCTACGGAGGAATGAGAGCCACTGATGAAATTTATGTTTGGATTGTAAATCTACAGGATATTTACCTGCGACATCACGAGTTTACAGGGCACGTTATGATTATGCGTTAACCCACCTTCGCCCAATCGGGACGGGTTTTTTCTCGTTGTATTAAACCTTTATGTAAGATTTTATTTTTCTCAAGTGCTAAATCAGCGTCTTCATTTAAAATAGTTTGTGCGGCTGTTCTTGCTAATTGAATAATTTGTCCATCGCGAACCAAATCAGCAATTTTTAAATCGAGTACTCCACTTTGTTGCGTGCCTTCAATATCACCCGGACCACGTAATTTTAAATCCACTTCACTAATTTCAAATCCGTCGGTTGTACGGACCATTGTTTCCATTCGTGTTCGGCTATCAGCTCCTAATTTATAAGAGGTCATTAAAATACAATACGATTGTTCGGCGCCGCGCCCTACTCTACCACGTAATTGATGCAATTGAGATAATCCAAAACGCTCTGCACTTTCAATAACCATCACTGAAGCATTGGGAATATTAACACCAACTTCAATTACAGTTGTTGCCACCATAATTTGTGTTTCACCTTTTACAAAACGTTGCATTTCAAAATCTTTTTGTTCTGAACTTAATTTTCCATGAACAATGCTAATTTGATATTTTGGTTGCGGAAATTCCTTTATTAAATCATCATGTCCTTTTTGTAAATTTTGAAAATCTAACTTCTCGCTTTCCTTTATTAATGGATACACTACATAGATTTGTCTGCCTAACTCAATTTGTTCTCTCATAAAACCAATTACACGTAAACGTTGAGTTTCCATATAATGTGAAGTACGAATTGGTTTTCTTCCCGGCGGCATTTCATCTATTACAGAAGTATCTAAGTCGCCATAAAATGTCATTGCCAACGTTCTTGGAATTGGCGTTGCCGTCATAATTAAAATATGTGGCGGCACTTTTCCTTTGTCGCGCAATTTAGCACGTTGTGCAACTCCAAAACGATGTTGTTCATCAATCACCACCAAACCTAAATTGGCAAACTTTACTTTGTCTTCAATTAAAGCGTGCGTACCAATTAATATTTTTAATTCGCCACTTTCTAATTCAGCGTGCAATTTTTTTCTTTCCTTCGTGGTAGATGAACCGGTAAGCAAAGCCATTTTTATTCCCATCGGAGATAATAATTCACTTATAGTTACATAATGTTGATTCGCTAAAATTTCGGTTGGCGCCATGATACAAGATTGAAATCCATTATCAATCGCTAACAACATACTCAATACTGCGACTAAAGTTTTTCCACTACCAACATCACCTTGTAACAATCGATTCATTTGGTGTCCGCTTCCCATATCGGTACGAATTTCCTTCACCACTCTTTTTTGGGCGCCGGTTAATTGAAATGGCAAATGTTTATTGTAAAAATCATTGAAACAATCTCCAACTTTACTAAACACCGCACCCGGAACAGTTTTTACATTGATATGATGAAGTCGTAATAATTTTAGTTGGATAAAAAATAATTCCTCAAACTTTAATCTGTACTCGGCCTTTTGTAATAATAAATTAGAATCCGGGAAATGAATTTGCTTCATTGCTTCCCATTTAGGCATTAATTTAAAATCGGATAATATTTCATCAGATAAATTTTCTTCGATAGAATTTTGATTTATTTGAGAAACCAATTGCCGCATCAATCGTCGTAAACCTTCACTATCAAAACCTTTACCCTTTAATTTTTCTGTTGAATGGTAAACCGATTGAAAAGCAGATTTCAACTTCATATCTACTGAACTTGCTAATTCTATTTCGGGATGCGCGAGATTATATTTTCTTCCAAACAAAGTTGGTTTTCCAAAAACGATGTATTCGGTTTGTGTTTTTAATTTATCGGCCATCCATTTATGACCCTGGAACCAAACTAATTCAATAGTCCCACTACCATCTCTGAAAATAGCTACTAAGCGTTGCCCTCTCTTAACGCCAACCGCTGTTAAACTTTCAATTACACCACGCAATTGCACATAAGGCATTTCCTCACTAATCTCACTTACACTTTGAAATTTAGTTCTATCTACATAACGGAAAGGATAATGTGTTAAAAGATCCCGAAACAAAAACACTCCCAACTCACCTTTTAACACTTCGGCGCGTTGCGGACC
>JAGNIU010000049.1 GCA_018000995.1 Bacteroidia bacterium
ATGCAAATGGTTGTATGGATACAACATCTTTTGTGCAGGTAGTTTCACCTTGCACCGGTATTGCTAATGTTTTAGCAAATAGTAACGGTATCAACATCTATCCAAATCCTACAACAGGTTTAATTACACTTGTAATTTCTGATGTTTCTGCAACAACAGAGTTAGAAGTATTTGATGCTGTAGGTAAAATAGTATTAAGTCAAACTATATCTGACTCTCAAACACAGATTAACATGTCTGAATTAGCTAGCGGTATTTATTCTTACAGAGTAAAAAATGCGAATGGCTATATAGCACAAGGTAAATTAGTGAAAGAATAATTTTGAATTGAAATAAATTAAAAGCCCTCTGCAAAACAGAGGGCTTTTTTATTTGCGGTAGGTGATAAGGTAAAGGGAAATGAAATTTTTATAAACTAGTTTATTCTCTTCTTCTAAACTTTTTGTAATAGTATTGTGAAGTAGTGTATAGTTTGATTTTTCTTCCGGAGCCTGAATAATTTTTCCGACCAAAGAAGGTAACTCTTTTTCAAAACCAAAAGGTAGATTAGTGTCGTTTAAGTGACGTTTAAAAGAATTTAATTTAGATTCTACAAGTTCAATATTATCTAGGAAAAAGTGAACTACCAGTTCTGACATTAACGCTAAGTGGAAAACATCTTTTCTGAATTTTTCGGCATTTTTTAAAACGTAATTTATTTGTTTTAAAGCCTTGCGATAATTGCCGGTTTGAGTATTAATAACTGAAAAGCTGAGGTTGGCATTTAGTTTTTCATTTAGTGGCAAAAGCTCTTTCAAGCTATTGTATTTTGATTCGAGTTCAACAACTTCTTTACTGTATTCAATAATTTTCCCGGAGGCAATAATAATATCTAATTTAATTAAAACAAGCAGTGTAAAGTATTCTGTAATTACATCCGCATTTTTATTTTTAATAAATTCAAATTTGTTCTCTTCAAGTTCATTAAGAAGTTGGGCGGCTTCGGCATACATTTTATTAAAAATAAGTGATATGCAAATATTGCGAATAGACCGTAAGTAATCGCCTGGGTCTTTTTTTATTAGATAAGGAAACTGTTCATAAATGATTTTAGTTCTGGTGGCATGAAAATTGGCTTCAGGATAATTACCTTCTTTAATAGATATAAAACCTTTTATTTTATTGTACAAAACTTTAGCGGTTGGACTAATAGCTGTGTCTTCACTCTTTAGTAGATTAGATTGGGTGCTGTTTTTAGTGCTAAAAAAATAGGAGGTAGTAGATTCTAATTTAAAGGACGCCCAAAGTATTTCGTAATCCACCAGATTGAAATATTCCTCCGACAGTTGTTCGAGTATTTTTTTATCCTTTGAAAAATCTGTATTTAAATACTCGACGTTGGATGCTTTAAGGGCATTTAGAATGCGCATTTCAATTACTTCAATTTTTAATAAGTGATTTTCATTAAGATTTTGTTTGAGTATTTTGTCGGTGATTTTGTAAGCTTCTTTATAGAAGCCTTTATTGTAAAGTACCCGAGCTCGGCGTATAAATTGTTTTTCATCCGGTAAAATAGAATCCTGATGAAACATAAACAAAGCATCTAATAGTTTATAATAGAGACGTGTGGAATTACCTTCGGTAATATTTGTTTTTTTTGCTGAAGGGTTCTTTAAAATTCTTTGAAGCGAATTGAAATCATTTAAAATTTTGTTCGGTGTGTTTTTATTTGAAAAGGTTTTTAGATAAAGATTACAGTATCTTTTTTCTGCGCTATTTAACGTATTTAACAGTTGTGATAAGTTGAAACTCATATTACATCCCTTCTAAAAACCATTTTGGTCGAGTAATACAGTAAATATATAAATAAATATGTTATTTGAAGCGTAATTTTATATGTTTTAAATGATTGATAAACAGTATATTAAATATATTTATTGTAAAATTGAAACGTAATAATATTTTAAAATTGATGTAAGTAATTCATCTCATTGTCGACCTTTGTAATATACTATAACCAATAAAATACTAATGAAAAAACAACTACAACTAATAACAGCGTTACTGTTTATTGCAGTATCGTTATTTGGACAGGTAAATGTTACAGGTGGATCATCTGCAACTTACTCAACTGTCAATGCAGCATTTGCTGCAATTAATGCAGGAACTCATTTTGGTACAATAGCAATTGATATTGCGGCGAGTACCACTGAACCTTCAACCCCAACACCTTTAGTGGCTAGTGGACAAGGTGCAGCAAACTACACTTCTATTGTACTACGACCATCAGTTACAGCCACTATTAGTGGTGTTATGGTAACTGGTCGCGGTGTATTAGAGTTAGACGGTGCAGATAATGTAACTATTAACGGAGATATACCGGGTGGACCAGTTGTTCGTGATTTAACCATCTCAAATAATGCGGCAAATAACGTATTAGCTACAGCCGCCATTCGTTTAATTGGCCGCGCCACATTAGGACTTGGTGCTACCAGTAACTCTATTTTAAATTGTAAAATTTATGGAAGTACACCGGGTAATGACGGAACAAGCGGAAGTACAGTAACAAGCAGTTATGGTATTTATGCCGGAACTAATGCTGCAAATTTAACCAGTGGTGGAACAGGTAATGATTATGATGATTTGGTTATTCGTAATAATGAAATAGGAAGAGCTTATTTTGGATTATACGTAGGGTGTCTTTCAACCGGAACAGGCGACAACATTGTTGTAGGAAGTAATGTTTTCGGATCTAATACAGCCGGTCTTACACTTTCATCAAGAGGTATTTTACTTAATGGCGTAACAAATTCTACAGTTCAGTTAAATGATGTTTTTAATTTAAAAGTGAGTACTACAGTTAGTAATGCAGGTATCGAAATTTCAGGTACTTCTTCTAACTCAGTTACCATTTCAAGAAACAGAATTTCCGAAATGGCGTCAACTAACACCGGTGGATACGGCTCATACGGTATCAGTTTAATTGGTGGTACAAATCACCTAGTTGCAAATAATGTTATTTACGATATCGTTACAACTAATTTTTCTGCTACAAGTCAAACGTTTAACGCATTTGGTATTCGTATTACTAGCGGCTCAGGACATCAAATATATTATAACAGCGTAAATCTATATGGAAATTATGCAGCGGGTAATACAACGGCAGGTTCTGCAGCTTTTGCAGTTACATCTACCGCGGTTACAGGTCTTGATATCAGAAATAATATTTTCAATAATAAAATGACATCAACGGCAACTACCAAAAAGTTTATGTCGGTTTGGTTTCCTTCAGCGTATAACTTCCTAAATGCAAACCTAAATAATAACGCTTATACTGTAACAAATGATGCAGATCATTTTGTTGGGAAAATTGGTATAACAACAGGTGTTGGCGAATATTCAAATTTATCTGCGTGGCAATTAATTTCACAAGTTAATAATCCAACTAATGATGCTAATTCTGTGCCTCCAAATAATGCACCGGCACCATTTGTTGCGGATAATAATTTAAACATTCCGATAAACACACTTACACCAATCGAATCTGGTGCAGTGTTAATTCCTGCTTTAGGAACTAACATTGATTATAACGCAGCGGTTCGTCCTTTAACAGGTACAAACCCAAACACAAACCCTGATATGGGTGCTTATGAATTTGATGGTATTGCTGGTGTTGCAACTGATGCAGGTATTCAGGCTTTAGTTAGTCCTGGTACATCAGGTTGTTACACTGCTTCAGAAAATTTAGTGGTTACAATTAAAAATTATGGTACCGCATCTATTTCAAATATACCGGTTACTGTTACCGTTTCAGGAGCAGCTTCACAAACTACTAATGCAACTTATACAGGTACAATTACTGCAGGAGCTACGGCAAACTTCACTGTAGGTACTCTAAACATGCTTCCTGCAGGAACATATTCTTTTGATGCTGCAACTTCTTTAGCAGGTGATTTAAATGTACCGAATGATGCAATGGCACAAACAACTCGTACAGTTGTTCCGGTTGTTGCTTTACCTCAAACGGTAGACTTTACAGGATTTTCAGGAGCAAATTTACCAACCTTCTTTGCAAACTGGCGCGAAGGTAATACTGCAACTGTTCCAACAGGTACTACTTCATTGTGGACTAGTCAAACCGGTTTAAATGCAGTTGGAAATATTACAGCTCGTTTAAATTTATTTGGTACTACACGTAACGAGTGGATTGTTGGCCCAAAATTCTCAGCTACTTCTGCTTCGCAAATTTCATTTGATGCTGCTGTAACTAATTTTGCAAGCACAACCGTTGCTGATGTAATGGGAAGTGATGATATGGTTCGTGTTATGGTGTCAACAGATTGTGGTGTGTCTTACACTCCAATTTATACCATTAGCGCAACAAATAGTTTAACAATAAACTTTACAAATTTTTCGGTTCCTTTAGGTGCTTATGCAGGTCAGGATATTATCGTTGCTTTCTTAGCACAAGATGGTCCTGTTGATGATATTGAAGATTACGATTTCCATTTAGATAATATTAACTTGTTTAATACTGTTGCAACAGATGCAGGAGTTCAGGCTTTAGTTAGTCCTGCTACAACTGGTTGCTATGGCGCTTCAGAAAATTTAGTGGTTACAATTAAGAACTACGGTTCCGCATCCATTACCAATATTCCGGTAACTGTTATTGTATCAGGTGCAGCTACTCAAACTAGTAATGCTACTTACACAGGTACAATTATTGCAGGGGCTACAGTGAATTTCACAGTAGGAACATTAAATATGCTTCCAGCAGGAACGTATTCTTTCGACGCTACCACTTCTTTAGCAGGTGATTTAAACACAACAAATGATGCAATGGCGCAAACTACGCGTACAGTTGTTCCTGTTGTTGCATTACCACAAACGGTAGATTTTACAGGATTTACCGGGGCTAACTTAACAACCTTTTTCCCAAACTGGCGCGAAGGTAATACAGCAATAATTCCAACAGGAACTACTTCATTATGGACTAGTCAAACCGGTTTGAACGGTGTTGGAAATATTACAGCACGATTAAATTTGTATACAACTAACCGTACCGAATGGATTGTTGGTCCAAAATTCTCTGCTACATCTGCTTCACAAATTTCGTTTGATGCAGCGGTTACAGATTGGAATAGCACAACTTTAGCAGCTGTAATGGGAAGTGATGATATGGTTCGTGTTATGGTGTCTACAGATTGCGGTGTTACTTATGCACCAATATTTACTGTAAGTGCAACCAATAGCTTATCAACTACCTTTTCAAACTTTGTAGTTTCTTTAGGTGCTTATGCCGGACAAGATATTATTGTTGCGTTTTTAGGGCAAGATGGTCCGATAGATGATACTGAGGATTACGATTTTCATTTAGATAATATTAATTTATATTCTGCAGTTTCATCCGACGCCGGTGTTCAGGCTTTAGTTAGTCCTGCTATAATGGGTTGTTATGGTGCTACAGAAAACATGGTAGTAACTATTAAAAATTACGGCACAGGATCTATTTCAAATATTCCTGTTACTGTTACTGTTTCCGGTGCTGCTACACAAACTACAACTGCAACTTATACAGGAACAATTATTGCAGGAGGAACAGCGAACTTTACGGTTGGTATTGTGAATATGTTAGCGGCAGGTGTTTATTCATTTGATGCAACAACATCTTTAACAGGTGATATGAATGTAGTTAATGATGCGATGACGCAAACTACACGTACAAATGTTGCTCCGGTGCCATTACCACAAACTGTGGATTTCACCGGCTTTACCGGAGCTAACTTAACAGCTATGTTCCCGAATTGGTACGAAGCAGTAGGAGCAACAGCTCCAACAGGCACAACTTCACTTTGGTTAAATCAAACAGGAGTTCCTACAACAGGAAATATTACAGCACGTATTAATTTATACACTACTTCACGTAACGAATGGATTGTTGGTCCAAAAATTACAGCTACTGCCGGAGCTCAACTTTCTTTTGATGCAGCAGTTACTGATTGGAATAGTACTACTGTTTCAGCTATCATGGGAAGTGATGATAAAGTTCGTGTAATGGTTTCTACTGATTGCGGATTAACTTACTCTCCAATTTACACAGTAAGTGCGGCAAATAATTTAACAACATCATTCACTAATTTTACAATTCCATTAGGAACTTATGCAGGACAAGATATTATTCTTGCATTCTTAGCTCAGGATGGTCCGGTGGATGATATAGAAGATTACGATTTCCATTTAGATAACATTAATTTATACGTTGGTTCAGCAACTGATGCAGGTGTTTCAGCTCTAGCTGCTCCAACAGCAACAGCATGTTTTACTGCCGCAGAAAATGTGGTTGTAGATATAACAAACTATGGAGTAGGTATTATTTCAAATGTACCGGTTACAGTTAATATTGCAGGTCCGATTACACAAACAGTAAACGGAACTTATACCGGTACTATTGCAATTGGTGCAACAGTTACATTTACTGTTGGTACAGCTAACTTATCAGCTTCAGGTATCTACACATTTAATTCTGTAACAAGTCTAGTTGGAGATGCAAATACATTTAATGATGGTAACAGTTCAACACGTACAGTTACGCCTTTGTTCTCGGTTTCAGGAAATCCAAATGTTTGTAGTGGAAATTCAGCAACAATTACTGCATCAGGTTCTGCAACTACTTATTCATGGAGTACAAGCGCAACTACAAGTAGTATTGTTGTGAGTCCTACAGTAACTACAACTTATACTGTAACAGGATCAAATGCAACTTGTTCTTTAGTACTTACTCAAACACTTGCTGTTATTAATCCAACTATTACAGGTACAGGAACAATGGTTTGTGCTCCTTCAGGAACAGGAACTTTAACTGCAAATGGATTCTCAACAGTAAATTGGTATTCATCACCAACATCTACTGTATCATTATTAACAGGTAATACTTATGTACCACCTACAGCTACAACTACAACAACCTACTATGCCGAAGCACAATCATCTGCAACCGGAAGCATACAAACACTATTCACTGGTGGAAACGGTTGTGGTGGAGGAAATATGTTTGATATTACACCTACAAGCGGTGCAATACAATTAGATAGTTTGCATGTAAATACTTCTGCGGCTTTGAGCTCTACATTCACAGTAATGTTATACTACAAAACAGGTGGATACTTAGGAAATGAAACTAATGCTACTGCATGGACTGCATGGGATACAATTACCGTAGTTAGTGCGGGTGCAGGAAATCCATCTAGTGTTGTATTGGCTTCACCTCTGTTTTTACCACCAAGTTTACACGCGTTATACGTAAGTTACCCTGCAAACTATACAAACGGTACAAATGCTTATACAAATACTGATCTTACTGTTCAAACAGGAGCTGGTTTATGTTCTAATTTCGGTGGTGTTAATGCGGGTCGTATGTTTAATGGCGACTTGTTTTATACTAAACCTGGTTGTACAAGCCCACGTATTCAAGTTACTTTAACGGTTTCGGTTTGTACTGGAATTGAAAGTATTGCGGCAAATTCAAATGGAGTAACGGTTTACCCAAATCCTGCTACTGAAGAAGTAACTGTTTTTGTAACATCAGTTTCAAAAAATACAAGACTTGAAGTTTACAATGCACTTGGGCAAATAGTGATTTCAAGAAAATTAGATGATACTGAAACTAAGATTAGTATATCGGAATTAGCAAACGGAGTTTATATTTATAGAATAGGAGATAACGATGCTATTATTAAACAAGGAAAGTTGATTAAAGAGTAGTTGTTTATAGGTTAAGGTGACCCCGTCCTCTTTCGAGGGCGGGGTTTTTTATTGTTCAAATTTTCTTAATTTTACTTCAAATATTAAATTTTGGGCGCCATAGGTTTTTATATTCTTTTACCTTTTCTGTATTTCATATCCATACTACCTTTCCCTTTATTTTATTTAGTGTCTGATTTTTTTTGCTTCCTTTTATATTATGTTTTTGGATACAGAAAAAAAGTAGTGTATAAGAATTTAAAAAATTCATTTCCTGAAAAATCACACGAAGAATTAAAAAAAATTGAACGCAAATTTTACGGCTACTTATGTGATTTGTTTTTAGAAACTTTTAAAACTTTAACTATTTCAAAAAAGGAAGCTATTAAACGTTGTGCATTTACACCGGAAACCCAAGCTTTGTTTGATAAATTTAATGAAGAAAAAAAGAGTTGCATTATTGTAATGGGTCATTTCGGAAACTGGGAGTGGGCGGGTAATTCATTTGGATTATTGTGTAAGCAAAAATTGTACGTGATTTATCATCCTCTTCACAACAAACAATTCAATAATTTAATTTATAAAATGCGTACACGTTTCGGTAATGGTTTATACGCCATGCGAGATACCATCCGTGAAATGATTAAAAACAGAAACGAAGTAAATTGCACTGCTTTTATCGCCGACCAAACACCTGCACCGGAGGGGGCTTATTGGACCACTTTTTTAAATCAGGACACGCCCATATTTTGGGGTACTGAAAAAATCGCACAAAAATTAAATTTCCCTGTGGTGTATGTTACTGTTAATCGTGTTAAACGTGGTTATTACGAAGTGCACTCCGAAATTTTAGTAAGCGATCCTAAAAGCACGAAAGCAGGTGAGATTTCAGAATTACATACCAGAAAACTGGAAGAGGATATAAAAGCACAACCCGAGGTTTGGCTTTGGAGTCACCGCCGCTGGAAACACAAGCGTCCTTAGAACCAGTGTCATTTCTTTATTAAGTCCGTGCTTCGTATATTTGTGTTGCAATGTTAGAAGGCAAACAATTAATACTCGCTACAAAACCTTTCATGAAGGAAGACCGTTCTAAAAGCTGGTATTATACACTCTCAACATTATTTATTTTAATCGCCTTACTTTTTGGATCCGTTTATAATTACCATTGGAGTTTAAAGTTAGTGTGCAGTATTTTGGCGGGCTTCACCATTGTTCGGTTGTTTGTTATTTACCATGATCATCAGCATAAGTCTATATTAACAAAATCTCTTGCCGCAGATATTTTATTTACTCTTTTTGGTTTTTACGTTTTAGCACCTGCAGGAATTTGGAGTAGGAGTCATGATTATCATCATAAAAATAATTCTAAATTATTTAGCGCGAGTATAGGTTCATATCCCATTTATTCAAAAGCAAAATTTGAGAAGTGTAGTCGTGGCGAACAAATACATTATTTATTTATCCGTCATCCTTTAACAATTACATTCGGATATTTCTTCGCCTTTATGTGGGGAATGTGTTATCAATCTATTATTAATCGTTTTAGTAAACATATTGATTCGTTAGTGGCCTTAATTGTGCATTACGCTTATCAAGTTTCAGTTTTTTATTTTTTAGGATGGCAAACATGGATTTTACTTTGTGCAATTCCGCATTTAATTTCTGGAGCGATGGGAGCTTATTTATTTTACGCACAACATAATTTTCCGGGAACAACTTTTAAAGGAAATGAAGAGTGGACTTACGAAGGTGCGGCCATGGAATCATCAAGCTATATGGAATTAAGCCGACCTTTGCGTTGGGCAACTGCTAACATAGGTTATCATCACATTCACCACATTAATGCACGTATTCCTTTTTACCGTTTGCCGGAAGTTTACAAGGCTATTCCTGAATTACAGAATTGCAAAAAAACATCTCTCAAGCCAAAAGATATTATAGCTTGTTTCAAACTAAAAGTTTGGGACACCGATAAACAACAAATGGTTGGCGTTTAATTAAAACGTTACTTTTAATTCAACTTCTTTTCCTTCGCGTAAAACTTTAACTGGAACAGTGTCGCCTTTTTTATGTTTGGATAATGCCTTCATGTATTCCTGAACATCTTTAATATCCATATCGCCGAGTTTTGTAACTATATCGCCTTTTAAAATTCCTGCTTTTGAAGCGGGCTTTCCATCCGTAACGCCATCAATACGCAATCCCTTTCCTTCAAAAGCATAATCGGGCATAACACCCATGGTTACTTTAAAAGATGATTTTCCGGTATCCGGATTACGCGTTTTTAAAAATTGTAATTTTCCTAATTCACTTGTTGCATTTACAACACGAACTATATATTCTAAAACAACAGCTTCACCAATGTAATTTATTTTTTCAGCATCATCACTTGGCTTGTGATAATCTTCATGTTGTCCGGTAAAAAAATGTAATACGGGAATATCTTTTAAATAAAAAGAAGTTTGATCGCTAGGACCAATTCCTGCACTGTCTTTTTTGATTGAGAAATTGGATTTTATAGAATCAATAATCGGTACCCAAACCGGACTGGTTCCAACACCATAAATAATTAATTTTTTAGTGCTGTCGTTAAGTCGACCAATCATATCCATGTTAATCATGTAAGTGATTTTTTCTAAGGGGAAAGTAGGGGCGTCGCACCATTTTTTAGAGCCAATTAAACCAAGTTCTTCTCCGGAGTAACACATGAACAAGAAATTAAATTTTTCAGTTTTTTTGTTGCTCGAAAAATAGTTAGCTAATTCTAAAACGCCTGCAGTTCCACTGGCATTATCATCTGCGCCGTTATGAGTTTTTCCTTCAGGATTAGAATCGCGACTGTTTTTATCATGACCTAAGCCTAAGTGATCGTAATGAGCGCCGATGACAATTGTATATGGCGCTTTGTTATCGAGGTAAGCGATAACATTATTTCCTTTTCTTTCAGCAATATTTGCAACTGAAGTATCGTGTGGGTCTAGATTTTTTTTGAAAGTGAATTCGTGCAGATATGAATCTTTATTTCCGGGTTTCAAACCATAGCGTTTAAATTCAGAAGCCAAATATTCAGCTGCTTTCTTTTCTTCTTCACTTGAAGTTCCTCGTCCTTTTAAAACATCGGAAGCTAAATAGGAAATATGCTTTTTTAATAGAGGAACAGAAATATTCTGTGATTGAACAGTTGTGAATGCTGATAGCAGCAACAACGAAAATAATTTTTTCATGGTGAATGGGAATAAAAAACCCTGCCCTTCGTCAAGCTCAGGATGACAATGCGGGCAGGGTTGTAAAGTTAATGAATTATAAGTTTAAAAATAGGAACCCATTACGTGTAGTAACTTATCAATTTGACTATGCCATAATAATTTTGATGATTCTTGTTCAGCTTTATCAGCCGCAAAATCAGTAATGATTATGGAGATATCGTTAGTAAGATCATCGCGCTGAATTTTGAATTCGAAATAGCTGCCATCAGTTTTATCAACCCACTGAAAGCGTACTAATTGTTCTTCAATGGTTTTAAGCAATCTGGCTTGTTGTAACTGACCGTCCCAAATAAATGTGTAAATCCCGTTACGGATATTTACATCGTCGCAAAACCACTCAGAAAGGCCGCTAGGTGTCACTAAAAACTCATATAGGATTCCGGCAGAAGCACGGATTACAATTTCAATTTCAAATTTTCCTGGAGGTTCTTTTTCCGGTTTAATAGAGTAAGGTTCACCTTTCTTTAAGGGCGTAGAAACAAAAGATGCTGAATTGGTATTCTTTAAAGTAGAAAAACTTTCTTTAGTTTTATCTTCAGTCTTAACTGTAGGTTGAATAGTTGGTTTAAATTCAGGAATAGGGGAGTTATCTTTTTTTAGAAGAGCAGGATTTTTTATTTCCTGATTGGGTTTATTATATTCTTTAATAGAACCTTTAACAATTGTTTTTGGTGCTTTTACGTTTGCAACAACTTTAACCGCTTTTGCAGGTTTTATTTTTTTAGCAATGATTTTTTTTGCCGGTTTCGTTTTTTTTGCCGCAACTTTTTTAATTGGCTTTTTCTTTGCAGCAGGTTTTGCAGACTTTTTCTTAGCAGCAGGCTTCGAAGTTTTTTTCTTCGGTGATTTTGCAACAACTTTCTTCTTAGTTTTTGCTGACGAACCCTTGTTTTTCTTCGACATAGCCAATTATTTTTTATGAAATATATTAAATATTTCTTATCCCTCCATTACTTTCATTAAATAAAGTTGCAAGTTCGTTAAAAAGCCTTTATTAATATTATTGTATTGATAATCAATTATTTATAATTTAAAAGTGATGTAAATTCAATGTTATCATTGACCTTTGGCCGAGATTTTTAACGCTTTACAAAAAATAGTATATTTGCAGCCCTTACGGCGGGGTAGCTCAGCTGGTTAGAGCACAGGATTCATAACCCTGAGGTCGGGGGTTCGAGTCCCCCCTCCGCTACACAAGCCCTCAATTTTTGAGGGCTTTTTTTATGGAAGAAATATTTTGCGTTTATATTTTGTACAGTGACCAACATGATAAAATTTATGTCGGTCAAACACACGATTTAATTAATCGAATTAAAAGTCATAACATTTTCGATACAGATTCTTTTACTTGCAAGTACCGTCCTTGGAGAGTGGTGCATCTTGAATTTTTTAATTCAAGAAAAGAAGCGTTACATCGTGAAAAATTAATTAAAGGTGGAAAAGGAAGAGAGTGGATTAAAATGAATAAAGAATTTTTTATCCGCACAGGATTCATATCCGCCTTAGGCGGACGGGGGTTCGAGTCCCCCCTCCGCTACACAAGCCCTCAATTTTTGAGGGCTTTTTTTATGCAGAAAATATTTTGTGTTTCTAATTTACAGGCACAAAAAAAACCGATACACATTGTATCGGTTTTTTTATTTAATGGATTTGA
>JAGNIU010000025.1 GCA_018000995.1 Bacteroidia bacterium
GCTCAAGGTCGTTGTTATCTAAGATTAGTTCACCTGTTTCCTGATTATCACGGAATAATTTACAAGTGTGTAAAATTTTGTCAACCAAAGTAGTTTTACCGTGGTCAACGTGGGCAATAATTGCAATGTTCTTTATACTTGACATGTACCTAATTTAAGGGCGCAAAGATAGGAGTTTTATTGGAATTGTTTACTTTTGATTTCAATTGGACGCTACATCAAATAACCAAAACACGCTTAATCCTGCTAAATGGGTGGATTTATACGCTGATTACCTGTATAAATTTGCTTATTATAGGGTAAACGACGACCAATTAGCAGAGGATTTAGTACAAGATACCTTCTTATCGGCCCTAAAAGCACGTGATTCCTATAAGGGTGAAGCTGCAGAAAAGACATGGTTAGTGGCTATTTTAAAGAATAAAATCATCGATTACTACAAAAAGGCCTCTACAAAAAATGAATCGCCCTTAAAACTCAACACTTATAGCGCCCCATCCTACGATCATTTTTTTATGGAAGGGAAATTTGGTCCTTGGCGTAAAGAAACAATGCCAAAAGACTGGGCCAATGCTGAAAACTCGTTTGATACCAAAGAATTTTATAAAACTCTTGAAAAATGCCTTTCGGAGCTGCCAGAAAAATGGAGAGGGATTTTTACCATGAGTTTATTAGATGATAATGATTCGAAAATAGTTTGTAAGGAGTTTAATTTAACCTCGTCTAACTTTTGGGTAATCATGCACAGGGCCAAATTACAGATTAGGGCTTGTCTCGAAAAAAACTGGATTAAAGCATAATGGATTATAAAGAAGAACATAATCACAAATGGTACATTTTTACATGTAAAGATGCTACTTTGTTAATGACAAAGGAGGAATATTCTAAACTTAAATTTTCAGAGAAATTCCTACTTAAATTTCATTTATTAATCTGTTTGCATTGCAATCGTTTCTTAAAACAAACCAGAAACATAAGAAAATATTTCAAGGCTTCTGCAGATAACAGCACCCTCACCCTTTCTGCGCAAAAGAAACAATCTCTCAGTCAATTAATTACAGAGAACACGAAAAAATAACATTTTTTTTGTAAGGATTTATTCTTGCAATCGTATATTTATATAAACCTATAAACACAACCAAATGGAAAAAAAATCAACCTTAGTTACTTGCTCAATGATTGCAGGTGCTTTAATGAGTGTATCAGCTGTAAAAGCTAACAGTTTACTTGAGTATAATGCTTTAGGAACTGCAGGTGAAGTTCGTACTGCTTTAGTTAAAACTATCGAAGCTTCTTGCGGAGAGAAAAAAACTGATGCTAAAACAACTGACACAAAAGCAAAAGATGCTAAATGTGGTGAGAAAAAAGCGAAAGACGGTAAATGTGGAGAAGGTAAATGCGGAGAGAAAAAAGACGCTAAAAAATCTGACACAAAAGCGAAAGATGGCAAATGTGGCGAAGGTAAATGCGGAGAGAAAAAAACCGAAAAACCTCACTAATCAATTTTATAAAAATAAGCCCTGCCTCGGTGGGGCTTATTTTTTTATTTAAACTAGATGTCAAATCAATATACCGGTATAGGATTTAGAAAAGATTTTGCTGAAGAACTTTTAAATACAAAGATTCTTCATCCATCCTTTATTGAATTAGCTCCCGAAAATTGGATTGGCATGGGTGGTTACTGGAAAAAAATTCTGGATAGAGCCGCCGAGAAATTTCCTATCACCTGCCATGGTTTATCACTTTCCATTGGTAGTCCGGATGAAGTGGATGTTGAGTTTGTGAAACAAGTGAAAAAATTCTTAAAGCAATATAATGTGAAAGTGTATTCCGAACATTTGAGCTATTCCAAATGTGATAATGCGCATTTATACGATTTATTACCAATACCATTCCGACAAGACGCTGTTAAACATATTGTGCAGCGCATAAAACAAGTTCAGGATATTTTAGAAATGCCGCTTGTTCTTGAAAATGTTTCTTATTACACTCCTGTTGCTGCTGAGATGACTGAAGTAGAATTTATTTCTGCTATCGTTAAAGAATCAGGTTGCAATATGTTACTGGATGTAAATAATGTTTATGTCAATTCTTTCAACCATCAATACGAACCAAAAGAGTTTATAAAAAAATTACCTCTCGATAAAGTGGCCTACATTCACATGGCGGGTCACGAACAAGTTTCAGATACCTTAATTATTGATACACACGGACAAGCTGTTATTGATCCTGTGTTTGAATTGTTTGATTACACCGTTGGATTAATTAAACCTGTTCCTGTTTTATTAGAAAGAGATTTTAATATTCCTGAATTAGAGGAATTACAGGGAGAAATCACAAAAATGGATAACATCATAGCTAAAAAATGGCAGACCGAAAATGCAATTGCTTAAAGATACATACGAACAGCAAGCTAAGTTAGCAGAGTACTGCCGTAACGGTGTTGTGCCCGATTTGAAAGGGGTTAAGTATGAGAATTTAGGTCAGTACAGGAGATTAGTTTTCAATATTGCCTCTGATATTTTAGAAACTGCTTATCCCATTACCTATAGTTTTTTACCAAAAGAAACCTGGGAGAAATTAGTGTTCGATTATTTTGTGGAGCATAAATGTCAGACCACACAAGTGTGGCGAATGCCTTTAGAGTTTTATGATTATTGTGTAGAGAAAGATATTCAGTCGCAACTAAATTTACCTTTCTTAAACGATCTTTTATATTTTGAATGGTTGGAGTTGGAAGTTCACACGATGGAAGATATTGCTTATCCTGAATTCAAAGCGGAAGGTGATTGGTTAAATGATAGAATTGCGGTGAATCCTGAATTCAAATTAATAAAACTCACATATCCTGTTCATACCACTGCGCCAACAGAATTAGCAGGTAAAGAAGGAACTTATTTCCTTTTTATTTACCGCGAAAAAGAAAGTGGTAATGTTCAGTTCATGGATCTATCCATGTTATATACTTACATTATAGAACAAATTGCAGGCGGAGAATTATTAAAAGATGTTTTAGTGGAAGCGAATAATTTGTTTCAATTAAATAACATTTCTCTTCTGAAAGAACACGCTGAAAAATTCATTAACGACCTTCAGCAACGCAAATTCGTTTTAGGATTCTTGAAATAGCCGGTCATGCTGAACTTGTTTCAGAATCTTCTACTAGATCCCGAAACAAGTTCGGGATGACCCCTCAAAATAATAAGTCATCATTCATCAATCAAAAATCCTAACTTTGGCTTATGAAACTAGCATTTCGCGAATACGGCTCAGGTCAACCTTTACTTATTCTTCACGGTTTATTCGGACAAAGTGATAATTGGAATACTTTGGCCAAACGTTTTAGTGAAAACGGTTTTCATGTTTTTACTTTGGATTTACGAAATCACGGTCTTTCACCTCATAGCAACGAGTGGGATTATATTTTAATGGCTGATGATTTAAAAGAATTTATTGCAGAACATCAATTACAAAAACCCATCATTCTTGGTCATAGTATGGGTGGAAAAGTGGGTATGTTTTTTGAGTTGCAAAATCCAGGCATCGCTAAAAAATTAATTGTAGCTGATATTGCTCCTCGTGCTTACGAACCGCATCATGATGTTGTTTTAAAAGCATTAAACGCAGTAGATTTCTCAGTCATTAAAACCAGAAAAGAAGCCGAAGCTATCATGAACGAACATATTTCGGATTTCGGTACCAAACAATTTTTACTAAAAAATATTTATTGGAAAGACAGCGAAACCGGATTAATGGATTGGCGCTTTAATTTAAAAGTAATTGATAAGGAATATCAAAATATTGGCGTTGAAGTTCCAAATTCCTCTAGTAATATTGAAACTCTTTTCATTAAAGGCGCAAAATCAAATTACATTTGTGAATCTGATATAGCAGATATTGAAAAACGTTTTCCCAATTATAAATTAGTTACAATTCCGGATAGTGGTCATTGGATACACGCTGAAAAACCGCAAGAATTTTTTGAAGAAGTAATGAAATTTATAACAACTTAAGTTGTCGTAATAAATCGTTTACCGACATATTTTTCTGCAATAAAAAAGCATTTATACCGCACTCCCCTGCTCCTTTTACATGTTGAGGAGAATCATCAATAAAAATAGTTTCTTCCGGTTTCAAATTATTTTGATTCAAAACAAACTCAAAAATTTCTTTATCCGGTTTACGCATTCCTATTCTACAGGAGTAATAAACTTTATCAAAATAATCATCAAAGTTTTTAATGCCGTGTTCGTTTTCTAATTCCAGTTCAAAAGCTTCGATGTGTGGTTCGCAGGTATTACTCAATAAAAAAGTATTGTAATTGTGTTTCATTTCTACCAAAGCATCTAAACGCTCTTCAGGAACATCTAATAACATCGCATTCCAGGCTACTAATAAGTCCTCAGTGCTACCCGTATAACGAATTTGTCGTTTTATCTCATTCAAAAAATCATTAGTAGAAATCTTGCCCTTATCCAATAAGCTGAAAATTTCATCCTGTTTTGCCTGAGTGTAAATACTCTCGAAAGGTATTTGGCTAATCTTGTTAAATGCGCTTATTGTGCGGTTTACATCCAAATTGATGATAACCCCTCCTAAATCGAAAATAACATTCTGAATACCCTTCATAAAATTTGCATTATCTCTGCAAATATCTATTTTTGCAGTCCCTTTCGCAAGTAAGGTAGGTCATTTTGACCTTATTTAACGGGCCCATAGCTCATTCGGTTAGAGCAACAGACTCATAATCTGTGGGTGCTTGGTTCGATTCCAAGTGGGCCCACCACTAAAAGCCTCATATTTATGAGGCTTTTTTATTACCCTTTTTGTAAGGATTTCATCCTTGATTCTTCTAATAACTTCATTAATAAATACTCGCAAAAACACATAAAAATGTAAGCGTTTTTTATTGATAATTTAGTAATTTTAACCCTTTGACTAATTTTTTTGATATTATGCAAAAACAATATGATGTAGTTATTTTAGGTGGTGGGCTAGCAGGGCTTACTCTATCAATTCAGCTTAAACAGTCGAAACCTGACATTAGTATTTTGGTTTTAGAAAAGAGAGAGTCTGAAGCTGCAACTGCTGCACACAAAGTTGGCGAATCCACCGTTGAATTAGGAAGTTATTACTTAAGAGAAGTTCTTGGTTTAAAAAAATATCTTGAAAAAGATGAATTACCAAAACACGGCCTTCGTTTCTTTTTTAAATCACACAATAAAAATGATATTACCACACGTGTTGAATTAGGTCCGCGCGAAAAACTTCCTGTGCCTAGTCATCAATTAGATCGTGGCACTTTAGAAAACGAATTGATGCGCCGCTCTATTGAATTAGGTTGTGAAGTTATATTAGGTGCGCGTGTAAAAGATATTTCATTTTCGAACGGTGAAAATGAAGTGACTTACATTGTAAAAAAAGAAGAACACAAAGTAAAAGGAAAATGGGCCGCTGATGCTTCAGGAAGAGGAAATGTTTTAAAACATAAATTCGGATTCAAAAAAGACTGGGATCATGATGTAAATGCTGTTTGGTGGCGAGTGAAAGGCATTGTAGATATTGACGATTGGAGCGAAAACACCAAATGGAAAAGCAAATTAAACAAGCGATTAAGATACTTAAGTACTGTCCATTTTATGGATGAAGGTTATTGGTTTTGGGTTATTCCTTTAGGCTCAAAGAATACAAGTTTAGGAATTGTAGCAGATCAGAAACTACATCCCTTCGATACCATCAATCAATATCCAAAAGCATTAGAGTGGTTAAAAAAACATGAGCCACTTTGTTACGAAAAAGTGAAACCGTTTGGTGAAGATGGTGGCTTACTCGACTTTTTAATTTTAAAACATTACGGTCATAACACACAACGTGTTTACGATGCAACAGAACGCTGGGGAACAACAGGCGAATCAGGACCGTTCTTAGATCCGTTCTATTCTCCGGGAACAGATTTTATAGCAATGAATAACACGTGGCTATCTGATTTGATATTACGTGATTTAAACGGAGAAGATATTGCTGTGCGCGCAAAAGTTTATGAGCAAACACATTTATCTTTATTCGAAAGCTGGACTCAAATCTATCAAAACAAATATCAGTTAATGGGCTCCACACAAATTATGGTGGTGAAAATTTTCTGGGATTGGGCTGTGTATTGGTCGGTATTAGCGTTACTGTTTACAAACGGTGCTTTCACTGATTTAAAATTATTAAAAGAGTTGTTTGCAAATGAAAAAGGTTTAGGAAGAAAGTTTACTAAGTTGCACGTGCAAATGCAAAACTTCTTTATTCAATGGAAACCACACGATACTGAAATTTTCTCTGACAGATACATCGACCCTTTTGATTTAGAATTTCTGCAAAAGTTTCAGCAAGGGATTGATGTGCAGCAAGGAAGTCCTGAAAAATTATTAGCAAAAGTGGCTGAGAATTTAAATGTTTTAGAAAAAGCTGCTGCCGAAATTTTCAGACATGTAAGTACGCATGTAAAAGGAACACCTTCTGATATGAAAGTAAATCCTTACACTATTAATTTAGATGATGATTCAACTGATACAACAAGTGCTGATGCTATTGGAGTGGATGAAGCCATAACAAAAGACATTAGCACGATGTGGTTCTACAATAAAAAAGAATTAGTTTAACAATTTGTACCTATAAACATGCCCGAAGTATATATAACAAAAGCCGCAAAATTTTTACCAAACAATCCCATCTCCAATGAGGAAATGGAATCGTATTTGGGAATGATTGACGGATTGCCCTCGAAAGGAAAAAGTTTAACCCTACGTAGTAACGGTATTAAAACCCGCTATTACTCTATCGATAAACAAGGGAAATCTACCCACTCCAATGCAAAAATGACTGCGCTTGCAATCGAAAAATTAACAGACGCCAGCTTTAAACAAAACGATATTGAGTTGTTAGCTTGCGGAACAACCTCGCCTGATAATTTATTGCCATCTCACACTGTAATGGTGCATGGCGAATTAAAATGTGGTCCGGTTGAATTAGTTTCTACTGCAGGTGCTTGCTGTGCAAGTATGCAAGCCTTAAAATACGGATATAACTCGATTGTTGCAGGCAGCACAACCAATGCAGTTTGTACAGGTTCAGAAAAATTATCTTCCTTAATGCGTGCCGAACATTTTGAAAAAGAAACAGAACGCTTAGCAGAGATGGATAAAAATCCTATCATCTCTTTTGAAAAAGATTTTTTGCGTTGGATGTTATCGGATGGTGCCGGAGCTTTGTTGTTAGAAAATAAACCACGCCCAAATAATAATTCATTAAAAATTGAGTGGATTGAAATTAAATCATTCGCCAACCAATTAGAAACTTGTATGTACGCCGGTTCTGATAAAAATGAAGACGGATCGACAAAAGGCTGGAAAGAATATTCATCCGTTGAATGGTTACGTAAATCTATTTTCGCATTTAAACAAGATGTGAAATTATTAGGGAAAGAAATTGTTCCGGTTGGAACAAAGTTTTTAAAAGAGATTTTAGATAAAAGAGGTTTTGATATTACTACCATCGATTATTTCTTACCCCATTTATCTTCTGAGTTTTTTAGAGGAAAAATTGCCGAGGAAATTTTAAAATACAATATTCAAATTCCACAAGAGAAATGGTTTACTAATCTTTCTTCTGTAGGAAACATTGGTTCAGGTTCAATATTTATTATGTTGGAAGAATTAATGAACTCAGGCAAATTAAAAAAAGGACAGAAAATTTTATTAATGGTTCCTGAGAGCGCAAGGTTTACTTATTCGTATTGCTTACTAACGGTTTGCTAAAATGAAAAAGGAAGATTTACCACAAGATAAATCCGCACTTGAAAAAGTAACGCGTGAATTATTATACGTAAAAAATTCTGACGGAAAATACACTACCGATTTAAGCACAGGTTGGGATGTAAAAAAAGAAGCGCTTGATAACGCTTGGGATGATATTAATGAACGTGTAAAAGAAACAGCGCTTGCAGTTAAGAACGGAGAGAAAAGTCCTGTTGCTTATTTCATGGAATTAAAATTAATGGATATGCCCGTACTATCTGCCTATACAGGTTTCTGGGGATTCACCATCAAACGCCATATGAAACCTTCCGTATTCAAAAGTCTCAGCGAAAAAAAATTGAATATTTACGCAAAAGCGTTCGGCATTACTATTGACGAATTAAAGAACTTTAAAGGCGCTGTATTGAGCCAGCCGAAATAATAAATGCCAAACGAATTTAAACATCATCAATCGGCCCACTGCGAAAACGGTGTTGCTACCAGTTTATTAAAATATCATGGCATGGATTTTATGTCGGAGCCATTGGTGTTCGGTATGGGTTCCGGATTATTTTACATTCACATTCCATTCTTAATGATTAATGGCGGCCCTGCGGTTTCTTACAGAAGTATGCCGGGATGGATTTTTAGCAGAGCAAGTAAATTATTAGGATTAAGTGTTACCCGAAAAAAATTTAGTAACGAAACAAAGGCAAAAGAATTTTTAGATCAAAAAATAAAAGAAGGCATACCGGTTGGTTGTCAAGTTGGTGTTTTTAATTTACCATATTTTCCACCTGAATACCGTTTTCATTTTAATGCACATAATTTAATTGTTTACGGTAAAGAAGGAAATGATTATTTAGTAAGTGATCCTGTAATGGAAGGCGTAACTAAATTGTCGGAAGAAGATATGATGAAAGTGCGTTTTGCTAAAGGGCCATTTGCACCCAACGGGCATATTTATTTTCCTGAAAATATTAAAAGTGTAAGTGAAGAAACTATTCGCAAAGCCATTGTAAAAGGCATTAAACGGAATTCAAGAGATATGCTTCATATTCCCGGACCAATTGCAGGAATATCAGGAATTAATTTTACTGCAAAGCATATTCGTAAATGGAGAGAGAAATTAGGCGCTAAAAAAGCAGCTTTGTATTTAGGACAAATAGTTAGGATGCAGGAAGAAATTGGAACAGGTGGCGGTGGCTTCCGTTTTATTTACGCTGCATTTTTAGAACAAAGTGCAGGACTCCTTAAAGAAGACAAGCTAACTTTAATATCAGATGAATTTACAAAAGCCGGAGATTTATGGCGTGCCAGTGCTGTACAAATGGGGCGAATTTATAAAGGTCGTTTAGATGAACAAAAATACTACGAAGAATGTGCTGATATGTTGAACCAGATTTCATCTATCGAAAAAGAAGCCTTCAAGAAATTATTGAAAATGGATTTGAAATATTAATCTTTACGCTTTAAAACAAAAAACCCCGAAGAAGTCTTCGGGGTTTTTTTATATCTATCTAAATTAAATACTATTTGTAAGTACCGTCTTGAGTTGCCTTTTTGTTTTGCTTAATGATCTTAATTGTCCAATAAGCCAAAAGGAAAATAACAAACCCACCCATGATAACATTTGGAGAATTACCTAAAGCCCGCATGCCTTTAAAAATCCAGTAGAAAAAAGAACCGGTTGCTTCAAATACATCTGTCCAAGTCATCATTAAAAGTTTCATATTGTTAATTTTTGTAAGTTTACCCTACAAATATATAAATAATTAGAAATCTAAAAAACTGTGGTAATTGGTGTTTTAAAAAAGGGATTAACAAGGGCCCTCCCGGTCATCATTCTGTTTTTCGTACTTTTTATTACACTTTCGTTTTTCTCAACAACTACTTTACAGTCAGATAATTACGATAATATTCTTTACACCATACTTCAAAAAAATGTAACCAGTACTTTTTCAATTACCCTTGTAAACATTATTTGTTTTGGATTGGGCGCCCTTTTAATTTCGGTTTATACCGTTCGACAGGAAGTTGTTGAGAAAACAAATTACATTCCATCCTTTCTTTACGTTTTTCTTGGCGCCATTACATTAAACAACACATTACTACATCCCTCGTTGGTTGCCAATGTATTTATTTTACTTGCGCTTATTTCAATTACTGATACTTACCGGGAGGAACATGTATTGTCGAAAATTTTTAATGCCGGTTTATACATATCACTCGCTACTTTTTTTTATACCAACTATGCTTTCTTCATCCTGTTTTTCTTTATTGCACTTCTTACCTTGCGGGCGTTTTATTGGCGTGAGTGGTTGGTAGGTGTTTTAGGATTAATAGCTCCTGTATTTGTTTACTTCTGCATTGGCTATTTAATTAATATTCCCTTTCTGGATTTCCTAACCTACCTATTAAATTTATTTACCAATTTTCAAAAACCATTATTGTCCGAATATTTTTATCCTCTCTTTTTTTGTTTATTAATTTTACTAGCGCTCGGTGCAGTAAAACATTTTTCTAGAGGCCTTGGTGGTAAAATTAAAACTCAGAAAAATTTGGGACTAATGTATTGGTTGTTTCTTTTATCTCTCGTTAATTTCTTCTCTAAAAATAATACTTCGTATTTTCCGTTAATTGCTTCAGTAATACCAATAAGTGTTTTGTTGAGTGATTATTTTTACAACATCAAACAATTAAAAGTATCCAATACACTTTTATTTTTGTTGCTGGCCAGCGGAGCACTGCTGTTTTTAATGAACTTGAATCTTATTTAAGAATTAAGCTTTATTACTGATTTAATACAACCACCTTCTTCACAAAGCCATTTCCTGATTGAACAAGATAATAAATAGCGTTAGGAATTGTTGATGTATTGATTTGGGAGGATTTATTTTTTTCGATATGAAAAACTAAAACTTCTTTTCCAAACGAATCTAATAATTTCATCTCACCTGTAAAATCTGTTTTAACATTTATAATTCCATTTTCGGATGGGTTAGGCATTACATAAAAATTGCCGCTGTTTACTAATTCGGAAACACCAGTAGTTAAAGCTTTAGGCATAAAACTATAAGTAAACCATTGATAGCCTAAAATAGATACGTTACTTTTCCATGGCCCGGTTTCACTTAAAAAATTAGCGTTGTAATTCGTATAAGCTTGCAAAGGTGTATTCAATTGAACCCACGGCCCCATAAAACTTGGCTCAGCCGAAAAAATGGGAATTATTTTAGCAAGAGAAGCGGCTCCGGCTAAATCAATTAATCTGTTTCTGGTGTAATTATAGGTGGTGCTTTCATTACTAACATAAGCATGAAGTAATACTCTATCACAATTTTTTACTATGGCTTTCGCGTGTCCGCTATTTGGCCAACCGATATAAGTTTCAGAAGTTATTCCAACAGTATTTGCAAGTGAATCAATGCGCCGTAATTCCCTGATATAAAACTTGAATCCACCTGATGTATCACAAGTAAAGCCGCCCGGCTGAAGATAAGTTGTACAATAAATTCCGCCTGTATTAACAGAAGATGGTATCCAAAATTCAAATTCCAAATTGTAGACTGTAAATTTGTGATTGGGATTTGAATGTTGTTGATTGTAAACATGAATGACATTACTGAAAAACCAATAATTCTCCCCGGTTGCACCGATGTTTGTTATACTATAAGTTGTTCTCGCTTTATTTAAAAAATTAGCTAATGGTAAAGCAGTAGTGGTGTTTGTTAAACTTGAAGTGGTATGGATAGTCCATAAATCGTAAAGGGCCAAATAATTAAATCCTTTATTCACCGCATAATTTAATAAACTATCTTCCTTTTGAATATTGCCCAATATCAAATTGAATTTATCTACATACAATCCTTTTACTAAAGTTTGACTGAAAGAATAATTTCCAATACTCAAAAACAGAAGTGCTATATAAAGTTTACGCATATTTAACTAACGTTTAATTCTTCCCAATATTCCGCAGCACGTCGCGTATGCGGAATTACAATTGTACCGCCAACGATATTAGCGACTGCAAAAATTTCGTAAACCTCTTCTGTCGAACAACCTTCTTCTTTACATTTACCTAAATGATATTTTATACAATCGTCGCAACGTAACACCATACTAGCAACAAGTCCTAACATTTCTTTAGTCTTAACATCTAAAGCACCGGCCGCATACGTATTCGTGTCTAAATTAAAAAGGCGTTTCAAAACCAAATTATCTTTGCTCATTAACACATCGTTCATTTTCGAACGATAATCATTAAATTCTTTTACTTGATTACTCATGACTAAGCTAATTTATATTTTTTTACTACGTACTTCGAAACAAAAATACTTATCTCATAAAGAAAATACATTGGTACTGCCACCAACATCTGTGAAGTAACATCCGGACTTGGTGTAACAATTGCGGCCACAACCAAAATAACTACTACTGCATGTTTTCTGAATTTACGCATGAACTGTGGCGTAACCAAAGTCATTCGCGTTAAGAAATAAATCATTACGGGCAACTCAAAAATAATTCCCGATACCAAAGTCATAGTTGTGATGAAAGATGAATAATCATCCAATGTTTGGTTAGTCTCTATCATTCCGCTATCCGACATTTGATAGTTAATGAGGAAATTATAAGACATTGGAAATAAAATAAAGTACCCGAAACAAATTCCTAACAAAAATAAAAATGAAGCAATAACAATGAATATTTTTACCGGACCAATTTCTTTATCTTTTAAAGCGGGTCTAACAAATTTCCACAACTCCCATAACAGAAAAGGGAAACCCAATATTAATCCGCCCATAAAAGCAAACCACATATGTGTAAAAAACTGTTCCGAAATGCCTAGTGTTTGAAGTTTAACTTCTTTCACATTCAAACACATCACATCTCCTATTCCAATTTTATGACCTAAAGCGCAAAAAGCTTTATAAGAAATAAAATCAGGATTAAGTGGTCCAAGAAAAATACGATCGATGAAAATACCGGGTAAGCAAAATATAACAATTGCCAATACAACAATTACAGCAGCACTGCGCACCAAGTGCCAACGCAGCTCTTCGAGATGTTGTAAAAACGACATCTCTTTAGGGGCAGTTTCGGTATTGGTATTATCTTCTATTAGGGCCATTTTTATTGAGGAACAAATGTACAATTTAGCAATCCCTTTATCAAATAACTGAATTAATGGTTTTAGGTCAAAAATGTCTCTTTTTAATGCTTTTGTTAGTCGAAACCTACAGGATTTCGTCGAAAACCCCAATCAAAATCTTTGAAATCAGCCTCAAATTAACTAGCTTTATTTTAAACACTATTACCATGAAAGTAAAAAATCTACTTTTTTCAGCGTTGCTTTTTTCTAGTTTATTTTTTTCAATAACTATTAGCGCGCAAAATTTATCAAAGCAAAATCCGAATAATATTCAAGGTCCGCCTCAACGTACTTGCGGAACCGAAATACCTTCACAACAGTGGGAAGACTTATTACAACAAAAAGTAGCAGAGTTTTTAGCTGCAAACCCAGAGATAAGCGCCGAAGCAAAACAAGGTGTTAATAATACCCAAGCAGTTTATACTATTCCGGTAATTATACATGTTATTCATGGCGGACAAGCCGTTGGTACTTTTCCGAATCTTGCTCAGGGACAATTAAATTCTCAGATAACTGTTTTAAATAATGATTTTGCAGGAGTTGGACAAAATATTGGGAATTATCCGGGAACTGCCTTCACTACTTATGCTACACATACATTGATTTCATCTGCAAGCAAAGATGCTTTAGCTCGTATAAAAATTGCAAACACAGGTGTTACATTTTGTTTAGCACTACAAGATACATTAGGAAATATTCTAACTGAGCCCGGAATTCACAGGGTAAATTATAATACATTGCCTGCTCTAACCGGAACCTTTACTTCTAAAAATCCTGCAAACGCAGCATATAATACACCGGGCAGATTACAAGGTTTCATTAATGGCTATATTAAACCAAACACAATTTGGAATGTAAGAAAGTACATGAATATTTGGGTAACCGATCAAAATGCATCCGTTGGTCTTTTAGGTTATGCAACGTTTCCGCCTTTAAGTGGTTTAATCGGAATTCCGGGTGGAGTTGGTACAGCAACCAGTGATGGTTTTTGGTCGTGGTCAGCAGCCTTTGGTTCAAGTACTATTTTTCCAGGAGGAACTTATGCAGCCCCTTACGATAAGGGTAGAACTTGTACACATGAAATTGGACATTGGGTTGGATTAAGACATATTTGGGGCGACGGAACTTGTGCAACTGATTATTGTAATGATACTCCTCCTGCAGCAGGACCTAATTTTGGAGCGCCTGCATATCCGGTAACACCTGGATCTTGTGCCGGACCTCCTTCAAATTCTCCAAATGGAGAAATGGCAATGAACTTTATGGATTATACTGATGATTTAGCAATGTATATGTTTACAGAAGATCAAAGAACAAGATTACAAACTGCGATGTTAAATAGTCCTTACCGAAACCAATTAGGAACTCATGGTTTGTGTTCGGTACCACCACCTACCGCAAATTTTACAATTGTACCAAATCCAATTTGCGCAGGACAAACTGCAACAATAACAGATTTATCAACCGGTAGTCCCGGAGCTTGGTCGTATACAATGACCGGTGGATCTCCTGCAACATCAACTTTACAAAGTCCTACCGTTACTTATACTGCTGCCGGCGTTTATTCAATTACATTGATTGCTTCAAATGGCGGAGGTAATAGTGCGCCGGTGATTAGAACTATAACTGTTAATGCCATTCCTGTTCTAACGGTTACTCCATCTCCCTCTACTGTTTGTGCAGGTGGTAGTTCAACTATAACAGCAAGCGGAGCCACAACATATTCATGGAGTACTAGTGCTACCACTTCATCCATTGTTGTAACTCCAACAGCTAATACTATTTATACAGTAACCGGTGCTAATGGAACTTGCATAAATACGAGAACTGTTTTAGTAGCATTTAGCGTGAATCCAACAGTGAACATTACACCAGCCAGTGCTACCATTTGTTCAGGAAACTCAACCACATTAACCGGAAGCGGTGCTACTAATTATACGTGGATGCCCAGCGGAAATACAACTGCTTCGATTAGTGCTTCACCAAGTATCACAACTACCTATACTTTAACAGGAACAAACGCCGCAGGGTGTAGCGGAACTAGAACAGTTCAGGTAACGGTTAACACCACTCCTACTGTTAACGTAGTGGCAAATCCAACGCTTGTTTGTGGTGGAAGCAGTTCAACACTTACTGCTAGTGGAGCAACCACTTATAGTTGGAACACTAGTGCAACAACTTCTTCAATTGTGGTTACACCTACTATAAACACAACTTATACAGTTACGGGTACCAGTTCAGGTTGTAGTAATACCCGAACAGTTTCTGTTACGGTAAGTGGTTCGCCTACTGTAAACATTACACCAACCAGTGCTACAATTTGTTCAGGAAGTTCAACAACATTATCCGGAAGCGGCGCTACTAATTATACTTGGATGCCTGGCGGAAACACAACTACTTCCATCAGTGTTTCTCCAACCATAACAACAACTTATACATTAACCGGAGCAAATATTGCAGGTTGTACAGCCACAAGAACTGTTCAGGTAACGGTTAACACCACTCCTACTGTTGCTATTGTAGCAAGTTCAACATTAATTTGCGCAGGAAGTAATTTAACGCTTACTGCAAGCGGTGCTTCAACGTATAGTTGGAGTTCAGGCCATACCACTTCATCAGTTGTAACTATTCCAGGTGGTAGCATTACCTATACTGTTACAGGAACAAATGGCAGTTGCTCTGATACAGAAACAATTTCGATTGTTGTTAATACAATGCCAATTATTACTATTGTTCCAAATACTTCAACAATATGTGCAGGTGTTACATCAACCTTATCAGGTAGTGGCGTGAGTACTTATACATGGATTCCAAGTGGAATTAATACAGCCACTATAAGTGTTACCCCTAGCATAACAACTGTTTATACTTTAACGGGCAGTAATGGCGGACCTTGCGTTGCCACGAGAACTGCGCAGATAGTGGTTATAAATAATCCAACATTAAGCGTGCTTGCTTCTCCATCAGTTATTTGTGCCGGAGCAACTGCATCTTTAACAGCAAGTGGTGCAACAACCTATAGCTGGAGTACCGGAGCAACAACATCTGTGGTAGCAGCCTCTCCTACCATAACTTCAACGTATACTGTAACCGGATTTAATGGTAGTTGTAATAATACCAGAACAGTTTCAATATTAGTAAATGCACTTCCATCTTTAACCATTACTCCAACTACAGCGGTGATATGCGCAGGTAGCTCTGTAACTTTCACAGGTAGTGGTGCAACAAGCTACAGTTGGATGCCAGGAAGTGTTACTACTTCAACAATAATTGTAACACCAACAATTACTACAATTTATACTTTAACAGGCACTAATGCTGCCGGTTGTGTACGCACAAGAACAACCTCAGTAAACGTAAACGCTTTACCAACCTTAACTATTACATCCAACCCAACTAGTATTTGTCCGGGAAGCACTGCAACCTTAACAGCATCCGGTTCAGGCGGACCCGGTCCTTTTACTTATACTTGGAGCACAGGCGCAACAAGTGCCTTAACTACAAGTAGCGTTGCCGGTGTTTATACTGCAACTGTTGCTAACGGTTCCGGCTGTAGAGGAACACAATCATTTAGTTTAAATGCTGCTGCGGGTTTAACTATAACGGCCAACGCCACTCCTACTTCAATTTGTTTGGGCGGTTCAACAACCATTACTGCAAATGGTGCCTCTACCTATACTTGGAATACCGGACCAACTTCTTCATCTATTGCAGTCTCACCTTCTATAACTACCACTTACACTGTTAACGGTACAAGCGGAAGCTGTACAGGTTCCAGAACTATTTCAATTGTGGTAAACGCTAATCCAACAGTTAATGTTGTTGCAAATCCAACACTAGTTTGTTCAGGTAACAGCAGTACACTTACAGCAAGTGGCGCGGTAACATATAGTTGGAGCACAGGTTCTACAAGTTTAACATCAGTGGTTAATCCTACACTAACAAGTACCTATACTGTTACTGGTACTAATGCTTCAGGATGCTCTAATACAAGAACCATTTCTGTTACCGTTAATGCTGCACCAAGTATAACAGCGCTAAGCTCTTCATCTTTAATTTGTGTTGGGCAAAGCGCCGTATTAACCGCAAGTAGTTCTGCAATTACTTATACATGGAGTACAGGTTCAAATAGTTCAAGTGTTAGTATTAGCCCAACTGTTACAACTAATTACACCGTAAGCGGAACAAATGCCGCAGGTTGTGTTGGTTCAACGATAATTTCGCAGTCTGTCTCTCCTTGTACAGAAATTACAAGCCTTGCAAATACAAACGCAAATTACAGCGCTTATCCAAATCCTAACTCAGGTGAATTTAGTGTTACAGTAGAAAAAATAACTGAAAACACATTTATAGAAATTTATAATACTATCGGACAATTAGTAAGTAAACAGTTAGTGAAAGATTATACAACAACCATCAATTTAACTGAACAAGCTGATGGTATTTATTACGTAATTGTTACTAAAAACAGCAAACATTTATATAAAACGAAAGTCATTAAAGACTAAAATCATAAACTCAAAATCAATCCCCAATCTGAAAAGTTTGGGGATTCTATAATTATTATTGATTTTATTACTTTATTCATTGACGAGTGTTATCTTTACAAAGACTTCAATTACTCACATTTGTATTTCTAAAACATGAAAGTAAAATTTATTGGCGCCACCGAAAGCGTAACAGGTAGTAAACACCTTATTATAACAGAAAGTGGAAAACAAATTTTGCTCGATTGTGGTTTGTACCAAGGCCTAGGTAAAGAAACCGATGTCTTAAATCGTTCGCTCGACTTAGAACCCAGTGAAATTGAAGCTGTAATTCTATCACACGCTCATATTGATCACTCCGGTAATTTACCTTATTTAATGAAGCAAGGTTTTAACGGAAAAATTTATTGTACCGAAGCTACATTTGATGTATGTGAGATATTATTAATGGACAGTGCCCGCATTCACGAAAATGATATTCGCTTTATTAATAAACGTCGCGCCAAAAAGAATCTAGAACCTATTAAAGCACTTTACACAACGAAAGATGCTGAACGTTGTCTCAAACATTTTAAACCAATTCCGTTTAATACAGATTTCAAATTAAATACCGAAGTTTCATTTCGATTTAGTGAAGTTGGACATATTACTGGGGCGGCAGCAATAAACATCACCGCAAAAGAAAACAATAAAATTACCCGACTTACATTTACAGGCGATGTAGGCCGTTATACAGATATGCTTTTAAAGGCGCCACAACCTTTTCCGCAAGCAGATTATATACTTTGCGAATCCACTTATGGTGACAGATTACACGATAGTCATGAAGATTCAGAATCTAAATTATTGCAAATTGTATTACACACTTGCATAGAGAAAAAAGGTAAATTAATTATTCCCGCATTTAGCTTAGGCAGAACCCAAGAAATTGTTTTCTCTTTAGATAAATTAAAAAACAAAGGACTTCTTCCGGATATAAAAACTTACGTTGATAGTCCGTTATCGACAAGCGCAACAGATATTGTAAGGAAACACGTTGAATGTTTTAATAAGGAGTTACGCGATTATATTAAAGAAGATCCTGATCCGTTTGGATTTAATCACTTAAAATATATTCGGGAATCTTCTGAATCAAAAGCCCTAAACGATTCTAGCGAACCTTGCATTATTATTTCTGCCTCCGGTATGGCCGATGCAGGACGAATAAAACATCATTTGATGCATAATATTTCAAATGAAAAAAATACTGTACTTATGGTAGGCTATTGTTCGCCAAGAACTTTAGGGGCGCGTTTACTTTCAGGAGAACCTGTTGTCCATATTTACGGTGAAGAATATTCAGTAAAAGCTGAGGTTGAATCTATTCATTCATACAGTGCGCATGGCGATTACAGTGAACTTATCCGTTTTCTTTCTTGTCAGGATAAAGAGCAAGTAAAAAATATTTTTCTTATACACGGAGAAGAAGAATCTAAAATTTCTTTTCAGGAAAAACTTTTAAAAGAAGGTTATAAGGCCGTTACCATTCCGGAAAAAAATTCGGAATTTAATCTCGATTAAATGGGCCTTGCGCTTTTTTATATTCTCGCTTTTATCTCAGAAATTATTGGTACCATAGGCGGATTTGGTTCTTCCATTTTTTTAATTCCTTTAGGAGGATTCTTTTTTGATTTTCAAACTGTACTAGCAGTTACTGCCGTTATACACATGTTTAGCAATGTTTCAAAACTGGTTTTATTTTGGGAAGGTATAAATTGGAGATTGCTATTATTAATTGGATTACCTGCTACCATTTTTGTATTGTTAGGCTCGTGGCTCTCAACTATTATCTACTTAAAATACGCCGAAATAGTTCTAGGTATATTTTTAATAGTGTTCAGTCTTTTCTTTTTTTGGAAACCCGAATTCAAAATCGAGTCTACAAAACCAAACGCCATTTTAGGTGGAAGTGTTTCGGGGTTTTTAGCAGGTATTATTGGTACGGGAGGCGCTATCAGAGGTTTGAGCTTGGCTGCATTTAATCTTGAAAAAAATACTTTCATTGCCACTTCAGCTGCCATTGATTTTTTTGTGGATGCCAGTCGCTCGGTAGTTTATTTAAGCAACGGTTATCTTGAAAAGGAATATTATACTTCTATTCCCTTTTTAATAGCGGTTGCTGTTTTAGGTTCCTATACCGGAAAACTAATTTTAAAACACATTTCAGGTACTCAATTCAAAAAAATTGTATTATCCTTTATTCTTATAATTGGAATTATAATGGTATGGAAAACATTAGCTCAATAAATAAAAAGAAAACCTCTTTCACTATTTAGAATTCTTTATTTACACTAATCCTGTTTTTCTCTCTTCTATTTGTCAATTAAAAGAGTTAAACACTGCACAAATTATTTTTAAAATAGTCAGATTCACTGTTAAGCTTTTTGGTCGATAGAAAATGCCCGCTTAGCTATTAGGCTATATGTGATTTATATCACAATTAAAAGTAAGATAGGTCAGCTGTTGCATTATCTTTATAGAATAGCTTTAAAATAAAAAATGAAGACAATTCTTATTGCAACTGATTTTTCGCCGGCTTCCGTTAATGCTGCCGATTACGCTCTGGAATTAGCAAAATATTTTGACACAAAACTTATTTTACTAAATGCTTACCCCGTACCTGCAGCAAATTACGATACAGGACTTCCTGCAGACATTATCACTGCCTTACACAAATCATCGGAAGATGCCTTAAGCGAGTTAAAAGCACGCCTTTCAAAAAACGGAGGTGCCGGTTTGACTATTGAATGTTTATCTGTTATGGGTGGAACTATGGATGTGATTGAAGAAGAATGCAAACAGAAAAAAGTTGACTTAGCTGTAATGGGTATTGTTGGTGAAGCCGGAAAAATAAAGGAGCATATTATTGGAAGTACATCATTAAATGCCGCGCGTCATTTGGAAGTTCCTCTTTTTATTATTCCTGATGGAGCAAAATACAAACGTATTCATAAACTTTCGTTTGCTTGTGATATGGATCATACGGAAGAAACAACTACAATATATACTGCTAAATACTTTGCAAAAATATTTGACGCGGAATTAGAAGTGATTAGTATTGAAAATCCGGAAGAAGAAAGAAGTATTGAAAAAGCCGCTTCACTTGACTTTGTTGAGGAGAAATTAGAGCATGTAAATCATAAAACCTTTTTATTGGCTGATAAAGATGCAGCTGCGGGATTAGGTGATCACTATGCTAATTACCCTGCTGATATTATAATCCTAAATCCCAAAAAACATAACATCTTCCAAACATTGTTTGGCACAAGCGTTACTAAAAAATTAATCTTCCATTCTAAAATACCATTGTTGGTGATTCACTAATATTAAAAACAAAAGCCCTTAATAATTAAGGGCTTTTTTATGTCTATTAAAATATTACTTTTTACTTCCCGCCTTTTTCTTGTCTTCCTTAGCTTTATTCTTGAAATATTTCCTTAATAAAATATTATGTTTTAACGCTTCCATATTTTCATCCAAGCCTTCGGCAGCACTGTTTATTGTTTTTATAGTTGTTTTTAAATCTTTTGCAAAACCGGTATCACTTACTAGCATACCAACAGTACCATCACCTTCATTCATCTTTTTGGAAATTTTATCCAAGTTACCCATAACTATTGAAGCGGTATCGGCTACATTATTTAATCGTGCTAAAGTGTGCTTTAATGATTCGGCCATTACTGTATCTTTCAATAAAGTTCCAACAGTTCCCTTTCCTTTCTTTGCATCAGCCAAAATCCTTTGTAAATCCGCTGTAGCGCCTGCGGCGTTTTGTCCGGTTACTTTTATATTTACAATAGCCGCTTTTACATTATCGGCAACAATTGTATCCATTAATAAACTCCAAATGGTATTTTGACTATTAATTTTATTTGTAATTTTTTTAAGATCATCGGTTATATGTTTGATGTTATCGTTTGTAGTGTTCAGGGTACGAAGGGATTCATCTGTTTCGAATGGTCTTTTGGTTTTCAAAATATCACCATCTTCAATGGTTGCAGCTTCTGTACTGATTCCCGCGTTGATATTAATTAATTTATTTCCCATTAAACCGTCGGTACCTACTGCGGCAATAGCATTTTTCTTTATGTACTTTGCCACTTCTTCATCTATAACTATAATCGCATTAACTGATGAATCGGAAACAATCTCAACGCTTTCAACTGTTCCAACATTAACACCCGAAAAGCGGACGTTATTCCCCGCCATTAAACCATTTACATTATAAAATTGTGCGCTTATTTTTATTGTAGAGCCAAACAAACTACGCTTTTCGCCCACCATATATAAAACGGTAATTAAAAATGCCAGTCCGGCAATTACAAAAATTCCTAAACGAATATTTCTTGATGCTGCATTATTCATATTATTCAAAAAATTGTTTTACTTTATTATCATTAATAGCTTTTACTTCTTCATAATTTCCTTGCACATAATTTTTCCCTTCAATTAGCATGATAATTTGATCGGCTACAATCTTAATGCAATTCATATCGTGCGAAATAATTATAGATGAAGTATTATATTTTTCCTGAACCTTTAAAATCAAATTACTTATTTCTCTGGCGGTAATCGGATCTAAGCCAGTTGTTGGCTCATCGTATAAAATAATATCCGGTTTAAGTATAAGTGTTCTGGCAATGCTTATCCGTTTTTTCATTCCACCCGAAAGTTCAGAAGGCATCATATCCACCGTTTCCGGTAAACCAACATTTTCTAAAGCTTCCATTACCAATTCATTCACATTTCGTTTTTCCTTTTCTATCCAATGGCGTCGCAAAGGGAATTCCAAATTTTCCCGAACCGTCATTGAATCGTACAATGCATTACTCTGAAACAAAAATCCTACTCTTACTCTTATTTTATCTAAGTCATCTTGATTCAAGTCCGGAATATTGGTGCCAAACACTTTTATTGTACCCTCATCAGGTGCCATTAAACCAATAATACATTTAATAAGAACAGATTTTCCGGAACCGGATTTTCCGAGTACAGCGAGGTTTTGTCCACGCTGTAAACTCATATTAAAATTATTAAGCACATGGTTATCGCCAAATGATTTACATAAGTTAGTAATTTCAATTACTGAATTATTATTTCCTGACTCCATGAACTATGTTAAACCTAAAGCATCAATAATTTGAACTGCGATTAGGTCGATAATAAAAATTAATAACGATGAAATTACAACAGCTGAATTAGCAGAACGACCAACACCTTCAGTTCCTTTTTTCGAATTGTATCCTTTATAACAACCAACAATACCAATAGCAAAACCAAAGAAAAAAGTTTTTATGATAGAAGGAATAATATCGCTGTAACCATTCGTTTGAAAAACCTGATCCCAAAATAATTTCCAGGTAACAACACCATGAATGTTAGCACCAAGATAGGCGCCATATAACGAAATAGCATCTGCTAATATTGCTAAAATAGGTATCATCAAAATAGTTGAAAACACTCTTGTTACTACTAAAAATTTAAATGGATTTGTTCCTGAAACTTCCATGGCATCAATTTGTTCAGTAACACGCATCGAACCTAATTCAGCACCAATACCTGAGCCAATTTTACCGGCACATATAAGTGCAGTAATTACCGGAGCAATTTCGCGAATCAAAGAAATGGAAACCATTTTTGGCAACCAGGCTTCTGCTCCAAACTCAACCAAAGTAGGGCGTGATTGAATGGTGATTACCAATCCCATAATAAATGCAGTTAATCCAACTAACCCAAGTGATTTGTATCCTAAATAAAAAGATTGGCGTAAAAATTCCGCGAACTCGTATCGTGGTTTGAAACATTCTTTAAAAAAACGACCGGTAAATCTGGCGATATCACCTGCTTCTTCTAAAAACGATTTTATAAAATCTAACTCTTTCAATGCAGGTGTATTTTGTGACTCAAGTCAATATTAAACAAAAGTAGACCCATAAAAAAGCTGTTTTCCTGATAGCTATCAACCGGAATACTGACATTTATCACTTTTACAGCCTGTAATAATTATCATTTTTGCTTTGTTCTAATTTAGTGTTTTAAAAGGACTTTAAGAATATTATTAGACTTAAGTTGTTAATTATCAATATATTACAAAATTTATAAAATGAGTATCTTAGACCCACATAAAAAAATTGAGATGGAAAGTCTAAATGCTTTATTTGAACACACTACCGAAGGCATTATCGTTTCTGATAAAACCGGAAAGATTATAAAAGCTAATCCTAGTTCTGAAAAATTATTCGGCTATAAATTGGGTGAGCTTTTAGGGAAAACTATTGAAGATCTTGTACCAATGCGTTACAAGGAAAAACACACCGGTCACCGAGAAAATTTTAATAAAAACCCGCATGCCCGTTCGATGGGGAAAAATATTGACCTTTTTGCCCGCAGGAGGGATAATAGTGAATTTCCGGTTGAAATAAGTCTGTCTTATTATAAACAGGGCGAAGATACTTATGTGATAGCTTTTATTATTGATATTACAGAACGTAAAAAACACGAAGAGGACATAAAAAAATTGAATATTGATTTAGAGAAGAAAGTTGATGAACGTACTAAAGTATTGCATGAAGCTTTGTTAGAATTAGAAAATTCGAAAGAACAATTAAGTATTGCTTTAGAAACCGAAAAAGAACTGAATGACATGAAATCACGTTTTGTTACCATGGCTTCACATGAATTCAGAACACCACTAAGTACAATTTTATCGTCGATATCATTAGTAAGTAAATATAACGAAGGCAACAGCGATGAAAAAATTCAAAAACATGTTCAACGTATAAAGTCGGCCGTTACCAATATGACTTTAATACTTAACGATTTTTTATCGGCAGAAAAATTAGAAGAAGGAAAAGTTTTTGTTAGAAAAGAAGATGTTGATGTAAAACTCTTGGCAACCGAAATTTTAAGTGAGATAAATGGAATATTAAAAACGGGACAAAAGGTTAATTATACTCACAATGGTTTAGACATTGCGATGGTAGACAAACAAATGGCCCGTAATATTTTATTGAATTTAATTTCGAATGCCATAAAGTTTTCACCGGAAAACAAAACCATTCAACTGGAAACAAGTATTACACCAAAAGAAATAAAAATTATTGTAGCCGATCAAGGTGTAGGAATTCCAAAAGAAGAACAAGAACATTTATTTGAACGTTTTTTCAGAGCTAAAAACGTAACTAATATTCAAGGTACAGGTTTAGGTTTAAATATTGTAGGAAAATATCTTGAAGCAATGAAAGGTGAAATAAATTTTATAAGTGAATTAAATGTAGGCACCACTTTTACAATAACAATTCCAAACGAAGCATAATATGAAAACTATTTTAATTATCGAAGACAATCAGGATGTGCGTGAAAACACGGCCGAAATTTTAGAATTAGCAAACTATAAAGTATTGCAAGCTGAAAACGGAAAAACAGGTGTTGAAATTGCACAACAAGTTAAACCCGATTTAATTATTTGTGATATTATGATGCCCGTATTGGATGGTTATGGTGTTATTCATCTGTTAAATAAAAACGCCACAACGGCAAGTATCCCATTCATTTTTTTAACAGCTAAAAGCGAACGTCCGGATTTTAGAAAAGGAATGGAAATGGGCGCTGATGATTATATTACCAAACCGTTTGATGACATTGAATTATTAAAGGCTGTTGAAAGTCGCATTAAGAAGAGCGAAATTTTAAAAGCTGAATTCTCAAAAAATGTTGAGGGCTTAAATAAATTTTTTGATGAAGTTAGCCGTATTGATGATTTAAAAAAATTATCATCCGACAGAAGGGTAAAAACGTTCAAGAAAAAGGAAAATATTTTTAGCGAAGGTAGCACCCCAAACTTTCTGTACTTTTTAACCAAAGGAAAAATAAAAACATTTAAAGCCCATGAATATGGTAAAGAATTAATTACCACGCTTTATAAAGAAGGTGACTTTTTTGGATACACTGCTCTATTGGAAGAATTACCTTATTCAGAAACTGCAGAAGCTCTTGAAGATTCAGAAGTTTGTCTAATTCCGAAAGAAGATTTTTACTCACTGATGTATAACAACATTCACGTGATGAAAATTTTTGTGAAAATGTTATCGGATAATATTCTTGAAAAAGAAAAACAATTAGTGAACCTTGCTTACAGTTCAGTTCGAAAACGTGTTGCTGAAGCTTTAATTTTATTACAAAGTAGATACGATAATAATAAAGATAAAAATTTCAGCATATCTATTTCTCGTGAAGACCTTGCCAATATTGTTGGTACAGCTACCGAATCTTTAATACGCACATTAAGTGATTTTAAAGAAGAGAAAATGGTAGAAATTAAAGGCAGTAATATTACCATCATTAATGCTGATAAACTTAAAAAATTAAAAGCTTAATTCTCTTTGGTGTATTTTTCTTTGTGAAGCTCCTGCGCCTCTTCAATGGAGTGTGATTGCGAAAGATCTTGCTCCTTTTTAGCCATTTCGCTTAGGCGTTGGAAATAATTAGAAAGAATTCTAATTTCCTCTTCATTTAATTCCTCTACATTAATCAAACGATTACTTGGTCCTTTTAATGATGCAATTAGCTCATTCAATTTTAAATGGACTGCTTTCGAATCTTTATTCTGCGCTCGTTGAATTAAAAACACCATTAAAAAAGTCACGATGGTTGTGCCGGTATTAATTACCAATTGCCAAGTATCTGAAAAATCAAACAAGGGGCCGGTTATAAGCCAAGCCAAAATAATTACTGATGCAATAATAAATGCAGAGGTACTTCCTGTAAAAACTGTACAGTAATAAGATATCCGTTCGAAAATGTTGGCTTTTATTTGACTTCGGTTGGCTATAGACATGCGATTTCAGTTTACTAAATGTGAAGATTAGTAAATGTAATACTATTGTGCTACTAAATACGTTATCCTGCTAAACTACTTAACTCTTTTCCTTCTTCATTCTGGCGTTTCAACGACCAATCATCAGTAACACTGGTTTCAATCCAAGATCTTCCTGATTTGCGGAATACCTGCGCTGAAATCCCAAACACATCTTGAAACAATTGTTCCAAATCGGCCACCGACATGTTTTCTTTTACAACAATAGCACCTTCGGTATGTTTACGTCTTGCTTTTTTGAAAGTCAATTCAGAACTTAACATATCGCTTTTTGGGTTACTCTTGTTAACCTCATGTTTATGTTTAAAAAATTCCAGCTTTAAATAAGGAAACAACGCGTTAAACTCATCCTTCACCTCAGATAATTTCTGATTATCATTAATTGTTAATACCATAATTCTATTATTTTGTTGCGCTTGTTATAGTTTTAGAAATTTCACTCATCTCATGTCTCACGTTCTCAATAATATTCTTTTCATTCTTTTTGGTATAAGCTAACGCTACAGCTTCCAAAAGTTTCAATGAATTTACAATTAAGGGTCCGTCATTCGACTCATGATTACTGTGAACAAACCGAGTATAAGATTTTATCACTTCTTCACCGGATGGGTGCTTTTCTTCTGTAGCATCAAATTCAAAATCGATATAAAAAGCCTGATTCATACCTGAAGAATCCACTGAAGACTCATGAGAAGCCATTTCTTTCAAAACAAACTGGTGCAATTGCTCTCTCTCTTCTGCTTGTATAACGCCATCGGCAGCAGCCACAGCATAAACCAATTTTCCTAATTCTTTGTAGTATTGCTTGATGTTTTTCATATTATGAGGTTTTAAATAAATTACTCGTGAATAGCCATTACCGGTACCTTAGAGGCGAAAGCGATTTTTTTAGTATGTGTTTCAGCAAAAAAATTATATAGCGCCGAATGTTTCTTACTTATAATAGCAATAAGGTCAGCTTTGTTTTTTCTGCAAAAGCTTACAATACCGGTTTCAATTTCCTTTGATTTTATTGTATTTAACTTAACTGTTACACCATTAAACTTTAATTCCTGTTGTTTTGGAACAAACAATTCATCTTCTGTTCTTACACTTAAAACTTTTATTTTTGTTTTCGAATCAGCAGCAAAACGTTCTAATTCAGTTAAAGTAGAATGATATAACTTTTCGTTATTATCTACACTCAATAATACTGTTTTTATGTTATGCTTTTTGTAACGCTCAGGCACAATAATTACAGGCGCCTTAATTCTGCCTGCTATGTCGGTACTATGACTACCATATATATACCTTGATATTTTTGTTCGGGTGGCTAATCCCATTACAACAGCCTCTACTCTATGTTTAGCAATAAAACCTTCTACTTCTAATTTAAAAGAACCGGAAGTTAAAAAAGGTTCAATGATAACGCCTTTGTGAACAGCAGAAATTTTTTGAGCAAATTTTTTCATTTTTTCTTCGCTGTGTTTTTTTTGAGACGCAAATGAAATAAAAAATAAACCACTATTAGAGTGAACAACAGGTACGTCAAATAAATTAAAGATTGTTAGTTTACAATCCAGCTTCTTTGCTAACATGGCAGCATATAAACATGCATTTAACGACGAAGGGGTAAAATCTGTTCCTGCAATAATTGTTCTCATTATTTTGATTTTAAATAATTAATTAAGTAATCCAAACTCAGTATATTTTGTTCTAAAGGCAGTAATAAAAGTAATATGATTAATAAAAAACGTGGAAACACATGTTTCATATCCCACATGGGTTCAATAAACGAAAAAGCAAAGCATACTAACAGCAAATCAATACCCAAAGCATACAATACATAATTGCTTAAAAGGCCAACTATTAATAACAAGCCTCCAACAAATTCAACAATACTTGTATAATAAGCTATAAGACTTACCAAAGGTCTGCTAATATTACGGCGTGAGGCATCCCTCATAAAGGTATCAATAACGCCGGGCATTTTTATTTTGAACAGTTTATCATAGCCCTGAAAAAAGAATAATATACCGGCAAAAACCCTTACCATTGTTTCAGCTATATATAATTTGTATTCCTGCATAATTTACTTCTGTTATTGCGTTATATTTCGTACAAATATCCTTTTATCCAAGGGCTGTAAACATGACAAAAGTCAGCACTCTTTCTGATCCTTGTCAAAAGCCTTTTAAGGATACCCTATACCTTTGACTTATAAACTTAAACATAAATAACTATGAAAACTAACATTATCGACCAGCACGCCGAACATACTAAGTGGTTAAACGATTTAGCCTTTTATAAGGACGAAATTAAAGTGATGCAAAAACGAATTGAAGAGGTTATTAGCAAAAACACCGCTAAAGAGGTGGCTGTCCAAATTGAGCACTTCCAAAACCAACTATTGATTCAGGATGGTAATGCCAGTAAATTAATACACCATATTAATCATGACGAAAATGCTATACAAAATAGTATTAAGGAAAATCCGATTGCATCTGACCACCGTTTAGCGGAAGATCATACTGAAGAACGTCAAATGGTAGAGAGTTTTGAAAAGCACTTTAAAGAACTAAAAACTGAGCTGAATGCTTTTTTAAGCAAATGGATGTAAAAAATCAATCACAATTTTCAAAAGCCTCTATTATCAGAGGCTTTTTTTATTACCTTAATCCTGATTATGGAAATAGAATTTATACTTTATGTTGCCGATCAGGAAAAGAGCAAAAACTTTTATTCGACACTACTAAATAAAACGCCTTCGTTAGATGTACCCGGCATGACTGAATTTTTATTGGATGAAAAAATTAAACTAGGTTTAATGCCTGAAGCAGGAATAAATAAAATTTTATCAGGAAAAACTCCGCACCCTAAAGATGGTAATGGAATTCCCCGCTGCGAATTGTATCTCAAATCTGAAGATCTTAATACATACTATCAAAACGCTTTAAAAGCCGGCGCTAAAATTATTAGCGAACCCGCGTCTCGTGATTGGGGCGATAAAGTTGTTTATGTAGCGGATCCTGATGGTCACATAATCGCTTTCGCAGAAAAAATTTAAAAACTGACTACTATCAGTATAGAAAACTGACTTACATCAAGTCACCTCTCTCACTCCTACTGTACTTTTGATTTATAATTAAACCTATAAATCATGTCAACAATAACAAAAAACATTAGTCAGTCACAAGTTAATTCAAGCGAATTAGGTCTTGTTGCACGTTACAACAAATTCATTGAAGATTTAAAATTTAGTCATTTTGGCTTAATCAGCATGACGATTTTATTTGGTAGTATTATGGGCGGTATCGCTTCTATGTACGTATTCCAAAGTGGTGCACCAATGTGGCAGTTTATTGTTGGTCTTGCTTTTTCTATGGCTAACTTAGTTGCAGCCATTTCACAAGCACCAACCAAATGGGCATTTAATTTATTTGTTTTATCGGTGATAGTAAACGTATTGCTGATTTTAGCAAACATTTAAGATTAATAAGGGTTAATCTAAATTGAAGCCCGAATGTTGTAGATCGTCCCAAAACGCAGGATAAGATTTATCTACAACATCCGGGTTTTCTATTTTTAGTCCGGGACATTTAATAGCCAAGGCCGCAAAACTCATCGCCATACGGTGATCGTTATACGTTGAGATAAGCGGATCCTTTACTGTTAATTGAGCAGGAGGATTTATTTTTAAAGAGTGCTCAGTTGCTTCAACACTTGCACCCAATTTTTCGAGCTCAGTTTTTAAAGCAAGAATTCTATCTGTTTCCTTTATTTTTAAAGTCTGTAAACCTGTTAAGTTGGCTTTTATTCCCAACCCTAAACAAGTTACCGCAATAGTTTGTGCTATATCCGGGCAATTTGTAAAATCGTATTCAAATTCTTCAACCACATTTTGCCTTCCTCTTATACAAATCCCCTTTTCAATAAATTCTGTTCTCACACCTAATTTACTATACATCTCCGGCAAAATAGAATCAGCTTGCAAGCTAAACTTATCTAAGAATTTTAGTTCTATCTCAGCATTTTTAGCAAGTGCTGCCAGATTAAACCAATAAGAAGCAGCCGACCAATCTGATTCAACCAAAAACTGATCGTTAAGCATACTGAAAGGAGCAGGACTCACTACAATCTTCTTTCCGTTAAACGAAACAAAAATTCCGAAAAGCTTTAAGAGCTCAACCGTCATTTTTATATAGGGCATCGATACCACATTTCCTTTCAATACAATTTCAAGTTCTTCATCTAATGCAGGAGCAAGTAATAATAATGCTGAAATAAACTGACTGCTAATATTGCTATCAATCTCAATTCGTCCACCGTGTAATTTTTTTCCTGTTATTTTTAAAGGTGGGAATCCGCGATTTTCTAAATAAGAAATATCTGCTCCCAATTCTGTTAAAGCAGTTACAAGTTCTGAAATGGGCCGTTGCTTCATGCGCTCGGAACCTGTTACAATCCATTCGCCTTCTTTTATGGAAAGATACGCCGACAAAAAACGCATGTCCGTTCCCGCATGTTCAATGTTTACTGTTCCGGATTTTTTACCTTGAACTTGTCCGAGTGCTTTAGCTAATAAAATTGTATCCTCTGAATCCGATAAATTTTTAAAATGCATTGCTAAACCCGAAACGGCGCGTATCATTAGCAATCGGTTACTGATGCTTTTGGAGCCCGGTAATTCAATTTCAGCTTTTATGTTCCCCTCGGGAGGAAAAATCTGCATCATTCTGTTATAGAATTATAATATTCTAAAGCATCCAAAATTTGATTTGGAGTAACTACTACATTTATTTTATGCTTTCCAATGCCATTTAACAAAGCACATTGAATTTGAAGTTTACTATTCTTCTTGTCGTTGATGGTTGCTTTTACCATTTCGCCAAATAATAAAGCAGGTAATGGCGCAAACGAAAATTTCTTTGTTAGCGTTTCTACGATTTCAGTGAATTCAGCTTTTGAAATTAATTTCTTATCCAATGAAATTTTACTCTCACAAATCATTCCTGCTAAAACAGCTTCTCCGTGCAAAATATCAACTTCACTTGCTAATAAAACCGATTCAATGGCATGACCAATGGTATGACCAAAATTTAAAGCTTTACGGATTCCTTTATCATTGGGGTCTTTTATAACAATATTATTTTTGAGCGTAATGCTTTTGGTAATTGAATCAGAATTAAAGTTTTTTTCTGATTTTAATTTCTTCCAGAATAATTTATCGGAAATCAATCCCATTTTATAAACTTCTGCCATTCCGTTAGCCATATGGCGTGGCGGCAATGTTTCTAAAAATTCAGAATACACAAAAACACCTTTTGGTTGTGTGATGGTTCCAATTGAATTTTTTAATCCAGCGAAATCTATTCCTGTTTTTCCTCCTACACTGGCATCTGCCATTGCTAATAATGAAGTGGGGATATTTATAAAATCAATGCCACGTTTGTAAGTTGAAGCAAGAAATCCTCCCAAATCAGAAATAACACCACCGCCTAAATTTATGATCAAAGCATTTTTGTCAGCGTTATAACTAAATAGAGCTTCCCACAATTGAGAACACAACTGTAAGCTTTTTGAACTCTCTCCACTTTCAATCTCAAAAATCTCAGCTTCCTTTAATTCTTTACAATTCGTAACTAAAACAGGTAAACAATTTGTAATAGTGTTTTCGTCACACAAAATAAAATAGCCGCTATACTTTTGTTTCTTTAAAAAAGAACTCAAATCCTTAAATACAGTTTTACCTGTGTAAATGTTATAGCCTACCGACTTAATCATGCTTAAAATTAAAGAAATTATACAAACGCAGAAAGTTTATTAAGCTTTTGTATTAACAACTCAGACTCCATAAAGTTTAGGGTTTGCTGACCATCTGACAAAGCTTCCTCAGGTTTTTCGTGAACCTCGTAAATAACACCATCTGCCCCAGCTATGACCGAAGCTAAAGCTAGTTTAGAAACATAATCACGGATTCCAACCCCATGTGAAGGGTCGGCAATAACTGGTAAATGAGACTTATCCTTTAAGACCTGAATAGCATTGATATCAAATGTATTCCTATAAATTGTTTCAAAAGTACGGATACCACGCTCGCACAACATTAAACGTTCATTTCCTTTACTAAAAACATATTCGGCTGAGTATAGCAACTCTTCAATTGTTCCACTCACCCCTCTTTTAATTAAAACAGCTTTGTCTAATTCACCTAAGGCATCCAACAAATTATAATTCTGTGAATTCCGAGCGCCTACTTGGAAAACATCAACATAAGGATACATCTCTTCAATTTGGGAGACTTGCATCACTTCAGTAATTATTTTAATTCCATTTGGCTTACAAAAACTATGCATCATTTTTAAACCATCAATTCCTAATCCGCGAAATGCATAAGGTGAACTTCTTGGTTTATAAACACCGCCACGCATAATTTTTATATTGTTTGCGATTAAATGACGGGTAACGCTTAACAATTGTTCTTCGCTTTCAACCGAACACGGTCCGGCCATAAGAGCGGTGGAACCATCACCAATCATAACATTATCACCTAAATCAATTACAGTGTTTTTGGTTTTCCATTTATTACTTACCAATTTATAATTATCAGAAACACGATGCACATCCTTTACCCCTGATAAATGTCCAATTTCTCTAATATCAAATTCATGTTTCCCAATACAAACCAAATAATTTTCGAATTGGGTGTTGACAGGTGTGGCGGCAAATTTATATTTTGCTAAAGTGTTGCGGATTATTTCCGAATCACTGTTTTTTAAATTTTTTTCTAATTGAATTATCATGACTTTACTAATTTAGTTTTTACTGATTCAATAAACTGTACAATATCCTTTTTGAAATTCTTTGATTTGGCAATAACATTTATAAAAGCCGAACCAATAATTGCTCCATTTGCATTTTCACAGGCATCAATGAATTCCTTTTGTCCTTTAATTCCGAATCCGATTAGTACAGGGTTTTTCAAATCAATATTTGCTTTCACAATTTTCTTTGAAATTCCTTTACTTCCTCCCGTAGTTGAATTGGATGACAATAAGTATAAAAAGCCGCCACTTGCCTCATCCAAAAGTTTAACTCTTTCAGGTTTTGTTTCCGGACTAATTAAAAAAACAATCTTTATCTTTAGTTTGTTTGCAATTACTTTATGGTGATTTTCAAACTCATCTAAAGGCAAATCCGGGAGGATAACACCATCTACTCCTACTTCAGAACATTTCTTATAGAAATTTTCAACTCCAAACTGAAGAACAGAGTTTAAATATCCCATTAATAAAACAGGCTTTTGAGTCACGTTTCGCAAACTTTTTAATTGCTGAAATAACAAATTCAAATTCATTCCGTTCTCTAAGGCAACCATGCTACTTTGTTGAATGACTGGACCATCCGCTAAAGGGTCAGAAAACGGAATTCCAATTTCAATTAAATCTGCATCTGAATTTTCAAGCGCTTCTAAAATTAAAATTGTATCATTCAATTTTGGAAAACCTGCCGTGAAAAAAATAGAAAGAATATTTTCTTTCTTCTCTTTAAATAATTTATCAATTCTGTTTTGCATAATCCGTTTCATTTAAATAGTTAGTATAGGTTTCTAAATCTTTATCGCCTCTGCCCGATAGATTCAAAACGACAATATCATTCCTGTTATATTTTATTTTATTTAGCCCTGCCAACGCATGCGCACTTTCTAATGCCGGAATAATTCCTTCCCTTTTTGTCAGATTCATTGCAGCCTCCAAAGCTTCAACATCAGTAACAGAAATGTAATTAGCTCTCCGTACTTTGTTTAGGTAGGCGTGCACCGGACCAATTCCGGGATAATCCAAACCTGCCGAAATACTATAGGGCTCTGTAATTTGTCCGTCGCTATTTTGCATCAATACCGTTTTACTTCCGTGAATAATTCCTGTTGTTCCAATTGAAAGCGTGGCAGCTGTATGACCTGAATCAATTCCTTTTCCTGCGGCTTCAACTCCAATTAATTTTACATTCTCATTATCCAGAAAATGATAAAAGGCGCCTGCCGCATTACTTCCGCCTCCAACACATGCAATAACATAATCAGGATTTTCATTTCCGATCACAGACATCAATTGGGATTTAATTTCTTTACTTATCACCGATTGAAATCTTGCTACAATATCCGGATAAGGATGCGGACCCACAACAGAACCAATAATGTAATGGGTGTCTTCCGAATTATTTATCCAATCGCGGATAGCCTCATTCGTTGCATCCTTTAATGTTTTACTACCTGAGGTAACCGGAATTACTGTTGCACCTAACATTTTCATCCGGGCTACATTGGTTGCTTGTCGTGCAATGTCAACCGCTCCCATATAAACAAAACATTCCATTCCCATTAAAGCACAAACAGTCGCGGTAGCCACACCATGTTGTCCTGCACCGGTTTCAGCGATGATTCTTGTTTTACCTAATTCCTTCGCGAGAAGAATTTGACCAATAGCATTGTTTATTTTATGCGCACCGGTATGATTTAAATCCTCTCGTTTTAAAAATAAGTTAGTTCCAAATTGCTGAGATAAATGTTTGGCATGAAATAATGGAGTTGGTCTTCCCACGTAATTATGCAGAAGTTCTTGAAACTCCTTTTGAAATTTTTCGCTTTCTGTAATTTTCAGATACGTATTTCTTAATTCTTCAACATTGTTATAAAGAATTTCTGGTATATAGGCTCCGCCAAATTCACCATAGTAGCCTTGTTCCGATACATTATATTTATTTTCTGTTTTCATTTCAATTGTTTTATAAACTGTTTTATTTTAGATGCTTCTTTTATTCCAGGTGAACTTTCAAATTTTGAATTAAGATCAACACCAAAGAGTTGTTTTATGTTTAGTTGTTTTATGTATTGAATACTTTCATTAGAAATTCCGCCACTCAAAAAAAACGGAGTGGAAAGTGCATAATCTCTTAGGATATCCCAATTGAAGAGCTTACCACTTCCTCCATGTTGATTTGTAAATGTGTCGAACAAAAAATAATCCACTTTGCCTTCGTATTTTTTTAATTCCATGTAATCTATAGTTTCCATCACACTAACTGCTTTAATAACCTTTACATAAGGTTTTAGAGATTCACAATAGTCCACATCTTCGTTCCCATGCAGCTGTACAAAATCCAAATCGTAATGAGCAATTTTATCCAATACCGAATACATATTCTCATTAACAAATACACCAACCTTCTCCGCTTTTATTGTTCTCATTTCATCAAAACTCAAAGAATTATTGAAATATCTTGGTGACTCTTTATGGAAAATAAAACCCACATGGTCAGCTCCTGCAAGAATAACATGCGAGATGTTTTCATAGTTCTTTAAACCGCAAACTTTAATCTTCATGACTCACCAACTCCTTTCTTGTTTTACTTAAACTATTAATAAATTCTTTACAAGCTAATTCCGGTCTGGGATGTTTCATAAAGTGAGAACCTACCAAAAATCCATTATATCCAACTCCCCTTAACTTTTGAATTGTTTCCGGATTTTCAATTCCACTCTCTGATACTTTTAAAAATTTAGAAGGAATCAAATCTGCCAAGTGAAAAGAAGTATCGATGCTTATTTGTAGTGTTTTTAAATCTCTATTGTTAACGCCAACAACATCCACACCTTCATACAATTTTTCCAGCTCCTCTTCTGCGTGAACCTCAAATAAAACCTCCATATTTAAAGCATGTGCTTTATCTGTGAAATTCCTAATCTCGTTTTTAGTTAAAACAGCAGCAATCAATAAAATGGCATCCGCCCCAATGGATTTTGATTCTATAATTTGATACTCATCTATTATAAAATCCTTTCTTAAAATCGGACAAAAATTAAATTTTCTAGCAGTTATCAAATCTTCCGAGGTACCTTTAAAAAATTCAGTGTCGGTTAAAACCGACAAAGCACTTGCTCCTGCCTGCATGTAGCCAATTGAAGTTCGTTCCACGTTTACATATTTATTTAAATAGCCTTTCGACGGGGAATGGCGTTTTATTTCAGCAATAATTCCGTTTTTATCCTCGCGCTTAAGATATTTGGATAAAGAAACTGTTTGTGATTTGAAATAAACAGATTTCTCTAATAATGGAATTGGATAAAGTGATTTTCTTTCCTCCACTTCTTTTCTTTTGTAGCATACAATTTTTTCTAATGTGTTCATTTTAATTTTTGCTTATAAGATTTTTAAATAATAGACTTGCTTTTTTCGACTCCATACTTTCTTTACAAACACCAATACATTCTTCAATTAATTTGTCAGGAAAATAAGTTTGCATGGCAAAAGCGCTGTTAATTAGAACAACATTTGTTTGCGCTTTCGTTGCTTTGTTTTCCAGAACATTTAAAAATATTCGTCCAGCCTCTTCAATAGTATCACCACCAAATAATTCCTTTTTCAATAATGGATTAAATCCGAAATCAACAGGCTCGTGCATTTTTTCGTTTTGGTTGCTAATTGTTTTAAACGTTCCCGTTAAACTAATCTCATCGTAACCATCTAACGAATGAACAATACTGTAGTTTGAATTTTCATTTTGTAAAACATAATTGTATAACCTCCCCACTTCCTGATTATAAACGCCAATGTATTTATGTTTAACTCTGGCAGGATTTACTAATGGTCCTAACAAATTAAAAAAGGTTCTTATCCCTAATTCCTTACGTTGGTTAGCCACTAATTTTAAAGTAGGATGAAATAAAGGCGCGTGAATAAAACAAATATTATAATTCTCTAATTCCGAATTTAAATCCTCCGGCTTAGTTTTAAATTGATAACCTAAGTATTTCAATATATCAGAAGAACCTGAAACAGAACTCGCGCCGTGATTACCGTGCTTTGCAACAGGGACACCTGAAGCAGCCAATACAATTGCAGAGAGGGTAGAAATATTAAATGTATTTTTCTGATCGCCACCTGTTCCACAAACATCAATAGCCTCTTTTTCTAATTGAATTTTAATACTTAAATCCAACAAAGCATTTTTAAAACCAGTTAATTCCTCCACTGTTACCGAACGTTTAATTAAAAACGACATCGCCGCAACTAATTGAGTTGTATTAAAGCGTTCCTCGCTTATTCCGACAATAAACTTGTAAGCTTCTTTTTCTGTTAGCTTATGGTTTGTGCTTAGTTTTTCTACTATTGTTTTCATTTTTTAAAATTAAGTTTAGCGCAGGCGGAAGGATTCGAACCTCCACATCCAATTAAGGCAACAGATTTGGAGTCTGTCTATCTCGCCAATGCATTAGCACCTGCGTTTAATAAAAGTTTGATTGATCTTTACCAGGCTTTAAGCCAGTTGCGAATGATAGTTTCGCCGTGTTCTGATAAAATAGATTCAGGATGAAACTGAACACCACGAACATCTAAAGTTTTATGCTTTAATGCCATGATGTTCTTGTCTGAATCTATTGCTGTAATTTCTAAATCAGAAGAAAGGCCATCCGCATCCACTACCCAAGAATGGTAGCGGCCAACATTGAATTGTTTTGGACAGTCCTCGAAAATAAAATCAGGACTAATTATTTCTATAGGTGTGGCTAAACCGTGAAATACGGTATCCAGATTTTTTAGTTTTGAATTAAAGGATTCGCCAATAGCTTGCATACCTAAACAAACACCAAAAATTGATTTTGACGAAGAATACTTTTTTAGAAGCTCAGGCATGATTCCCGCATCTTTTGGCAAACCCGGTCCGGGGGATAATAAAATTTTATCGTACTTAATTACTTCTTCAAGAGAAATTTTATCATTCCTGAAAACATCAAACGAAATATCACTTACCTTCTCCACTAAATGTGTGAGGTTATAAGTAAAACTGTCGTAATTATCTAAAACTAATAATTTTTTCATGATGCCAGCTCCTCCTCTAAGACAGAAACTTTTGCTTCTGCAATATTATTAAATTTTTGTGCATTAACTATAGCTTTTCTTAAAGCCGACACTTTATTGTTGATTTCCTGCAATTCATTCTCTTCGTTAGAAGAAATCACGATTCCTGCACCTGCCTGATAATACAAAGTATTGTCTTTGCTTAAAAATGTACGGATCATGATAGCGTGATTGATATCATTATTCAACCCTATAAAACCTACACAGCCACCATAAAACTCGCGGGCATTTGGTTCATACCGGTTGATTAGTTCTAAGGCTTTATATTTTGGCGCACCCGATAAAGTTCCGGCAGGAAAACTGCCGAGCAAAGCTTCAAAACTATTTACATCAGTCTTTAATTTTCCGCCAACATTACTTACCAAATGTATTACGTGCGAGTATAATTGAATTTGTTTAAAGGACTTTACTTTTACATTGCTGCAATATTTACTCAAATCATTTCTTGCTAAATCAACTAACATAACATGTTCTGAATTTTCCTTTACATCCTTTTTCAAATCAATTGTATTCTGTAAATCCAGTTCATCGTTTCCTGTTCTCTTATAAGTTCCGGCAATAGGATGAATTTCAGCTTCTTTATTTTTTACTAGTAATTGCGCCTCAGGCGAAGAACCAAACAAACGGAAATCACCCATATCGAAATAAAACAAATACGGAGATGGGTTTATATTTTTTAAGGCGCGGTATACATTGAAATCATCACCTCTAAACTTATTCTTGAATCGTCGTGATAACACCAATTGGAAAACATCACCAATTTTACAGTGATGTTTTGCCTTTGCAACTAAACCTTTGTATTCATTATCACTCAAGTTGCTTTCTTCTTCTGAAACAATTTGAAAAGGAAACGACGAAATATTACTCTCTATTTCTTCCTCAATATTTTCTACTTGTTTTTTAGACTCTAATTCGGTTTTTGAATTAGAAATAATATGTAAGGAATTGTTATGGTGATTAAAGACTAAAATAATACTGAAAAACTGGTAAAATAATTCAGGTATCTGCGCCTCTTTCGGATTAGAACTTAAATTTTCGTTTTCAGTATACTTAGTTATATCAAATGAAGTGTATCCGAATAATCCGGAATAACAAAATGGAAGTTTAAGATCCGCAACCTTAAAACTATTTTTAAATGAATTGAACTGTTTTAGCAGAGTAAGCCCATCGTAACCTATTTTCTTCTCTGTAATTTCTTTCCCGGATTTGATTCTTACAACTCCATTATTCAATGCAAAGGATGCAATTGGCTTTAGGCATATATATGAAAAGTGACCTTCTTTCGAATTATAATCAGAACTTTCCAATAAAACCGAAGAAGCGTATTTATCACGCAAAGCCAGGTAAAGTGAAACCGGTGTTTTTGTATCGGCTATGATTTCTTTTATGTGAGTGTATAATTTCATTTTTCTAATTTATTTGAAGTGTGCCCTAAGGTTCTACTTCATTATTTCTAAATTGGTATATAAACAAAAAGCCCGCTGTTGTAGAACAGCGGGCTTAAAAAGTCCTTCAGAATTATAAATAATCTAGCTGTTCGCAACGTTTGTTGAGAACCACCACCATGAATTATTTACAAATTGTTTTTTCATTTCTTGGGTCAAATGTATGAAGATTTTTTAAATCTCCAAAAAAAGCCGCGGATTTCACAGATTAACACAGATAAGAGCTTGAAATAGAGTTGAAGATAAAACAAATTAATCCGCGAAAATCTGTGCAATCTGTGGCTTAAAGCAATGATTTAAGGATCTCGCCAAACCTGTAAATATCTTCGAAAGAATTATATAAAGGCACGGGCGCACAGCGTATTACGTTAGGTTCTCTCCAATCAGGAATCACACCATTCTCCATTAATTTATTGAACAAATCTTTACCATAACCATTAGCAACAATTGACAATTGACAACCACGATTTTCTTTTGGTGTAATTATTTGCAGGCAATTATTTTTTTGTTTGTTGATGTCCTCAACAATAAATTCTAAATACGCAGTAAGTGTTTTACTCTTTTCAATTAAGGCATCCATCCCCACTTCGGCAAAAATTTCTAAACTTGCTCTGCATGCTGCCATCGAGAATACAGGTGCGTTACTCATTTGCCAACGTTCTGCAGTTTGCATCGGCACAAATGTTTTGTCCATTAAGAAACGGGTTTTTTTATCATGTCCCCACCAACCGGCGAACATTGGTAAATCTGTGTTCTTTAAATGCTTTTGATGAACGAATGCTCCGGCAACACTACCCGGACCACTATTCAAATATTTATAACTGCACCAGCAAGCAAAATCTACATTCCAATCGTGTAATTGCAATTTTAAATTTCCTGCGCCATGTGCTAAATCAAAACCAACAACTGCACCCGCTTTATGTCCGGCTTCAACAATTGATTTCATATCGAAAACTTGTCCGGTGAAATAATTAACTCCGCCAATCATAACTAAAGCCAAAGAATCTTTATTTTTTTCAATCGCTTCATAAATATCCTCGTGACGAATAGTGTATTCTCCTTTACGTGGTTCAATTTCAATTAACGCATCTTCTGTTTTAAATCCATGAAATTTCACTTGCGATTGCAAAGCGTATTGATCACTAGGAAAAGCTTTTGCTTCACAAATAATTTTATAACGTTGTTTTGTTGGACGGTAAAACGACACCATTAACAAATGAAGATTAACGGTGAGTTGATTCATCATTACAGTTTCTTCAGGTAATGCGCCTACTATTTTTGCCATGTTTTCGGTTAGGAATTCATGATATGGCAACCAAGGATTTTGTGCCATAAAATGACCTTCTACACCATACTTAGCCCAATCATTTAACTCTTGCTCAATGAAAGATTTTGTGGTTTTAGGTTGTAGACCTAAAGAGTTACCCGTGAAATAAACTATATCTCTTCCTTCGTGTTGAGGGAAATAAAACTTAGAACGATATGCTTTTAATTTATCGTTAGCATCGCATTGTTTAGCGAATTCGAGGGTATTTTGGAAGTTGCTCATTTTTATTTCTCGCCAAGACGCTAAGGCGCAAAGCTTTTTATTTAATTATTAGCGTCTCTGCGACTTTGCGAGACACTCTTAAAAATCTCATTTAAATAGAGAACAAATATATAATTTTACCCTAAATTTGCCCTATGAAAAATCAGAACTCTACTCAATTATTCGAAAAAGCTAAAAACTTCTTTCCGGGAGGTGTAAATTCACCCGTAAGAGCCTTCAGAAGCGTAGGCGGCACCCCTTTATTCATTGATAAAGGAAAAGGCTCACATATTTGGGATGCGGATGGGAACGAATACATTGATTATTGCTGCAGCTGGGGACCACTGATTTTAGGTCATGCTAATGATAAAGTTTTGAATGCCGTTGATAAAACCATGCGTAACGGAACCTCTTTTGGTGCCCCCACTCGTTTGGAAAATGAATTAGCAGAATTAATTGTAAGTAATAATCCTTTCATAGAAAAAATTCGTTTTGTAAGTAGCGGCACAGAAGCTGTGATGAGTGCTATTCGTTTAGCAAGAGGATTTACAGGAAGAAATAAAATTTTAAAATTTGAAGGTTGCTATCACGGACATAGTGATTCGTTATTGGTAAAAGCAGGTTCAGGATTAGTAACATTTGGAAATACATCTTCTGCCGGTGTGCCTGAAAGTTTTGTGAATGAAACTATTGTTGTTTCGTTGAATAATAAAAAAGCGGTTGAAGAAGCCTTTGCTCAATTCAATAATCAAATTGCTTGTATTATTATTGAACCTATTCCTGCGAATAATGGATTGTTGTTACAGGATAAAGAGTATTTACAATTCTTAAGAGATATTTGTACTAAGAACGGAACGCTATTGATTTTTGATGAAGTGATCAGCGGATTCAGAATTGGATTTACAGGTGCAGCCGGACATTACAATATTAAACCCGATATCATCACTTACGGAAAAATTATCGGCGGCGGATTTCCTGTTGGTTGTTACGCATCGAGTAAAGAAATAATGAGTAATATTTCTCCTGAAGGCGGAGTTTATCAAGCAGGAACTTTAAGTGGCAATCCTGTAGCGATGAGCGCGGGAATTGCGCAGTTGACTGAATGTTTGAAGCCTGGATTCTACCAAAGTTTGGAAGCAAAAACTCAAAAACTAATTTCCGGATTACAACCATCCAACATTCAACATCCAACATTTAAAATTTTCTCCATCGGCTCCATTTTTTGGCTCGCGTTTACTGAACAAGAAAAGATTCAAAGTGCTGAGGAAATAAATCCCGACAGCATGAAATATTTCCGCGATTTATACCATCCACTTTTGGAAAAAGGAATTTACTTAGGTCCTTCAGGATACGAAGTTGGATTTATGAGTGAAGCGCATACGGAGGAGGATATTGAGAGGACTATTGCTGCTTTTAAAAGTCTTTTATAATAAATACGCCAACAAAACAGTCTGCAAAATAATTATCCCCTCTACAAAAAAGATAAAATAATATCTGTGCCTGTTTGGGTTAGAAAAATAAACTGCTGCTACTGAAACTAAGAACACGATTCCTCTTATTCCTATCAGACTTTTAATGTCAATGAAAAAAGCCAGCACTAAATAAATTATCAATAAAATTATTGCTGCGATTTTACTTTTATGTAGTCCTAAAACAACAGGAAGGGATTTCGTTCCTTCTTCTTTATCTTTTTCCATATCGCGGATATCAAAAGGAATACATAAAGCTGCAATAAAACAAAATTGGGAAGCAATATATAACCAAACGTTCCTATCAAAATTCGCTAAGCCAATAAAATCGCTGGCTTGAAATAGAAATGGAATAACAATACAAACCATCACCCAGATCAAAGCAATAAAGAACTGTTTTAAACAGGGGATTTTACGGAGATTAAACGGCGAAAGAAAATATAAAATACTTAACAAAGCACATACACCGTAAACTACAACACCTTCTTTAAAGGTCATGAAGATATCCCAAATCCTTCCTGCAAAAACTAAAACTAAAAGAATACTAATAGTAAAAATCCATTTTTTATTTTTTCTATACCACAGCAAACGCGAATCTGTTGTCGGTAAAGAGCTTTGATAAATGCGTTGTAAATTGTAAAGAAAAAACGCCGCAATAAAATTCACTAGCGAAAAATGTACTGCCGACCGCGAAGCATAATTAAAAATAAATCCTCCCTGTAATGTAGAAAAAGCTACCGCCAATGCCAGAAATAAATTAGAGTAACCAAGAAAGTCGAGAGAGTTTTTTGCTATTTGACGGACAAAAATCAAATGGCTTGACGTTGATGAACTACTTCAAACAAAACAATTCCAGTTGCTACAGAGACATTCAAAGAAGCAATATTACCTGACATAGGAATTTTTACTTGCACATCGCTGCGTTTAATGTATTCACCGCTGATGCCATTTTCTTCGCTGCCCATGATAATAGCTGTGGGTTTTTTAAAATCTGCATCGTAAACAGTAGTCTCAGTTTTTTCGTGACAGGCTACAATTTGTAAACCGTATTCTTTCAAATAGTCGATGGTCGTTTTTAAATTCTCTTCTCTGCAAACAGGTAAACGGTGTAAAGCGCCTGCACTTGTTTTAATCGCATCTCCATTTATTTGAGCAGCACCGCGACTAGGAATAATAATAAAATCAACACCGGCACATTCGGCGCTACGAGCAATTGCACCAAAATTTCTTACGTCAGTAATACGATCTAAAATTAAAACTAAAGGTGTTTTACCTTTTTCAAACACACGCGCTAATAATTCTTCAGTATCTGAATAAACAACTTCAGCAATATAAGCGACAACGCCTTGGTGATTTTTATTATCCGTTAAACGTTTTAATTTTTCAGGTGGGACAAATTGAAAAGGAATATCTTTTCCTGCTAAAGCTTTACGTAATTGATTGTATAGTTCGTTAGATAAACCTTTTTGTAATAAAATTTTATCGATGGCTTTATCCGCTTCAATAGCTTCAATCACCGCACGCATACCGAATATTAATGTGTCGTTGTTCTCCATACCTTCCATCAGTCATCCCGAACTTGTTTCGGGATCTAATAGATGCTGAAACGAGTTCAGCATGACCGTTTGTGTTTTTAATTTATATTAAGTTAAACTGCTTCAAATGATGATTCGCGTGCTTATGTAATAAATGTAACCAGTCTTCGTAACTAAATTCACCGAAGAAAGGATTTAATTTTTTTGTGCTAGGATTAGAATTATAAAAATCGAAGAACGCTTTTATTTCAACTTCTAATTCAGCAATTGCTGCTGGAATATTAGCGTGACGAAAAGGTGGTGGCGTTTCTGCCATATAAGCATTTGGTGTATTTTCTTTAAAAGGTTTATCACTCAAAGCAAATTCACGGAAACGCGGAATCATTTCTTCTTTCGTATGTAAAGGCTGATGAATTCTTCCATAAGCATTTCCAAACGCATCCGACATGTGTTCAATCATTCCTTGCGGAGATAATTTTCCGAAGTTGCCTTTTTCATCTCCCTTCAATTTTTTAAGAAGTGGGATGAAATCGTTTTTCAAAAATTGTTCTTTGCTCATAGTATAAATTTAAACAAAAAAGCCTCACTTTCGCGAGGCTTTCTAATATTGTGCTATTGATTATTTCTTGTCTTGTCCGGCTTCTAATGTAAACTCAATAGATACATTACCTTCACCAACTCCAAAATCTTTTGAATCAATAACTGCTTTACCTTCAAAACCTGCAACATCAACTTTGTTTCCATCCCAGTTTTGTTCTGAAATTCCAACGTAGTTAAATTTCAAATCAACATCCTTAGTAACACCTTTCATAGTTAATTTACCTTTTGCGATATACGCAAATTCACCCATTTCAGCATTCTTCTCAATTGAAGTTGCTTCGAAACTTGCTTTCTTAAATTTAGCAACATCAAAAAATTCAGGTTTATCTTTTAAGTGATCATCACGTAATGAGTTTGAAGTATTAATAGTTGTCATATCTAACTGTACAAATACTTTCGGTCCGCTTGCAGCATCAAAATTCACAAAACCGCTATCAATTGTAATTGAACCGCGTGTTGCAGTTACAATGTGTTTAATTGCGAATACAACTGAACTGTGAGCCCCGTCAACATTAAACATACCTTTTACTTCAGCAACATCCTTCACGTTAGCATTCATGATGCTATCACATTGTTCTTTGCTGGTGCAAGTATATTCTTGTCCGTTAATATTGCATTTCAAAACTTCTTCAGTAACCATGCCCCCTTTGCAACACTCATCAGAACCGCCACCACCAATACCGTTGATGTAAGGAGCGATAACTAATGAAACGATAGACATTAATTTAATTAAGATATTCATTGAAGGACCTGATGTATCTTTGAATGGATCTCCAACTGTATCACCGGTTACTGATGCTTTGTGTGGTTCAGATTTTTTGTAGAACATCTCACCATTAATTAAAACACCTTTCTCGAAAGATTTCTTAGCGTTATCCCAAGCACCACCTGCGTTAGATTGGAAAATTCCCATTAACACACCTGATACAGTTACACCTGCTAATAAACCACCTAACACCTCTGGTCCGAAAATAAATCCAACTAATACAGGCGTAATTAAAGCAATTGCACCCGGCATTAACATTTCGCGGATAGACGCTTTTGTAGAGATAGCAACACATTTTTCGTATTCAGGTTTTGCTTTGTATTCCATGATTCCCGGAATTTCGCGGAACTGACGACGAACTTCTTGTACCATGTCCATTGCTGCTTTACCTACAGCTTGAATACATAATGCAGAGAAAATAAATGGAATCATACCACCAACAAATAAACCTGCTAATACAGGCGCTTTATAAATATCAATTGCATCGATACCTGCAATACCTACGAATGCTGCGAATAATGCTAATGAAGTTAATGCTGCAGAAGCGATAGCAAAACCTTTTCCGGTTGCTGCTGTAGTGTTACCTACTGCATCTAAATTATCTGTACGCTCACGAACTTCAGGAGGTAATTGACTCATCTCTGCAATACCACCGGCGTTATCAGCGATTGGGCCGAATGCATCAATTGCTAATTGCATAGCAGTAGTTGCCATCATACCTGCGGCAGCGATTGCTACACCATATAATCCAGCAAAATAATAAGAACCCATGATACCACCTGCTAAAGTTAAAATGGGGATAACAGTTGATTTCATACCAACAGATAAACCACCAATAATATTTGTAGCGTGACCGGTAGCTGATTGACGGATAATAGAAAGAACTGGAGCTTTACCCATTGCTGTATAATATTCTGTAACGATACTCATGATAGCACCAACAACTGTTCCAACTAATATTGCCATGAATACGCCTGTTTTTGTAAAGCTTGTATCGCGTAAGAAAATATCGCCTTCAGGTAACATCCAATTTACTACGAAGTAAGAAGCGATAACTGTTAAGATCATTGAAGACCAGTTACCCATGTTTAATGCATTTTGTACGTTTGATTTCTCATCTTTAATTGTAACGAACCAAGTTCCAACAATTGAGAAAAGAATTCCTAAACCACAAATTACCATTGGTAATAAAATTGGCGACATACCGCCGAAATTATCTTTCAAGGTGATTTCTTGTCCTAATACCATCGTTGCTAAAATTGTAGCAACATAAGAACCGAATAGATCGGCACCCATACCTGCTACGTCACCTACGTTATCACCTACGTTATCGGCAATAGTTGCAGGGTTACGAACGTCGTCTTCAGGAATTCCTGCTTCAACTTTTCCTACTAAGTCAGCACCAACGTCAGCAGCTTTAGTATAAATACCACCACCAACACGGGCGAATAATGCGATTGATTCAGCACCTAAAGAGAAACCGGTTA
>JAGNIU010000076.1 GCA_018000995.1 Bacteroidia bacterium
GTATATATTCTGAACAATTCATATACCTGTTTATTATCTTTTACGCAAAAGGTAACCTTGGGTTACACTAAGTTTTAAGCCTGTTTTCACGCCATTTACTTTTTTTAACAGAACCATTACTAACAGGACTAGCCTGCTTTTTGTGATTGTTAAAAATGTGGGAAGCCACAATAGCTAATGCCTCATCATTCTCGTTACCTGTAGGATTTAACATTTCAGGTTTAAAGTATTTGCCAATAAAACCTGTATCAAATTTACCTGAAACAAAGGCCTCGTGTTTTAACACAAACGTGCAAAAATCTAAAGTGGTTTCAACACCAACAATTTTATAATCGCTAATAGCGCGAAGCATTTTTGCAATAGCATCGTTACGGTCTTTACCATGTACTACCAATTTTGCAATCATCGGATCGTAATAAATTGGAATATCCATTCCTTCTTCAAAACCATCATCCACACGAACGCCTGGTCCGCTTGGAGTTCTGTAAACTTCCAATTTACCAATGTCTGGTAAAAAATTATTCATTGGATCTTCGGCGCACACACGCACTTCTAAGGAGTGACCGTTAATCTTCAAATCATCTTGTGTAAAGGTTAATTTTTCGCCACGGGCTACTTTAATTTGTTCTTTCACTAAATCTAAACCTGTTATCATTTCGGTTACGGTGTGCTCAACTTGCAAACGCGTATTCATTTCTAAAAAATAAAAATTCAAATCGGCATCCACTAAAAACTCAACTGTACCTGCACCGCTATAGCCGCAACCTTTTGAAACTGCCACTGCGCATTCTCCCATTTTTTTACGGAGTTCAGGCGTTAAAACACTCGAAGGAGCTTCTTCAATTACTTTTTGGTGGCGACGTTGAATACTACATTCGCGTTCGAATAGATAAACGCAATTACCGTGATTATCGGCTAACACTTGTATTTCTATATGACGCGGCATGCTCGCATATTTCTCAATAAAAACAGCGCCGTTACCGAATGCAGAAACTGCTTCGCTAATCGCCATATTCATTTGTTCTTCTACTTCACTTTCTTTTTCTACCAAACGCATTCCTTTTCCACCACCACCTGCAGAGGCTTTAATTAAGAGGGGAAAACCAATTTCTTTTGCGAGTTTAATTGCTTCTTTAGTATCACTAATAGCTCCATCAGAGCCGGGAATCATTGGCACATTATTTTTTTTCGCTGTAGCTTTTGCACTTAATTTATCACCCATCATGTCCATTGATTCAGGACTAGGTCCGATAAAAGTAATTCCTGCTTCACGAACTTTTCTTGCAAAACCTGCATTTTCACTTAAGAAACCATAACCGGGATGAATGCCATCCACTTTGTTGGCTTTACATATTTCAATTATTTTATCACCTAAAAGGTACGATTGATTACTTGGGGGCGGACCTAATAAAAAAGCTTCATCGGCATAACGTACAAATGGAGCGTTGCGATCGGCTTCCGAATAAACGGCAACGGTTTTAATACCCATTTCTTTAGCGCTGCGCATTACGCGAAGGGCAATTTCTCCTCTGTTAGCTATTAAGATTTTCTTCATGTGACTAATCTACGTAAGTTTCTTGAATTATAGTTTTTACTTTAAAAGTTTCTTTTTCTGTAAGCTGATCTAAAATTTTAACCACTCGTTTTCTGTCAATAGTTCTTATTTGATCTAACACTATCCATCCTTTTGTTTTATTGTGTTTTACTTCTACTCTTGTTGGATAGGGCTTAGAATTGCTAGTCATTGGTGCAATTACAATTGTCTGTAAATATTTATTCATTTCGTTAGGAGAAATAATTACACATGGTCGTGTTTTTTTCATTTCACTTCCAATGGTGGGGTCAAGATTCACCAAAACAATTTGATACTGCTTTAATTCCATTAGTCGAAGTTTTCGTCTTCAAAAACATCCGACATTAATGATTTATCATCGCCGTTTTCGTGCATTTTCTTGAACGATTTTTCCCATCCTTTGCGTGAGGAGGTTTTTGGCTTTAAAATGATATAACCTTTTTCAAGAACCAATTCAATAGTATCTTGAAGATTATATTTCTCAATTAGAGTCTTCGATAAACGAATCCCTTTTGAGTTCCCGATTGATATTAACGATATGTCCATAATAGGGGTATTGTAATTACAAAGTTATTACATTTGGTTTATTCATCCAAATTTATTTTAGCTCGCCAAAACAGTAAATTTCACCAAATGTTTTGTGGGCTTTTGTGACTTAGAGTTTTAGTGGCGAAATCACGATAGCTTATTTGTAACCAAATGTCGATATTTGCGTTATATATGCCAATGCTAAAACAACTATATACTCTCTTTTTAATTATCAGTTTTAGTTTGGGATTTTCCCAGAAAAAAGATACTGTTTTCCGTTCAACCGATGGATTAGTAAATGAAATAATTGGCTTGCAGAAAAAAGTTTTCGAAACGAAAAAAGAAGCCGAGCGTTTTGAAGCGAACAAAGAATTCATCCGATTGTGGTACGAGTTATTGCAGAATCCGGCTTCTATGGAACAAAATCTCGATAGCATTAAAGGGGTTTCGTGTTTACGTTCACAGGATAAAAAATTCAGAATTATAACTTGGAATCTTTTTAAAAACGACGGACAACAATTTTATTTCGGATTTATACAAGTGAATAATCGTAAGGTGACCAAGAGTGGTATCTTCAAAAAAGTTGTCACTAACGAATATGAAGTGTTTGCGCTTTCAGATAAATCATCAACTGTTACATCTCCTGAAACTTTTGTTGGTGATCCAAAAAAATGGTTTGGTATGTTGTATTATGATATTGTAGATTGTGATGGCTATTACACTTTGTTAGGTTGGGACGGCAACGATAATTTAATTCAGAAAAAGTTTATTGATGTGTTGTATTTTAAATCTGACGGTACACCAATTTTCGGGAAAGATGTTTTTAGAATTCCGAAGAAAAGTCCGAAACGAATTATGTTTCAATACTCTGCTGAAGTGGCAATGTCGTTACGCTATAACGACAAACGAAATCAAATTGTGTTTAGTCATTTATCGCCTAAAGATGAAGGTCCTACTTTAGAAGGACAATATCAGTATTATGGTCCGGATGGAAGTTTTGATGCTTATGAGCAGAGTAAAGACCGCTGGGTATTGAAAGAAGATATCGATATTAGAAATATTAAGGGAAAGAATGATGATGTGAAAAAACCTGACCCGAAGAAAGAAACGAAGTTGTATACTCCGAAGAAATAATCTAAAACTATTTAAAATAAAAAAGCCTAGATGAAAATCTAGGCTTTTCTTTGGTAG
>JAGNIU010000050.1 GCA_018000995.1 Bacteroidia bacterium
TGATCGAAATGCAAATGCGTTAAAAACACATCCGTAATATCATCCATGCCAAATCCATGTTGCTTCAATGATTTTTCAAGACTATCATCTCCATGCAAATAATAAAAACCGAAGAATTTATCGCTTTGTTTATTTCCCATACCGTTATCAACGAGTATCAATTTATTACCATCCTGAATTAACAGACAACGCATAGCCCAACTACACATATTGTTTTCATCAGGCGGATTTAATTCTTTCCATAAACTTTTTGGAACTACACCAAACATGGCACCGCCATCTAATTTAAAATAACCAGCATTTACAGAATACAATTGCATAAAAAAATGTTTTATTGTTTAAAGTTTAATTGTTTGATGTTGATTTAAAAATAAAAGTAATGAAATTTCGGCTTTCCGTTACCCCACTCGATAGTTGGTGCCGGAATTTTCAAAATATTAAATGAATTTAAAACAGCATTCAAAAATTTAGAACGGGTTTTTATTTTGGACAAATCAACATCTAATGAAAAATAATATTGTCTGTACCTTTTAAAATCAGTTACATTTCCTTCACTATCCTGAATAACAAAAGCATTATAGTTAGCTCCTAACATTCCATCAGCGCCATAACCAAAAGAAACAGCTAACCATTTTGGTAATTTTTTATCTGATTTAATAAATGTAAACGGACTCACGCTTAACCAATACGTTTGTCCGTTATAATCCTTCAACATCTGCTCACTAAAATTTTTTCCGAGTAACTCAGGATTATATTGAGGATATTGTGTTTGATGAAACCCAATTTTTAAATTAAAACGTTGCTCCTTCCAAGCTGCTTCTTGAGAAATTGCTAATGCAGTTCCTAATGTATTTGCCCCCATATCTGCCCAAGAAAAACCCCAGCCTTTACTGTAGCCATCCATTATTTCAATCGCAGTCATGTAACCATAACCCAAAGTGCCGCCAATAAATAATTTTTGTGTTCTACTATATCCGGCCCAATCAAAAGCTTTCATAGTTAAATTAGAAATTTGAAAAGTACTATGAAAATGCCCCACCTTGTCCATCAACAACCATTCCTTCGAATCATCAAAATAATGAAATTTGCCTGTGTTATACTGACTGTACCAAACACTATTTAAATAAATTAAAGAACCGCCAGTTAAAGCGCCACAAAAAACACCTAAGCCGATTTTTTTCTTCTTTACAAATGATAAAGAATCTTTTGGAAATGAATTCGCTAAGCCGCTTTCACAAACAATTAATAACAGAATACAATATTTTAGAATCGCTTTCAATTATTTATGAATTCATTTAGATACTTATTTACTAATTCAGGTTGCGTTTCTTGTGGATTATGTCCACCACCATCAATAAACTTAAAGGTAATCTTTTTAAAGGCCGTTGTATCTACCTTTTTAATATCAAAAGGAACCCACGGATCAGGATTTCCCCATAGAATTAATGTTGGCTTAGAATATAAAGTTAATTTATCTACCTGTATCACACTTTCTGCATGTGCCCAATGTAAAATTGAAGAAGCACTGTTTTTTGTTTCGAAAGGTTTCATATAGCCTTCAATTTCTTCATTAGTTGCTTTTCTTAAATAAGCACTCTCAATAAGTTCTCCAAATTTTTCTTTATTTAGTAAATAATGCTCTAAAACTACATCCGACCACCTTAAAAGCGGCGGATATTTTAAGAAGAAATTAAAACCGGTTTCCTGTAAGTCTGTAAAAAAACCATCAATGAAAATCTGTTTTTTAAATAAAGCAGGATGTTGTGTTACCAATTTAGCAGCATACATAGCGCCTAAACTATGTCCTGCTATAATCCAAGCAGAATTAGATCTGATTTCACCATCTGTGTGTTGAATTGCGCTATGAATTAAACTTAAAATAGTTGTATCATTAAAATTGGCATCCTCTTCCTTACAACTAAATCCATAAGGCGGTAAATCCAGCGCTATAACAAGTGTTTTGTTACTGATTAAACTTTCAAAATTATTTCTGTAACAAAAAGTACTCCCTGCAAATCCATGAATCAAAACTATTTTATTTTCAATAGTATCAGGTTTGAACAAACGATAATGCATGTTATTGTTGGCTGACTTAATAAATTTACTATTTGGATACGGTTTATAATCCGCTTCTGCTGACTTGTTACTGAGCGAAAATAAATAAGGAATTAGACTTAAAATGATTATAAGAATAATTAAAATGTAGAAACAGTATTTTATTATTTTTCCGAGCAGAGTGAACATTAAGAACTATTTTATGGAAGTCTTAAAGTTAAGGAATTAAAATAAGAGATGAGATTATTTGTAATACTTCAGTTCTAACTTATTACCATCAAACACGGCATAACTGTTATAACGAATCCAATCACCCAAATTAACATAACGGGCTTTCCCTTCGATATCCAAATCGAGAGGTAAATGGCGATGACCAAATACAAAATAATCGACTTTATTATTCGCAAGATATTCTTTACAGTAAATGTATAACCATTCTTTTTCTGCGCCTTCAAATATCTCATCAGAGTTACCTGTTGCCGCCCTACTCTTTAAACTGGAAGCACGCGCCAACCAAAATGATAAATTAGGGTGAATACGTGAATATAGCCATTGAGAAATCTTGTTTCTGAAAATCCATTTCAAAAGTTTATACCAATAATCACCCGGACCTAAACCATCACCGTGACCGATATAAAAATTTTTGCCATTATAGGTTCTTGAAATTGGATTATCAAAAACAGAAACTCCAATTTCTTTCGGGAAATAATCCTTCATCCAGGTATCGTGATTACCGGTGAAGAAATGAACTTTAATGCCACTGTCGGTTAACTCCGCAATCTTTCCTAATATTCTTACAAATCCTTTTGGTACGGTATAAACATGTTCGTACCAGAAATCAAAAATATCGCCAACTAAATAAATTTCTTCGGCATCGTGTTTAATTTCATCGAGCCATTTACAAAGTAAACGTTCACGCTCTGCACTTTTGGTATCTTTAGGAGCACCTAAGTGAAAATCGGAAGCGAAATATATTTTTTTACCGGCTTGCATTAAAAAATACTCTTTTCAATTAAATCGCGTGGACTGACTTTATTAAGATTAAATGTAAAACGTATGGTTTCAAAAAATGTTGTTTTGTTATTTAATTTTAGGGTGCTGGCAATATCTTTACTATAAACTAAAGGTACATATATCTCAAAGATATCTTTCCATACACAAATTTCAAAACCTCCGCTGTATAATATTTTATCATTCAACATAGCGGTTCCATCGCAAGTTACTACATCAACAAATAATTTTACAGGCAATTTAAAAAACTTTGGTGATTTAATATTCAAAGCCACCATCCACTGATCGGTTTGTCCTAATGGCGTCCACACCTTCATAGCGCCATCCTCTTCAGCAAACTGCGCAAAGCCAACGCCGTTATATTCGCTTCGTCCAACAAAACTATAATCGAAATTATAATCATGATAACCGTTATAACCACTGGCACGGTAACGATAAGCTCCTCTGTTTTTACCGGATAAAAATGTACCTGCAAATAATCTAAAATCTAAGGAGTGTTTATCTTTAAACGATACCGAATAATTAGCTGTTAAATTTAACTTAGAGAAATCGCCATTTTGCTGCAATTTCAAATTAAAACCAAAAGGATTAATGGTGCGATTATTTTCAAAAATATAAGCCGCCTCATTCACATAATTCATTTCAGAAACTTTGTATGGCGATTGCTGAATTTCACCAAAAACAGTATTGTAAGTTTCGTCCTTTTCAACATAAGTAATTACACTTCGAAGAGCGATGTATTGGGTAATCGGACTACGCGGATTTTTCTTTTTTATTTCAAATTTTAAAAACGGTTCCGCTTTATAGTAATTAAAGGCAAAAAGACTTGGGTCTGTTGCTCCCGAATTAGGGAAAAACTTATCAGGACTAGAAAAATCATAAGCAAAACTTTTTAGTCGCGCGCCAACAGATACTTTTTGAAAGGATTGATTTGGCGTAAGGTTAAATTGAAAGTCGGCCGACCCCACAGGCGTATTACTGCCAAAAGCGTACATAGGTGCTAAAGTGAATTCAAATTTTTTCTGCAGCAAGCTGTAATTATAAAATGCCACTCCCAACATAAATTTATTGTAGGTATTGAATCCTAAAATTGGCATGTAATTTAATTGTGTACGATCGGGGTCATCAATTTTAGCTATGAAATTTAATTGCAAAGGCTCCGCTTTTTTAAACAGACCTTTAGTTTTTAAAGTATTATTATTACGATTAATTTCCGGAATACTATTATCTCCGTCAATCCTAAATTTATCTATTTCACTTGGCGGAAATTCAAAAACACGTTTACCACTAAAACCGCTATACCAAACTTGGCCAATCAATTTCCCGTTCTTGTAGCCCGACATGCTAACAGGACCATTTACTTTTCCTTTTCCTTTAACCAGAACCATGTGGGCTCCCGTTTCTAATCTGCGATGCTTTACAACTTTATAATCGATTTTTTCTTTCGATTGAATCATACCTTCCACAAACCAATTCATATCAATAGCACAATGGTATTCTAAAGTTTTTTGTAAATCGCGCGGGCTTGGATGTTTGAATTTCCAGTTATCGAAATAGAAACGCATACCATCGTCGAATTTCTCATTACCAACTGCGCTCATTAAATAATCGAAAGCGATTGCTGATTTTGCGTAAACAATTGCCCCGTAATTATACTTTGTGAATTTTGAGGATTCAGTACTAATAGGTTGATCAAGATTTTTGCGGGCCGAAATAAGATACGCCAATTTGTAAGACTCTTTGTGGGGGAATTTGTTTAATCCTAAAAATTTAAAGGTACTATCACGGCCAATTAAAGCTGTTAGTTTTTTATTAGGATACTTTGCTTGTATGTAACGCATTTCATAAAAGGAATTTAAACCTTCGTCCATACCGGGAAAATCGCGTTCATTACTTCCCATAATACCATAAAACCAATTATGCCCTACTTCATGCATAATTGTGGTTTCTAAAGTAAAATCGTTGCCGCTTGCACCAATAACTGTAATATTCGGATATTCCATACCTCCACCGGCAGCAATTACACCATCAATAGCAGTTACATGATTGTAAGGATAATCGCCAATAAAATAAGAATAGAATAATGTTGCGTCATCAATATACTCGATTGATTTTTTCCATAAATCAGCTTCATTATCCGTAAAAAATACCCAAGTATCAATAACTCGTCCTGTAGTCGGCAATTTTACTTTATCGCGCAACACATGAAAACGTTTATCTGCAAACCATGCAAAATCGTGAACGTTAGATTGCATGAAACGGATTGTTTTTTTATCGGGAGAAGATTCAGGGAATTTACTTTTCTGATTAATCAACCTATTTGCTTTAATCAATGCTTCCGTTTCTAAAACTTTTCTGTTTAGAAATTCTTCTTCTTCAAAGGCATCAATCCGATCACCGGTTGCTGCTAATAAATAATTTTTAGGAACGGTAATGCTTACATCAAAAGAACCGAATTCACTGTAAAACTCACCTTGATTTAAATATGGCATTGGATGCCAACCCGTATTATCGAACACCGCCGGTTTTGGATACCATTGCGTTATATAATAAGCCTGTTCTGTATGTCCGAGTCTGGAAAATTTTGCATCCGGTAATTTAACGTGAAATGGTGTTGTGATAATAATGGTATCATGCGAGCGGATAGGTTCGTTTAAAATAAGTTTACAAATATCGATGTGTTCAGCGTCGTACTCCACTTTTACACTTTGCCCATTTACTTTAAAATCTAAGCTATCCATATACCCGCGTTCTTCGGGTTTAGAATAATAGAAATCGGTTTCTCCATTCTCAACTAATTGTTTTGCTAATGCTGTTTTTTGATTTTTATAGGCATTAGGCCACAAATGAAAATAAATGTAAGATAAAGAAGTAACCGAATTATTGATATACTTTATTTCTTCGAAAGCAGAGAGCTCGTGTTTTTTATCATTGAGTGAAACACGGATTTTATAATCTACTTCCTGCTGAAAGTATTGGTCTTGCGAAAACAAATTAATTCCAATAAAAAAAATCGCTGCAAACCATTTACAACGATTTCTGATAAGAATATTATTTGTCGTATTCAAAAAATTAATTCAAGATTTCTTTAAGTTTAGCTTCTAATGCAGCGCCACGTAAATCTTTCGCTATTACCTTTCCTTCTTTGTCTAACAACACAGTAAACGGAATGCCCTGTACATTATAAGCTTTTGCTGCAACGCAATCCCAAAATCTTAAATCGCTTACATGAATCCAATCAATACCATCCTTCTTAATAGCATCTACCCAAGCTTGTCTTTCTTTATCCAACGATACGCCATAAACTTCAAAACCCTTTGATTTATATTTTTTATAAGCCGCCACCACGTTAGGCATTTCTTTGCGGCACGGACCGCACCAGCTTGCCCAAAAATCAATTAGTACAACTTTACCTTTTAGTGAAGAGAGGGCAATGTTTTTACCATTAGGGTCCGGTAAATTAATTTCAGGCGCTACTACTCCTGCTTTAAACGGATTTGCATTCATTTTTAGCATCATTTGATGAAACATATTTACATCAGGGTTGCCGGGATATTTTTTCATTAAACCTTCATCCACCGCTTTAAATACATCCATGTACTTTTCAGGATCTAAAGGTTGAATAGCGATTACAGTTGAAAACATATTTGCATTCGCTTTAGCTTTTTGAGCCACACGTTCACAATATGAATCCACTACTTTTAAATAAATACCTTCAAAAGTTTTACTTAATGAATCCATTCGTAAAGAATCCACTTTTCCCATTGATGTCATTAAATAACGGAAAGCCTCGTTCAAAGAATCCTGTTGACGCTGAAATCCTTTTGTGCATTCGTTATATTCCAAAAATAATTTTGTGTCGGGAGAACCTTCCGCTTTGTAAGTGTTACCTAAATCTTTAGCGCTTCCTGAAATAGTAATTTTATCAGTTGAATCCATTACTAACATCCCAAAATTCTGGTTGTTCACTTTAATACGGTAAAATCCTAATGAAGGAACATAATTATCAAACGAAAAATTTCCTTTATCATCCAACACACAACTATCAACCACAAGAGGTGTTTTCGAGGCTAGTTTTTCTAAATAGAGTGTTTCACCTTTACTATCTGTTAAAGTCCCTTTTAATTCAAAAGTGGTGTTTGTTTTTTTGTTACCGTTTCCGCATGAGTTTAGCACTAAAGCTAAAACAGCGAGTTTTAATAGATTCTTCATTAAAATAGCTTGTTTTATAAAGGCTTAAAGATAATAAAATTGGGAAGCGAAAAATCCTAAAAAAGGTGAATTATATGGCAAACTTATTAGCTTTTCTCCAACTGTTCCTTCACCAATTGGTTTACCACTTTAGGATCGGCTTTACCTTTGCTGAGTTTCATCACTTCGCCTACAAACAGACCTAATAAGCCCACTTTACCATTACGGTATTCGGTAATTTTTTCAGGGAATTTATTTACAGCTTGTTCAACTAAAGCTTGAATTTCGTTGCTATTGCTGTTTTGAATAATATCTAATTCAGTCGCTAAAACCTCTGCGCTTTTTGTAGGATTTGCAATTAAAGCGGGGAATAATTTTTGAGATGCGGTTGTATGTCCGATTTTTCCTGCATCAATTAAAGCAATAATATCGGCAATAGCTTTTGGTTTTATCGGGAAATTATCAATGTGTAAAGCATTTTCGTTTAAAAATGATTTCACATTTACCATTACCCAGTTAGCAGCAGCTTTGTAATTTTTAGTGTAATTAACTAATTCATTAAAATAAAGCGCTACTTCTTTCAATTCAGTCAACACCAAGGCATCGTAATCGCTTAACTTAAATTCGTTAACGTATTTGTTGTATAAATCGCTTGGTAAAGGCGGTAAATTATTTTTTACACTTTCAATATATTCCTTTGTTACAATAACAGGCTGTAAATCCGGCTCAGGAAAATAACGATAATCGTTTGCGCTTTCTTTGCTACGCAGACTAAAAGTAGTTCCGTTTACGGCATCAAAACTTCTGGTTTCAACGGCAATTTCTCCTCCTGCTTCCAAAATATCAATCTGACGCTTCACTTCAAAATCTATAGCGCGTTGTACGTTACGGAAGGAGTTCATGTTTTTTACCTCTGTACGTTTTCCGTATTCTTTAGTACCTTTTATTCGCACCGAAATATTAGCATCGCAACGTAACGAACCTTCTTCCATATTCCCATCACAAACATCCAGGTAACGCACTAATTTTCTCACTTCATTCAAATAAGCATAAGCTTCTTCTCCCCCTCTGAAATCCGGTTGAGTTACAATTTCTAACAATGGAGTTCCTGCACGGTTTAAATCAATTAAAGTTTCAAAAGGATCAATATCATGCATGCTTTTTCCGGCATCTTCTTCCATATGTATGCGAATAAGATTGATTTGTTTTTCTAAACCATCTTTCATCTTAAAAGCAATATAACCACCTGTACAAATAGGAGTTTTATCTTGTGTAATTTGATACCCTTTTGGTAAATCGGCGTAAAAATAATTTTTACGGGCAAATTGATTTTCAGTAGTGATAGTTGATTTAGTAGCAATCCCCAATTTCACAGCAAATTCAATAGCGCGCTTGTTTACTTTTGGCAAAGTGCCCGGGTGACCCAAACTAATAACGCTTACGTTTGTATTCGGTAATGCTCCGTATTCAGCAGCATCATTACTATACATTTTGGTTTTAGTGAGTAATTGAATGTGACACTCTAAACCAACAACTGTTTCGTATTTATCGTAAACGCTCATTAATTTTCTTAATTTTGGGTAAAATTACGAATAAGATGACGAGTTTTAAAAATAATAGGCTTAATTACCTCATTTTATTTGTTATTTCCTTATTAACGCTTAGCTCTCAAGATCACAATTTCTATCCCGGACTCGACGGCTCCTATTTTTGGGCTTATAATTACCTGATAAACTTTAACCCAGCAGAGTTAGATAAAATCACTTTCATTTACGGACCATTAGCCTTTTTGCATTACCCGGTTTGTTACGGAATTTTAATTATTCTGGGTTGTAGTTTTCAAATTCTGCTAAAGTTTTGTCTCGGTTTTTGCTTACTTAAACTTTCTCAGCTTTTAGAAATTGACAAACGGATTGCCTTTGTATTGTTTGCACTCAGTTGCTTTACAATGTTTAGTCCGGAGGCTTATCTGAACCTTATTGTCATTTTATTTTTAGTCATTTACTTTCTCGAGAACAAATTATCCTATCTTATTCTCGTTGCCCTTCTCACTGCATTTGGCTATTATTACAAATGTTCCATTGGATTATCTTCTGTTCTCTTTCAGGCGGCCTTTCTTATTAATATATCGGTACTGAATAAAAAAATTGATTACAAATTATTTTTTAAGATTTTACTTCTCAATTTTAGCACTTGGCTCGCTTTGGGATTAATTCTTTTCAGAGGCATTTCTCCGGTTTTCGAATCTCTTGTTACGTATTACCAAAACATAATTGCCTTTAATGAAACCAGTGCTTTTTACACTCAACCCGAAAACTTTATTTTACTAATCACTTGCGGACTCTCCATTATTCTCATCTTTTTCGTTAACAAAAATCAGACCTTCAAATTATTCTGGTTGCTGTCTATTTTGTTTTTATATACCGGTTATACACATAGCATGGTGCGGATGGATTACTCACATTATATTGGATTTTTATTGTATTTGATATTAATTATCATCAGTTCTGCATTATTTTACAAAAGCGTTTCAAAATACACTTTGCCTTTGCTTTTAACCGCCTTCTTTTGTTATTATGGGAATATCGGCACAAAAAAAGATTATCTCGATTTCATCTTAAGTGTGCCTAACGGACCAAAAAACTTTTCCAATTATGTTATCAATCATAACAAATACAGAGCGAAATGTCTGGCGCAATCGAATGCCAACGTAAAACTTTACAGTTCACTCGACTTCAAAACTATTAGAGAGATATCAAAAGGGACTGTTGACTTTTTTCCTTGGGATTTATCATTTGTTGAAGCCAATAAATTGAAGAACTGGAAACCTCGTCCTTATTTACAAAATTTGAACATGTCGGCTTATTTTGATAAGAAAACGGCTGATTATTTTGCTTCCGGGGAAGCTCCTGATTATTTGGTTTGGCATGGTGGTATGCCCGGTGATTTTTTCATTGGCATCGACAATTCAAACATACTGACCAATGAATATCACACCATCATTTCCATTATGGAACATTACGAAGTACTCAGGGATAATGGCTACACATTAATTTTAAAAAAGCGCGCTCACCCGCTCAATATCTGGGCGGAGGATTTGGGTAATGAAAGAGAAGTAAACTGTAATGAATGGATTCCTTTACCCCAAATCAATAGCGTTTTGGGCTGCAAAATCAAGTATGAATTTAATATGCTGAGAGGTTTAAAGAAATTGTTATACCGTGATGATGAATTTTTTATTGAATACCGTACAGAAAATAATGTGAAATACAGAAAACGCATTTGGCCCGGCGACGCGAAAGATTTCATCTGGCTCGACCCCTTCATTACTTCAGTATCGGATTCATTAGCTTATAAAAACATTAAAGAAATAAGGTTCACCAATACGAATAAGATTATTCATTCAGGTAAATTAAAACTTCAATTTCAAACACTTAATTTCAGCGGGGCTAAAGACAAAAAAGCTGTTTACCGCTGGTTCAATCCTTAACATATTTTTAATTACTAACACCCACTAAAATAAGCTCAGATTCAACGTATATTTGAAGCCCTGAATTATGAGTTATTTAGATGAATTAAACCCCGTACAACGGGAAGCTGTTCTTGCAAAAGATGGTCCGGTGATGATTATTGCCGGCGCCGGTTCCGGTAAAACACGCGTGCTTACTTACCGTATTGCGCATTTAATTCATAGTGGGGTTGATGCTTTCAATATTTTATCACTCACGTTTACAAACAAGGCGGCGCGTGAAATGAAAGACCGTATTCAGAAAATTTGCGGTAACGATTCTAAAAATTTATGGATGGGGACTTTTCACTCCGTATTCGCTAAAATTTTACGTTACGAAGCAGAGAAGTTAGGTTACCCTCCCAATTTTACCATTTACGATACTGATGATAGCAAGAGTGTTATAAAAGATATTTTAAAACAATTTAATCTTGATGAGAAAGTTTACAAACCTTCTTTAGTTTTAAACCGCATTTCTGATGCCAAGAACAAATTAATTTCCGCAGCACAATACGCTAATAATCCTGTTACAGCAGCTGAAGATCAATCAAGCAACAAACCTTTACTCGGACAAATTTACGTGGCTTATCAGAAACGTAATTTCAAATCCGGGGCAATGGATTTTGATGATTTGTTATTTAATACCAATGTACTGTTACGCGATTTTCCGGATATGTTACTGAAATACCAGAATAAGTTCAGGTACATTTTGGTAGATGAGTATCAGGATACCAATTTTTCGCAGTACGTTATCATCAAACAATTAGCGGCGCGTTTTCAAAATATTTGTGTGGTGGGTGATGATGCACAAAGTATTTACGCTTTTCGCGGAGCGAGTATCCAAAATATTTTAAATTTCGAAAAAGATTATCCGGATTTAAAAACCTTTAAACTCGAACAAAATTACCGTAGCACACAAATCATTGTTGGTGCTTCTAATCATATTATCAAAAACAACAAAGATCAGTTTAAGAAAAATACGTTTACCGAAAATACCGAAGGTGAAAAAATAAAAGTCATTCGTGCCAATACGGATAATGAAGAAGGACAAAAAATTGTTCAATCTATTTACGAAACTAAAATGCAAAATCAGGCGATGAATTCGCAGTTTGCTATTTTGTACCGCACCAATGCACAATCGCGTTCGTTTGAAGAATCTTTACGTCGCTTAAATATTCCGTATCGTATTTT
>JAGNIU010000026.1 GCA_018000995.1 Bacteroidia bacterium
GTAATAAGGAATAGCGTCTTTCATGAACCCGCGTAAATCATTTATACGCGTTTCATCACTAGGATGTGTACTTAAAATTTCAGGTGGGTTTTGTCCGCTGCCGGCTTGCGACATACGTTCCCAAAAACTAATAGCTGCCATTGGATCGTAACCTGCCATTGCTGCAAAAATAATTCCCATTTTATCAGCTTCACTTTCGTGACTGCGGCTGTATTTAAGCATACCTAATTGCGAACCAATACCAAATGATTGCAAAAATAAATCGTGAGTTAATTGTGGTTTAGTTTGTAATGCAGTAGAAAGCACTGCACCGCCTAATTGAACCATCATTCCATTACTCATACGTTCGTTACCGTGTTGTGCAATAGCGTGGGCAATTTCGTGACCCATTACAACCGCTAATCCACTTTCATCTTGTGTAACTGGTAATAAACCGGTGTAGACAACAACTTTACCACCGGGCATGCACCAGGCGTTAACAGTATTTTCATCTACAACATTAAAAGTCCAGGCAAAACCTTCAAGGTGCGAACTTAAACCTTTATCAGCATAATATTTTTCTACAGATTTTTGAATGCGGGTTCCAACTTTGCGGACTAAATCAACGCGAACGTCACCTGCAGGTAAAGGTTTATTTTCTGATAAAAATTTATCGTACTCGGTAAAGCTCATTTTATTCATTTCGCTATTCGAAATAACATTAAGTGAGCGACGACCGGTTACGGCGTTTTTGTGACAAGAAATAAATTGGAGTGAAAGAAGAGTACTAAGGAGAAAATAATTGATTTTCATTATTCTATTCAATTTTGGCAGTTAAACCTCTTTCTAAAAGAGCTTCACACATTGGTTTTAGTTTTTTGAATTCTGCAGTTTTAACAGCGCATCTTCCGGCAAAGTGTACTAGGTAAGTACATTGCTCAGCTTGAATGGCATCGTGGCGACAAACTTTAATAAGACTATCTGTTACAAACTCAAATGTATTTACATCATCGTTATATAAAACCAGATTCTTTTCCTTTTCGGTTTTAAGCTTAACATCAGCCAACTCAATTTCCTGTAATTCGGTATTATTAAACATGGGGCGAAGGTAAGAAATTAACCACATATAAGACAAATCCTACCAGTTAAAAAAAACCAATAAAAATGGTCGAAAATCATAGGAAAAAGCCTTCGGTTTTGGCTATATTTACTCTGTATGCGCAGCCCCTTTGCCATAATAGTCTATATTCTGATTTCCGCTTTCATTAAAGCAGGCACTCCCTCCATCATCTTTAAAGAAAATAAAGGTCAGTGGCCTGAGAAAGTTTTGTTTGGGGCGGATATTTTTAATACCCAATTCTACATAAATAAAAACTCGTTCAATTATTGCGTTTACAGTTATGCCGATTTAAAAACAGGAGAAGAACTTCATCATACTTCGCTCGGAAAAAATTCTATTTTACACGGACATAATTATGAAGTGAATTTTGTTGGTGCTGATTTAAATAAAGTATCGAAATCAAAAGAACTACCTGAGTATTACAATTATTTTTTAGGGAATAATAAAAGTAAATGGGCTAATTATATCAAAGCTTATGGTAATCTACTGTTTAGTGAAATATATGAAGGTGTTGATTTAAAAATATATAGTACTGCTAATTTAAAGTATGATTTTATTGTAAAGCCAGGAGGCAATGTAAATTCTTTAAAATTAAATTATAGATATGTTGACGCAATAGGATTAGTGAATAATGAACTCATCATTAAAACTTCAGTGGGAAATGTCATAGAAAAAGAGCCATTCGCTTATCAAATAATAAATGGAAAACAAAAACAAGTGAAGTGTAAGTTCACTTTACTAAGCAATAACACTGTTGGTTTTGTTTTTACGGAAGGCTATAACAAGAACTACGAATTAGTGATTGATCCCACTGTTATTGTATGTTCGTATTCTGGATCGTCTTCGTATTGCCTTAATTCCGGATGTACTAATGGTGAAAATGGGGAGATATTTACAATAAGTAGATGTGGTTCAGGTTACCAAACAACACTCGGAGCCTTTCAAGTTACTATTGGAGGCATTATTAATTACCTAGTTTCGGGTTACACAAAAACTGGTTCTTCTAAAATTTTCTCCACTTATATTGGAGGTGACTCTCTAGACGATCCATTTTGTATTGTTGCTAGAGAGAAAGAATTAGTAATAATGGGAAGAACCTGTTCGAAAAATTTTCCTACAACAACCGCAGCCTTTGACTCCACCTTTAATGGATTAACTGATATAGCCATAAGCAAACTAAACGTTACAGGGTCATCTTTAATTGCTTCAACTTATGTTGGAGGAAATGCTCCAGAATGTAACAATTGGTTTGCTAATGTCACAGTGGGTGATTTCTATTTTTTTGGTGAATGCATTACGGATTCATCTGGGAACGTATTTGCTATATCTAACACTCAGTCGTCAAATTTTCCTGTAACAACAGGAGCAATTGACACAATTCTAAATGGAGGTATTGACGCTTGTGTTTTTAAATTAGATAAAAATTTGAGTAATTTAGTTTGGAGTACTTATTTAGGTGGGAGTACAACTGAGGATGGAAAAAGCATTAGATTAGATGGGAATGGTGGAGTGTATTGCTTAGGAACTACTAATAGTATTAATTTTCCAACTACCCCAGGATGCATATCGAATACCAAAATAGGCGGGTCTACTGACTATTTTATTACTCATATTAATGCTTTGGGAAATACAATTATAAATTCCACTTATGTTGGAACCACAGCTAATGATGTGGCATGTCTTTTAGATTTAGATGATAATAACGATGTTTATTTTTGTGGCCAAACTAATAACCCATCTTTAATTATACCCACTTCTGGAGTTTATTCAAACACAAATGGCTATAATACTATATATAAAATCAACTCTACTTTAAATAATATAGTTTTTAGAACGAAATACGGCAATCTTGTTTCTGGAAAATTTCCATACTTAATGACAAGTGCATTTAAGGTTGACAGTTGCGCTAATATTTATATTGCTGGCTTTGCAGATAACGTGCTACCTACAACATCTAATGCTTTCATGCCATATGGAGGTGGAACAAGGGATATATATGTGGGAGTTTTTAAAAACAATTGCTCTTCTCTTTTGTTTGCTTCGTTTTACGGTGGTCCCCAAACTGAACGTACTGATGGAGGTATTAGTCATTTTGATTCTAAGGGTGTACTGTATCAAGGGTTTTATGTTGATGGTGCAATTCCTACTACAACAAACGCATTTTCGCCAATTCAAAATGCGTCTGTAACAGATGAAGATGGCTTTTTAAAAATCGATCTTCAAACTCATATAAAGGCAGGTTCTTCTTATGGGGCAAATATTACAGGGTGTCCGCCGTTTAGTACTCAATTTGTAAGTACCACCAATACTGGAACAAGTTATTGGGATTTAGGTGATGGAACAACAAGTACATTTGATACAATTTCACACACTTATAATAATTTAGGAACGTATAACGTATTACTTGTAGTTACCGACACCAACACTTGTAATAGAACAGATTCAATAAAAAGTATTTTGAATGTAATTAACCCCACCACATTTGATTTAGGTGATGAAGTTTCAATTTGCATTAACAATCCAACGCAATTGATATCAAATGTAAGTGCAGTAACTTATTCGTGGAGTACAGGTCAAACAACACCTAACATTTTTGTAACACAACCCGGCACTTACACTTTGACAATAAATAACGGAGGGTGTATTACTAGTGATGAAGTAAAGGTTGTAATTGGTGAGGAAAAACTTTCAGAGCGCTTTCCAAATGTAATCACACCAAACAGCGACAACATTAATGATTGGATTGATTTCATGAAGTACAACTTTGATGAAGTAGAATTTATTGTATTTGACAGATGGGGGAAAGAGCGCTACAAAATCACAAACATTACTGAACGTTGGAGTCCGGATGATTTAAACAACGGCACGTATTATTATGTCGCGAATTACAAATCGAGTTGTACGGGTAAGTACGCGACTGATAAAGGATTTATAAGTGTGTTTAAGTAAATGAGGAATTTAGTATACATATTCGTTTTCCTAAACCTGCTGACAAATGCAGGTAACCCCTCCATTATCTTTAAAGAAAACAAAGGTCAGTGGCCCGAGAAAGTTTTATTTGGAACGGAAATATTAAATACAAAATTCTACGTCAACAAAAACAGTTTCAATTATTGCGTTTATAACCCTGAGGAATACATTAAAATATTTGGAAGACATAAATCAGATGAAAAACCAAGCGTGGTTCACGGACATAATTACGAAGTCACTTTTGTTGGTGCTGATTTAACTAAATTCATAAAAAAAGAAGAACAGTCCGACTATTACAATTATTTTTTAGGAAAAGACAGAAATAAATGGGCTAGCAACGTAAAAGCTTTTGGCAATGTATTGTTTAATGAAATTTATAAAGGAATAGATATAAAATTATACAGCAGCAATATTAATTTAAAATACGATTTCATCATAAAACCAAACGCAAACGTAAATTCAATTCAATTAAATTTTAACTATACTGATGGGATTGAAATTATAAATGATGAATTGGTAATTAATACCTCCGCGGGAAATATAATTGAAAAGGCACCTTATTCATATCAAATTATAAACGGAATAAAAAAACAAGTAAAATGTAAATATGCTTTGCTTAATAAAACTACAATTGGTTTTTCCTTTCCAGAAGGATACAATAAAAATTACGAATTAATAATCGATCCGGTCGTTGTTGTCTGCTCTTATTCCGGCGCCACTTGTTATTCGTTTGGCGATTGTTGTACATATGATGCAAATGGAAATATTTATGTTGGAGCTGAAGCTGATTACGGCTATCCCTCAACTCCGGGGGCATTTCAGTTAAATAACCAGACTACAACCACTGCCGGTTGGGGTCTTATTGATATTGTCATCTCGGTTTATAATAGTAACGGAACTTCTAAGATTTTTTCCACTTATTTAGGAGGCGATTATGGTGACTGGCCCGGCGATATAATGGTCAAGAATAACGAAATTATAATTCTCGGTGGAACTTTGTCTGAAACTTATCCATGTACTTCAAACGCTTTTGATACAACTTTTAATTCCGTTGTAGGCACAGGTGATTACGACATTACCATTTCAAAATTAAACATGACGGGAACAACTTTGTTAGCGAGTACTTATATAGGAGGTACAAAAAGTGAAATCATAAACAATTTTAATGCAAGCAGTTGGTGGTGGGGTTGGGTCACGGGAGAAATGGAGTGTGACGATTCAGGAAATGTATATGTTATTGGATCTACAAACTCAAATAATTTTCCAGTCACTGCAGGCGTGATTTCACCTACGCTTCAAGGCACTAGTGATGCATATGTGTTTAAAATAGATAATACATTAAGTAATCTGATATGGAGTACATATCTTGGAGGCTCCTTAAACGAGAATGGAACCTCTATTAAGTTAGACGGTTCAGGTGGTGTATATTGCTATGGAAGTACAAGCAGTGCTAACTTTCCAACAACAGTTGGTGCGTACAACACAACAAAGAACGGATTTGGAACGAATGCTGATTTATATATTTCACACATTAATTCTACAGGAACAGCTTTTATATCTTCTACATTTTTGGGAACAAATGTTCAAGACTATTCAGGATTAATGAATCTTGATAAAAACAATAATGTGTATTTAACCGCTAACTTAAGTTCAACATCTTCGTTTACTCCAAGTTCAGGAACATATAGCAATCCTAATGGTTACAATTGTATTTATAAATTAAACACATCCTTATCGAGTTTGGCTTTTAAAACAAAATTCGGTTTTCCACCGCTGCCAGTATTACCGACCCCAAGCCCTAATTTGTTTTTTTCAGCATTAAAAATCGACAGCTGTGAAAATATTTATATTGGAGGATTTGCCGCAAATATGCTACCTACAACCCCTAATGCTCTACAACCATATGGAGGGGGATCAACTGATCTCTATATTGCGCAGTTCAAACAAAATTGTTCTTCCTTAGCCTTTGCCTCTTTTTTTGGAGGAGCTACAAATATAAGTTGGAGTTCATCCAACACTGGCGAATCAACTGGTTTATCAGATTTTGACAATAAAGGATATTATTATAGCTCTGTTGGTATTCCAGGCGGATTACCCGTAACACCAAACGCTTATGCAACAACACCTGTTAACACTTCCACTCTTTATCCTTCAAATGACGCGTTTGTAAAAATTGATATGCAGTCACATATTAATGCATCCTCTTCTTACGGTGGGAATATTACGGGTTGTCCACCTTTTAGTACGCATTTTGTTAGCACAACAAATACAGGAACCAGTTATTGGGATTTAGGAGATGGAACAACCACAAATTTTGATACCATTACACATACGTATAATAATTTAGGAACATATAACGTACTGCTCGTTGTAACAGATACCAATACATGTCAGAGAACCGATTCTATAAAAAGCATTTTAAATGTAATTAACCCAACTGAATTTAATTTAGAGGATGTTCAAACTTGTTTAAACACTCCGTCTTTATTGCAAGCAAATGTAAGCGCAGTAACTTATAGTTGGAGTACAGGACAAACCACTCCAAATATTTACGTGAACCAATTAGGCTCTTATACCTTAACCATTAATAATGGCGGTTGCAATAGTAGTGATGTTGTAAATGTTGTATTAGGAGAGTTAAAATTATCCGAAAGATTCCCCAATGTAATAACACCAAACGGCGATAATATAAATGATTGGATTGATTTTATAAATTACAATTTTGACGAAGTAGAATTTTACGTGTACGACAGATGGGGTAGGGAACGTTACAAAATTACCAAACCGGATGAAAAATGGAACCCGAATGATTTGGATAACGGAACCTATTATTACGTTGCTAATTATAAATCAAGTTGTACCGGAAAATTTGGGACTGATAAAGGATTTATAAGTGTGTTTAAGTAGACAGGAAGGTGGTTTCGACAAGCTCAACCACCGCGTGTTATAAACAGATTTTATGTAGGCGGATTAGGTGCCTGAGCTTGTCGAAGGCACTGAATTAAAAATGAAAAAAGTAGTTTACATATTTATTCTCTTCTGCTTTCTCTCGAAGGCGAAGACTCCTTCTATAGTTTTTAAAGAAAATAAAGGTCAGTGGCCTGAGAAAGTTTTGTTTGGAGCAGAGTTTTTGAATACTAAGTTTTATGTAAACAAGAATTCGTTTAATTACTGCGTTTACAATTACGAAGACCTTGCAAAAGTAAACCCAAGAAATCGCGAAGAGAAATCAGTAATTCACGGACATAATTATGAAGTTAATTTTATTGATGCTGATTTAACTTCGTTTGTCACAAAAAACAATTTAACTGAATACTATAATTATTTTTTAGGGAACGACAGAAAAAAATGGGCGAGTAAAGTAAAAGCGAGTAAGACTTTAGAATTTAAAGAAGTTTATAATGGAATTAGTCTTAACGTGTACAGTAATGCAGTCAATTTAAAATACGATTTTGTTATTTCACCAAATGCAGACCCCAATCAAATTAGACTTAATTACAATTACGTTGACGGCATTGAAATAAGAAATAAAGAATTGGTTATTAAAACATCTGTTGGAGAAATCATAGAAAAAGAACCAATAGCTTATCAACTAATAAACGGGAAGAAAATAAACATAAATTGTAAATATGATTTATCAGACAACAACACCATTAGTTTTATTTTCCCAAACGGTTATAATAAGAATTACGAATTAGTGATTGATCCCGTTGTGGTTGCCTGTTCATACTCAGGTTCATCTGTTTTTGGGTATGGTAATTCGTGTACTTATGACTCTAACGGTTATATTTACACAGCTGGTGGTTCTGGAATTGGATACCCTACTACAACAGGAGCTTTTCAAATTAATGCAGCAAGTTCATATGATATTGTTATAAGCGCTTTCAACAGCAATGGAACAGCAAAATTATTTTCTACCTTTTTAGGTAGCACCGGTGGTGAAGGAGCGATTGATATGCATGTTTCAAATACTGAAATTACTATACTCGGTTATAGTGACTCAAGTGATTATCCTGTAACAAAAAACGCATTTGATACAATCCTTAATGGCGATAACGATATTATTATAAGTAAACTTGATAAAACAGGCTCTAATCTTATTGCCTCCACTTTCGTTGGAGGTTCCTTAAAAGAAATTGTTGGACAGTTTGCACCAGGAGGCTATCCATCTATTGGTGCAGAGATGATTGTGGATTCACAAAAAAATGTTTTTGTGGTGGCAAACACAATATCAAATGATTTTCCGGTTACAGCCGGAGTACTTTCTTCAACACTTTCAGGAGTAAGCGACGCAGTTGTTTTTAAAATGGATTCAATACTCAGTACAATGGTATGGAGTACTTATTTAGGAGGCATTGGAAAAGAAGACGGATTAAATATCAGACCTGATGGATTAGGTGGTGTGTTTTTAGCAGGAACAACAACAAGTACAAACTTTCCTGTTACATCCGGAGCTTATCAAACAGTAAAAAATAGTCCGAATTTTGAAGACATGTTTGTTTCTCACTTAAACAACATCGGTACTTCATTAATTGCTTCTACATATTTGGGCACGGTTACAAATGATATTGGTTATTTAATGGATGTGGATCCTTTTTACAATGTTTATATATGCGGACATATTGCAAGTTCAAGTTTTTTAGTTCCGACTGCTGGAACTTATAGTACAGTTAATAGTAGTAATGCTATTTATAAATTAGATTCTTCATTAAGCACATTAGGTTTTAAAACAAAATTTGGTCCGCAAAACTCGCGATTATATTATACCGCTTTTAGAGTAGATAGTTGCTCCAATATTTATGTAACCGGTATGGCCTATTCAGGATACGCAACTACACCGGATAGATTCCAAGGTTTTGGTGGTGGCCCAACAGATATGTATATGGCAGTTTTCAATTCTAATTGTTCATCGTTGAGATTTGCATCTTACTATGGAGGAAACGCACCACCACCAACAGGATTTAGTTCTGTAGGAGAACAAGCTTGGGGAATAAGTCATTTTGATTCGAGAGGCACATTATACATGGCAATTGCAGCCAGCGAAAATTTACCTACAACACCGGGAGCTTACAGCCCCATTTATTCAAATACAACAACCGCTGTAAGAATTTATAACGATGCATTTTTAAAAGCAGATATGGGAACTTTTGTAAATGCAAATTCTTCCTATGGCTCAAATATAATTGGTTGTCCGCCACCCTTTACAGCTAATTTTGTTAGTACAACAAATTTAGGAACTACTTACTGGAACTTTGGGGATGGTAATACAAGTACATCCGACACCATTTCTCACACCTATACAAATCTTGGAACTTATAATGTATTGCTTGTTGTTACCGATACAGCAACTTGTAACAAAACCGATTCCATAAAAAGTGTTTTAAGTGTAATTAATCCAACAGTGTTCGATTTAGGTGATGATATTTACAAATGTTCTAACTCTCCTGCAATACTAAAAGCAAATGTGTCAGCTGTTTCTTATTCGTGGAGTACGGGACAAACTTTTCCGAATATTTCTGTAAATACGCCTGGCACTTACACTTTAACCATCTTTAATGGCGGTTGTTATAGCAGTGATGTGGTAACTGTTTTAATTGGAGAAGATGTTTTAGGAGAAAGATTTCCAAACGTAATTACACCTAATAATGATGGCGTTAATGATTATGTGGATTTTACAAAATATAAATTCGGAGAAGTGGAATTTACTTTGTTCGACCGTTGGGGAAAGCAACGTTATGCAACAACTAATCCCACAGAAAAATGGTTACCTGAAGATTTAAATAACGGAACTTATTATTATGTTATAAATTACCAATCCAATTGTACAGGTAAACACAGTACAGCAAAAGGATTTATAAGTATTTTTAAATAAATGAAACAACTACTTTCTATACTCATTTTTATTTCTGCTTTTATAAAAGCCCACAACCCCTCAATAATCTTTAAAGAAAATAAAGGTCAGTGGCCCGAGAAAGTTTTGTTTGGGGCGGATATTTTTAATACGCAATTCTATATCAATAAAAACTCGTTCAATTATTGTGTTTACAGTTATGCCGATTTAAAAAGAGGAGAAGAACTTCATCATACGTCTCCCGGAAAAAATTCCACTTTACACGGACATAATTACGAAGTAAATTTTGTTGGTGCTGATTTAAATAAAGTATCTAAATCAAAAGAACAACCTGAGTATTACAATTATTTTTTAGGAAACAACCGCAGTAAATGGGCTAATAATGTAAAAGCGTTTGAAGATTTACTATTTAATGAAGTGTATGAAGGCATTGATTTAAAAGTTTACAGCAATAAATTGAATTTGAAATATGATTTCATTGTAAAACCAAATGCCAATGTAAATTCGATTAAACTAAATTATAATTACACAGACGGAATCGAAATAATAAATAACGAATTAGTTGTAAAAACATCTGTCGGAAATATTATTGAGCAAGAACCTTTTGCTTATCAAATAATAAACGGAAAACAAACTCGGGTGAATTGTAAATATACATTGCTTAGTAATTATAGCGTTGGCTTTACTTTCCCCAACGGCTATAATAAAAGCTACGAATTAGTAATTGATCCTACTGTTGTTGTTTGTTCTTACTCTGGTTATACAGGTCAGGCAGATAATTCTGCTTGCGGTTATGATGCTAGTGGTAATATTTTCGTTGCCGGTTACTGCAGAAACGGTTATCCAACAAGTGTTGGTGCTTTTTCTTCAACCTATTCTGGTTATTATGACATTATTTTGTCTAAATATGATCCTATTGGGTCGGTAAAATTATTTGCTACTTATTTGGGTGGTGATTCTTTAGATTTTCCCGATGAGATAATTGTAAAAAATGATCAAATTACAATTTTAAGTGCTACTCAATCTGACAATTTTCCTCATACTTCAACAGCTTATGATACAACTAGAAATGGAATGACTGACTTCGCCTTAACAAAATTTAATGGCAGTGGTACAACCCTTATTGGTTCAACTTATGTTGGAGGTTCAAAAACAGATGGTGGCGGGTACTTCGGTTATCCCAGTATCGGCGGCGTAGATGCCTCTCGAAATGTAGAAATGGTAATAGATACTTCAGGTAACGTTTATGTACTTGGAAATACTGTATCAACAGATTTTCCAACTACTACTGGTGCTATTTCATCATCACTTCAGGGTACTACCGATGCTTGCGTTTTTAAATTAGACAATACGCTTAGCAATTTAGTATGGAGTACTTATATTGGTGGTAGTAAGGATGAATTAGGCAAGGGGCTTCGTCTTGATGGTTCAGGTGGAATTTATTTATGCGGAACAACAACAAGTACAAATTTTCCAACTACTACAGGAGTAATTTCTCAAACTAAAAACGGTGGCATTTCTTCAAGTGATTTATTCTTAATTCATATTAATTCTACTGGAACAGGAGTAATAGCTTCAACTTATATAGGAACAACCGGATCTGATTACGCCGGTTTAATGGATATTGATCAAAACAATAATATTTATATGTTGGGGTACGCTACGCCCGGAACTTTCACTTCCTCACCAGGTGTTTACAGTAATGCAAATGGGTGGAACACTATTCACAAAATTAACTCATCTTTAACGAGTATTATTTTTAAAACAAAATATGGAAATGCAATACCGCCGATTATGCCTGCGCCTAGCCCATATTTATTTCACACTGCTTTTCGGGTGGATAGTTGTGAGAATTTATATATAGCTGGTTTTGCAGAGAATGTGCTACCTACAACAGCGAATCAATTACAACCATTTGCTGGTGGAATTCAAGATATCTATATTGCACAATTCAACGCTAATTGTTCTTCATTAAAATTTGCTTCCTTTTGGGGTGGAGCTAAATCAGCTTTTACTTACGGAGAACATACTGATGGCGGCTTGAGTCAGTTTGATAGTAAAGGACGATTATATCAAGCTTTATGTTCTAATGGAGGCTTACCAACAACTAGTAATGCATATTGCCAAACTTATGTAGGTTCACCTGGTGACACTGTATGGAACGACGCCTTTGTAAAAATTGATTTACAAACATTCATAAACGCAGGTTCATCTTACGGTGCAAATATTACAGGTTGTCCGCCTTTTACACCAACATTTGTAAGTACAACCAATACCGGAAGTACGTATTGGGATTTAGGGAATGGAGTAACTTCAATTAAAGATACAGTTTCTACTACTTACACAAATTTAGGGACATATAATGTTTTGTTATTGGTAACAGATACGACAACATGTAACAGAACAGATTCTATAAAAAGTTTATTAAACGTCATAAACCCAACTGAATTTGATTTAGGAGAAGATATTTTAGCTTGCTTTGATTCAAAAACTTTATTGAAAGCGAATGTAAACGCGGTAACTTACAGTTGGAGTACCGGACAAACCTTTCCAAATATTTATGTGAATCAATTGGGTTCTTATACATTAACTATTAATAACGGCGGTTGTAATAGTAGTGATGTTATAAATGTTGTATTAGGAGAAATAAAATTATCAGAACGATTCCCAAATGTGATTACACCCAACGGCGACAACATAAATGATTGGATTGATTTTGTAAAATATAATTTTGATGAAGTTGAATTTTACGTGTACGATAGATGGGGTAGGGAACGTTACAAAATTACCAAACCCGATGAAAAATGGAACCCAAATGATTTAGATAATGGCACTTATTATTACGTTGCTAATTACAAATCGAGTTGCACAGGGAAGTTTGGTATGGATAAAGGATTTATAAGTGTGTTTAAATAACATGGGAGGTGCCTTCGACTACGCTCAGGCACCAGTTCTCTGAGATGAAATTTATTTTGGAAACACGGTGCCTGAGCGTAGCCGAAGCCACAATTTACAAAGCCCCCTTCGCCGCCTCAACAACCTTCTTGCTATTCCCAACAAAAATCTCTTTACCAATAAAAATGACAGGGCGTTTCAAAAAAGTGTATTCTTCCAAAATTAACTTCTTGTATTCGCTTTCACTTGCAGGTTTTGGATTAAGCGTTTTATATTTTAAAGCCACACGACTAAACAACGCTTCATAACTTCCTGCTTTGTCTTTCATCTCAGTTAATTGTCCAGGAGTAATCTTTTCTGTTTTTATATCCTGAAAAACGAACTTGTGTTTTTCTAATTGTAGGTCTTTTATAATTCTTGCACATGTGCTGCATGAACTTAAATAATAAATCTTTTTCATGTTTCAAATATACATAATGCAAACCCAAAATGGCTCGCAAAGACGCTAAGACGCAGGGAAAACTTTGCGTCTCCGCGTCTTTGCGAGAAAACCATAAAAGAAAAACCCCCACATTTCTGCGAGGGCTTTAATTTATCGTCAAGCGGTGGCTGAGCTGCTTGTGTGTAAGTTCGTGCGAGTCGAAGCCAATGTTGTTTAAGCTTTATCTTCTTTCTTACCTTTTTTTCCTTTAGGTTTATGAGTGACTACGGTAATTAATTCTTTTTCTTTATCGTAATCCACTTCAATTTCATCACCTTCAGCTAAATTGTTTTTAATGATTTCTTCAGCCATTGGATCTTCAAGGTATTTTTGAATAGCGCGTTTTAGTGGACGAGCTCCGTATTGTACATCGTAACCTTTTTCTACAATATAATCTTTAGCTGCATCAGTAATTTTAATTTGGAAGCCTAAAGAGTTTACACGTCCGAATAAATTTCCTAATTCAATATCAATAATCTTGTGAATGTCTTCTCTGCTTAAAGAGTTAAACATGACCACATCATCAATACGATTTAAGAATTCAGGAGCAAAGGCTTTCTTCAATGCACTTTCAACAACACCTTTACTGTGATCATCAGCACCTTCAGTTTTTGCTGAAGTTCCAAATCCAACACCTTGTCCGAAATCTTTTAATTGACGTGCGCCAATGTTAGAAGTCATAATGATGATTGTATTTTTGAAATCAATTTTACGTCCTAAGCTATCCGTTAACATACCGTCATCTAATACTTGTAATAACATATTAAATACGTCAGGATGCGCTTTTTCAATCTCATCTAATAACACAACAGAGTAGGGACGACGACGAACTTTTTCAGTTAATTGTCCACCTTCTTCGTAACCAACATATCCCGGAGGCGCTCCAATTAAACGGGTAACAGCAAATTTCTCCATGTATTCACTCATGTCAATACGAATCAATGCTTCATCATTATCAAATAAGTGACGCGCTAATACTTTTGCTAATTGCGTTTTACCAACACCGGTTGGACCTAAGAAAATAAATGAACCAATTGGTTTATTCGGATCTTTTAATCCGGCACGGTTACGTTGAATTGCTTTCACCACTTTTAAAAGCGCAGCATCTTGTCCGATTACTTTACCTTTTAAAAGTTCGTTCATCTTCACAAGCTTGTCGCTTTCGTTTTGGTTTACACGCTGAACAGGAACTCCGCTCATCATACTTACCACTTCAGCAACATTATCTTCCGATACTGTAACTCGATTTTGTTTTGTTTCTTCTTCCCAAGCTTTTTTCGCTGTTTCTAATTGAGCTTGTAATTGTTTTTCAGTATCACGAAGTTTTGCTGCCTCTTCATATTTTTGAGAGCGTACTACTTGATTCTTTAATTCTTTAATGTCCTCCATTTTTTTCTCAAGTTCCAAAACATTTTGAGGGACATTAATATTTGTGATATGAACACGAGAACCAGCTTCATCTAAAGCATCAATCGCTTTATCCGGTAAATGACGATCGGTAATGTAACGAGCGGTTAGCATTACACAAGCTTTAATAGCTTCGTCGGTATAAGTTACATTGTGATGTTCTTCGTATTTACCTTTAATGTTATTTAAAATTTGTAATGTTTCATCCGGTGTAGCAGGTTCAACAATTACTTTTTGGAAACGACGCTCTAAGGCTCCGTCTTTTTCAATATACTGACGGTATTCATCAAGCGTTGTTGCACCAATACATTGTATTTCACCACGAGCTAAAGCTGGTTTGAACATATTGCTTGCATCTAACGATCCGCTCGCACCACCAGCGCCGATAATTGTATGAATTTCATCAATGAATAAAATTACATCAGGAGATTTTTCCAATTCATTCATTACCGCTTTCATTCGCTCTTCAAATTGTCCACGGTATTTTGTACCCGCAACTAAAGAAGCTAAATCTAAAGTAACAACACGTTTTCCGAAGAGAACACGTGATACTTTGCGTTGAACAATTCTTAAAGCTAAACCTTCAGCGATAGATGATTTACCTACACCGGGTTCACCAATTAAAATTGGATTATTCTTTTTACGACGCGATAAGATTTGAGAAACACGTTCTATTTCTTTCTCACGTCCAACTACAGGGTCTAATTTGCCATCTTCGGCCATCTTAGTCAAATCCCTGCCAAAGTTGTCTAAAACCGGCGTTTTTGATTTGCTCTCGCCTTGTTTTTTGGTAGAGCCGCCTTGTCCGCCACTTCCGCCACCTGTAAATCCGGTTTCTTCACCTTCATCATCATCGGCTGCCGTGTTTTCAATTTTATGAGGATTATCCATAAATACTTCCAATTCTGCTCTAACAGCTTCGTAATCTACACCCACTTTTAATAAAGCTTTAGAAACTACATTATCGGCATCTTTTAAAATACAAAGCAATAAATGCTCTGTGCCAATTTGTACCGATTTAAAAGTTTTAGCTTCCAAATATGTCAGCTTTAATGTCTTTTCGGCTTGTTTTACTAATGGGATATTGGCAAGGTTATTTGATTTACGAGTGCCTGGCGTTAAACTACCTTCAATATTTTTTCTTAGTTCCTGTGTATCAATAGTAAGTTTTTTTAGTAATCGAATTCCAACACCTTCACCGTCACGAATCATTCCTAACATCAAGTGTTCTATGCCTATAAAATCGTGCCCTAATCGTAATGCTTCCTCACGGCTGTAAGTGATTACGTCTTTAACTCGTGGCGAAAATTTTGCTTCCATAATAGTTCTTTTTAAATTAGTATAGCACATACTGTGCCATACTCAAAAGTAAGGTTTAAATAATGTTTTGAACTGACACAAAAAACACTTTTTTTAACAAAAAAAATGTTGATAAGTATTGAGTTCCAATACCGCTTTTTTGGCTAGTTTAGGGGGATGTAAGACGATTTTTATGGTGTACGATTTTTGTGATTTTTAGGTTTCAAAAGACCGGATTATTCTTCACAAAAAGGAACTTATAAGATCAAAATAATTTATTTAAAAGAAAAGAAACATAACGACTATGGCAGACGGAGAGAAAATTATCCCCATTAACATTGAAGATGAAATGAAAACCGCCTACATCGATTATTCGATGTCGGTAATTGTATCGCGTGCTTTACCAGATGTACGCGACGGTTTAAAACCGGTTCACCGCCGTGTTTTATACGGAATGTTAGAACTAGGATTAATGCACAACAGGCCTTATAAAAAAAGTGCCCGTATTGTTGGAGAAGTTTTAGGTAAATATCACCCGCATGGTGATGCCAGTGTTTACGATACTATGGTGCGTATGGCTCAAGATTGGAGCTTGCGTTATATGTTAGTTGACGGACAAGGAAACTACGGAAGTATTGACGGCGATCCTCCTGCAGCAATGCGTTATACTGAAGCACGTATGCGTAAAATTGCAGAAGAAATTATTGCTGACTTAGAAAAAGACACAGTAGATTTCCGTCCCAATTTTGACGACTCGTTAACGGAGCCGACTGTAATGCCAACGCGTATTCCTAATTTATTAGTGAATGGTGCATCAGGAATTGCAGTAGGTATGGCCACTAACATGGCACCACATAACTTAACAGAAATTTGTAACGCTTGTATGGCGTACATCGATAACCGTGATATTGATATTGCGGGATTAATGGAGCACGTAAAAGCTCCGGATTTTCCTACCGGTGGAACTATTTATGGTTTTGCAGGTGTGAAAGAAGCTTTTGAAACCGGACGCGGAAGAATTGTGTTACGTGCAAAAGCAACTATAGAAAATTTTAAAGACAGAGAAAGAATTATCGTTAACGAAATTCCGTATCAGTTAAACAAAGCGGAAATGATTAAGAAAACCGCTGAGTTAGTAAACGATAAAAAATTAGAAGGTATTTCTGATATCCGTGATGAATCGGATAGAGATGGTATGCGTATTGTGTACGAATTAAAACGCGATGCAATATCGAATGTTGTATTAAACAACTTATATAAATACACTTCTTTACAAACCTCATTCTCAGTAAATAACATTGCTTTAGTAGGTGGTCGTCCAATGATGTTGAATCTAAAAGATCAGATTCATTATTTTATTGAGCACCGTCATGAAGTGGTTGTTCGCCGTACCAAATTTGATTTGGCTCAAGCTGAAAAACGCGCACACATTTTAGAAGGTTTATTAATTGCTATCGATCATTTAGATCAGGTAATTAAAATTATCCGCGAAAGCGAAACGCCTGATACAGCACGTGAAGAATTAATGGCGAATTTCAAATTAAGTGAAATTCAGAGTCGCGCTATTTTAGATATGCGTTTACGTGCTTTAACTGGTCTTGAAAGAGATAAATTAAAAGGTGAATACGAAGAACTTAAAAAATTAATTGATTATTTAAACAGTATTTTAAATGATGAAGTGTTGCGTTTCAAAATAATTAAGGATGAAATTGCTGAGATAAGAGATAAATACGGTGATGCTCGTCGTACCGATATCGTTTTCTCGGGTGATGATATACGTATGGAAGATATGATTGCTGATGAAGATGTGGTAATCACCATATCTCACATGGGTTATATTAAACGTACTAACCTTGCCGAATACAGAGCGCAGGGTAGAGGAGGAAAAGGAAGTAAAGGTTCTTCAACCCGTGAAGAAGATTTTATCGAACACATGTTCACCGCTTCAACACATAACTATTTATTGTTGTTCTCCGAAAAAGGACAAGTGTATTGGTTACGTGCCTTTGAAATTCCGGAAGGAAATAAAACAAGCAAAGGAAGAGCGATTCAGAATTTATTAAATGTTCAAACAGATGATAAAATTAAAGCATTCATCAACGTTAAGAATTTAGCTGACGAAGAATACATTAATAATAACTTCATTATTTTATGTACTAAAGAAGGTATCATTAAGAAAACAACTTTAGAAGCATATTCCCGTCCACGCGCAAACGGTATAAACGCAATTACTATTCGTGAAGGTGATGTTTTATTAGAAGCAGCTTTAACCAATGGTAAAAACGAAATCATGTTAGCTACTAAATTGGGTAAAGTTTGTCGTTTTAACGAAGAGAAAGTTCGTCCGATGGGACGTAACGCCTCTGGTGTAATTGGTATTGATTTAGCGGATGAAGAAGGCGACAAAAATGAAGTGATTGGTATGATTTGTATCGATAATCCAAGCGCAAACGTTTTAGTTGTATCTGAAAAAGGATATGGTAAGCGTTCGGAAATTGATGAATACCGTATTACAAACCGTGGTGGAAAAGGTGTAAAAACTATAAACATTACCGAGAAAACCGGAAACTTAGTAGCTATTAAATCAGTTACTGATGAAAACGACTTAATGATTATTACTAAAAACGGAATCACTATCCGTATGAATGTAAAAGATTTAAGGGTAATGGGCCGCGCTACACAAGGTGTAAGGTTAATTAACATTCAGGATAGCGACGAAATTGCTGCTGTAACCAAAGTTGACCACGAAGAAGAAGTGGAAGGCGGAGAAAACGGTGATACAGTTGTAAATCCGGAGATTACACCTGAAAATCCTGAAAATAATACACCAACGGGTGATATCACACAATAAGTGGTATAACCTCAATTCGATTTTAATTTAATTTAGCAACACAAAATAACGAAGTAGTCCCGATAATTTGTCGGGACACTTCATTAAATAAAAAAACAAAATGAAAAAAAGCATCATTGCAACAATTGCACTAAGTCTTTTAGGCTTAACAACTTTAATGGCTCAACCTACACTAGTAGAGAAAGTAGTTGAACAACCGGGTAAAGTTGTAATTCCATATGAAAAATGGAAACTACCGAATGGTTTAACCATCTTATTACAAGAAGACCATTCAGATCCAATAGTTCACACTTTAGTAACTTATAAGGTAGGTTCTGATCGTGAGACTATTGGGAAATCAGGTTTCGCTCACTTTTTTGAGCACATGATGTTTCAAGGTTCATTACACGTAGCCGATGAAGAGCATTTTAAAATGGTTAGTACTGCAGGTGGTAATATGAATGGTAATACTACTCGTGATAGAACTGTTTATTTCGAAAACGTTCCTAGTAACTATTTAGAAATGTCGTTATGGTTAGAAGCTGACCGTATGGGGTTTTTATTAGATTCATTAACTCAAAAGAAATTCGAAAACCAGCGTGATGCGGTAAAGAACGAAAAATCTCAGAATATAGAAAACGTACCTTATGCTATGGCATTTGTTGAGGAAATTGGAAAGGCTTTATATCCTGACAAACATCCTTACAGCTGGCCGGTTATTGGTTATGTTGATGATTTAAACAGAGCAACTGTTGAAGACGCAAAGAATTTCTTTTTACGTTGGTATGGTCCAAACAACGCCATCTTAACTGTAGCCGGTGATTTTAATCCAACTGAATGTTTAGCTATGATTGATAAATATTTTGGCTCGATTAAACCTTGTCCGGAAGTAAAGAAAATGCGTGTACCACCGGTTATTATACCAACTGATAAATACACTGCATATAAAGACAGAACTTATTTCCCTTTAAACTTACGTGTTTATCCAACTGTAGCGCAATATCACCGTGATGAGCCCGCATTAGATTTATTAGGATTGATGATGGGAGCAGGTAATAACTCTATCTTCTATAAGAAATTTGTAAAAACAGAAATTGCTGCTGATGCAAGTGTAAATCACCGTTCAGAAGAATTATCAGGTGAATTCTCTATTCAAATTTTTGCTTATCCGCCTGAAGATTTCAATTTGGAAAAGTTATTTACTGATTTAGATAATAAAGTAAAAGAAACTATTGATGAATTTGAAAAAACAGGAATTACTGACGAAGCATTAACCCGTGTTAAAGCAGATTTAGAATCAGGTTACTTAGGAATTTTAGATGGTGGTGTGCAAGGTAAAGCGGGTATTATTTCTGAATGGGAGCGTTTATTAGGTAAAACCTTTACTGTTTCTGATGAAATTGACCGTTATGCTAAAGTAACTAAAGAAGATATTACACGTGTATTTTTAAAATACATTAAAGGTTCGGGTGCCGCTATTTTAAATACGTATCCAATCATGAATCAAAAAGATTCTGTAAAATCAACTAACCCTTATGCTAATGCTAATATTCCAACACCTGCTGAATATTCAGGTTTAAGCTACAATCCAAATCCTGATAAATTTAACCGTGCTCAACGTCCTGTTGCAGGTGCAGTAAAACCAATTAAAACGCCGGATTTCTTCCAGACTAAATTAAAAAATGGAATGCCGGTTATTGGAACAAAAACTACAGAGAGTCCAATTATCAGTATTGTAATTACTTTGGAAGGTGGAAGTTTAGTATTGACACCTGATCAGTTAAAAAAATTAGGCGTTGCAGAATTAACAGCTAATATGATGAGTGAGGGTACTAAAAACTTTACTACTGAGCAGATTTCTGCAGAAGAAGAAAAGATAGGAAGCTCAATCAGTTTCTTCGCTAACAAAACACAAACATCCATTAATATCCGTACACAGAAAAAGAATTTAGATGCTACTTTAAAATTAGTTGAGGAGCGTTTATTAAATCCCGGTTTCCGTGCTGAAGATTTTAAATTAGCGAAAAAGCAATACAGAGAAAGTGTAAAAAACTCTGCAACAAGCGCACAATCTATTGCACAAAAAGCATTTGCATTCGCTATGTACGGTAATTCAGTAATGGGATTAGAGCCAACAGTAAAAACAATCGACAACATCGAATTACAAGATGTAAAAGATTATTATACTAATAATTATTCCGCTTCAGTGGCTAACCTAGTTGTTGTTGGAGACATTACAGAAGGTGAAATTTTACCTAAGTTGGAGTTCTTAAATAAATGGACTAACAAAGAAGTAAAAATGCAACCCATACCTGAGCCGGTGGCGAATACTGAACCACAGTTTTTCTTACAAAACAAAACTGCAGCACCTTCTTCAGTATTAATTATGGGTTATCCTTCAATTAAGTTTGATGCAACTGGTGACTATTTTAAAAACCGTGTTGCTAACTTCGTATTTGGTGGTGCATTTAACAGCCGCTTAAATTTGAACTTACGTGAAGATAAAGGTTACACTTATGGTATCCGTTCAGGTTTCCAAGGTGGAAAATACAATGGTTTATTTACCATTAGCGCATCTGTAAAACGTCCTGCAACAGTTTTATCTTTATTTGAAGTAACTAAAGAATTTAGAAACTATCAGGAAAATGGTATTACGGATAAAGAATTAGAGTTTACTAAAAACTCTTTATTGAATGAAGAAGCTTTACGTTACGAAGCACCATTTCAAAAAGCAAGCTACCTTTCAACAATTGTAAAATACAATTTACCGAAAGACTACACATCTCAACAAAACGATATTTTGAAAAAAATGACGAAAGAAGATGTAAACGCTCAAATTAAAAAGTATTTCGATTTAAATAAAATGACAACGGTAATTGTTGGTGATAAAAATTATATCGAAGCAAAATTAGACGCTGCGTTAAAAGATGCAAAAACTAAAGAAGAATTAAAGAATGTTAAATTAAAGAAGATTTCGGTAGATTAATTATGCATTTGCATAGTATTTGAGTCTATATAATAAACCGAAAACAAAAATTTATGAAAGCTTTTATAACCTTAACACTGGCACTATCAACTACTTTTGTACTTGCACAAAGCAATCAGGTACTTAATTCAGTTAACTACTTAAAGAGTAAAGAATTTGATAAAGCTAAAGCTGCTACCGATGCAGCAGCTGTACACGAAAGCACCAAAGGCAGCGCTAAAATGTGGCAATACCGTGGTGATGTGTACCGCGCCATTTATTCTGATACATCTGCAAAAGTAAGAGCGCTTGATAATGATGCCGAAGAAAAATCATTAGAAGCCTACATGAATTGCTTACAAATTGATTTAAAAGAAAATGCAAAGTCGCCCATTTATAAAGACGCTGTAAAAGGCCCGATTGTAATGAGCGCTAATGCAACTAACAAAAAGGCCGGCTGGCTTGGACAAAGCAAACAGTTTGATAAGGCTTTAAAGTGTTATGATTTAGTAGAAGGTGCTTTAATTTATGATTTCGATCAAGGTATGAAGCGTAATAACATTACCAAAGAAAAATTGCTTTATAACAGATACGATATGTATGCAAGAGCAGGAGATATCCCAAAAATGCAGGAGTTTGCCGATAAATTAATTGCTATCAATTACAAAGACCCGAAAATCTTCGTAAACATGTCGAGCATTATGTTAGGCGCAAAAGATACTGTAAAGGCTTTAGCTTATGTAGAAAAAGGAAAAGCTTTGTTTGATGATAACATGGACTTAGTAAATATTGAGATTAATATTTATTTAGCTCAGAAAAAATCCGCTCAGTTAAAAGAAAAATTACAAGCCGCTATTGCAGCAAACGATAATGAAGTTTTGCATGCTATTTTAGCTAACATTTATACTAAAACTAACGAATTAGATAAAGCCGAGGCAGAATACATGAAGGCTTTAGAAATTAAACCTGATTACGATGTTGCTAATTACAACTTAGGCGTAGTTTACTTTAATAAAGGTAATGAGTGGAGTAAGAAAGCGGGAGATTTACCGCCTAAAGAAGCAGCTAAAGCAAAAGAATATGATGCGAAATCTTTAGAAGACTGGAAAAAAGCTGTTGTGTATTTAGAAAAATCTTACGAGGTGAGTCCTGATAAAGCCACTAAACAACGTTTACGTCAGCTTTTATTAAAATTAGGCGAGACTGAAAAAGCTGATAAATATAAATAACCCTCAATATTGTAATTATGCTTAAAAAAACAATTGCTTTTACCTTATTGATTTCATTAAGTACTTTAGGTGTTGCGCAAAAATCTAAGATTAATGCCGCCTGGAGGGGATTAACAGATTATCAATCTACCTTAAAGGAAAAACCTGATGTTTCTTATTTATTAAAGGCTAAAGAAAGTATTGATTTGGCTGTTGCTAATGAAGAGACAAAAAGCAATGCAAAAGCGCATATTTACAAAACACAGATTTATTACGAACTATTTAAATTCAATTTAAAAACAGAAGAAGAAAAAGCAGCTGCAAGTTCGGGCGATAAAAAACAACGTATGGAAGTGGCGTATAGTAATGTAAGCACTGCCGAATTTAAAGAAGCTATTAAATCTATAGAGTTTGTTAAGACTAACGTAAAAGACCAAAGTGCTTTTCAAGAATTACTGACAACAGGTTTATCGATGATTGATGACTTGAATAATTTGGCTGTGGGTTCTTATAAAGCAAAAAAATACGATGACGCCTCAGATTATTTCGAGAACTCATTTAGTTTAAGCAGTATGTTGAATCAGGGCAAGAAGGACACCGTTAGTTTATTCAATGCTTCTTTATCTGCACAAAAAGCAAAAAATTACGGCAAGGTTGTGAAAATTAACCAACGTATGGTAGATGAGAAGATGGCAAACGCCGGAACCTATCAATACTTGTATAACGCTAAATTAAATACACAGGATTCAGTTGGCGCCATTGCCACTTTACAAGAAGGGCGAAAATTATATCCTAATGATGTAACACTTTTAAATTTAGAAACAGAATATTATATAAAATCCGGTAAGCAGGAAGAAACCATTAAGAATCTATTAGTAGCACTTGAAAAAGATCCGAATAACGCTGTATTGCATTTAATAGCTGCCAATACATTCGATGGAATGGCCAATCCAAAAACAAAAGGTGCGGATGGAAAAGATGTTGATGTAGACAAGCCTGCTAATTTTGCTGAGTTATTTGGAAAAGCAGAAGAACATTATAGAAAAACAGTAGAACTGAAACCAAGTAACACAGAATACAGTTTTAATGCTTTATACAATTTAGGCGCCTTGTATTATAATTACGGAACCTACATGTATAACAAAGAAATGAACGACGCTACAATAACCAAACTGGCAGCAAAGCAAAGGGAGATTATGGCAAAATGTACCGAACAATATAAAAAAGCTATACCCGAATTTGAAGGGGCCTTAGGGTTTAAACCTGATGATAACTCAACATTACAATCTTTACGCAGATTGTATTTATTAGTAGGGGATGAGGCCAAAGCCGCTGACATTACCACTAAATTGAATAAAGGAAAATAATTTCAACCAAAAAGCTCCGAAAGGGGCTTTTTTTATTTTCAAAAGAGTTAGTTCATTTTTTCCATTACATTTGACAGAGCTTAGCTAAAACGTAATGTTTAGAATTATAATCTATATTCTTGTTTTTGTTTTCCAACTTAATGGTCTGCTATATTCTCAAAAGGATATACAGACGCAATTAAAAAATATTGATGCCATAAGTAACGACAGTCTAGCTTTCGAAACACTTCAGACTGCCTTACAAAACAAATCCTTAACTATTAAGCAACAATTAAATTTTAAATTCAGAATTGTTTCCCGTGCTTATTATTTACGGAAATATTCTATAGCCATTGAAACTGCTAATGCCTGTGCGCCAATTGCTGCTAGAAATGGTTTAGATAGTTTGGAAGCTGTTTTTTACAAATTTATTGGCGTTACTAATTACTTAATGGACAGAAAAAGAGACGCGGTTCCATATTATGAAAAAGCTTTAAAAATTGCACATGAGAACGATTTGTGGGAATTGGAAGCTTCGTGCTACAATAATATTGGAGGTACGCTTTGTGATGTGCAGGAATATATTAAAGCTGAACCCTATCTATTAAAGGCAATCAGCATTATGACGTTGAAAGGACAAGAAAATTCACCTTTAACATTACGTTCTTATAGAGTTTTAGCAAGATTATTTCAGGAAAGTGGAAGAGAAGAAAAAGCTGAACCTTTATACCTTAAACTTATTGAAAAAGGGAAAGTACTCAAAGACACTGCTTTTATCTGTAATAACTTAATTTTTTATTCTGAACTCTTAGCAAAAAGAGGAGAAGTTGAAAAAGCAATAGAGATGAGTAAGCAGGTTTTAGCTTTCAGACGAAAACAAAAAGATTTACACGATTTAATAAATGCTTTAAATATTCATAAATATAATTTAGTAAAAGGCGGACAATACAAGGAAGCTTATGATTTAGGAGATGAAGAAACTTATTTAATGAGGAATATTTTTAAAAAGGATCTCGAAAAAGAAATAAGTGAAGTAGAAGTAAAATATAAAACGGCTCAGATTCAACAAGAAAAAGAATTAGCAGAACTAAAAACAAAAAAGCAAAAACAGATTTATCTTTTTTCCTTTTTAGGAGTTTTCGTTTTAGCCGGTTCAGGATTTTATGTTTGGTCGCAGCGAAAAAAAGCAAAGCATTTAACTGAGTTGGCTGAAATAGAAAAATCACGTTTTAAAGATGTGATAGATGCTGAAGAAAAAGAACGTTCGCGCATTGCACAAGAACTACATGATGGTTTAGGTCAGTTACTATCAACAGCCAGATTAAATGTGGCGGGATTAGAAGATGCTGTTTCAGCAGAAGATAAAGCAGGGGTAGAGCGGTCTTTAAAAATTATTGATGATGCTTGTGTGGAAGTAAGAAGTATTTCGCACAACATGATGCCGAGTGCTTTAATTCGTTTAGGATTAATTCCTGCCATTAATGAACTGGTAAATAATGTAAACTTAGCTAAAGGCATAAAAATTGATTTCACTACTAATGTGGAAGACTCCTTTGGTAAATCGCTCGACATAACTATTTACCGTGTAGTTCAGGAAATTTTAAATAATATGATTCGTCACGCCAAAGCCAATCATATTAATATGTCGATTGAAAAGAGTGACGATAATTTAAAAATAACGATGCAGGATAATGGTATTGGTTTTAATCCTGAAGAATTAAAAAACAGTAAGGGAATAGGGTGGAAGAATATTTTTTCGAGAGTTTCGATGTTAGATGGGGATATTAAATTAGAATCTGAATTACAAAAAGGAACCATTGTTTTTATAAATTTGAAACTTTCCCGAAGGGGTGCAAACGCAAAAAATGGATAAGGAAATAAAAATAGTTATTGCCGACGATCACCAAATGTTTATTGATGGTGTGAAATCACTTTTATCAAAAGAGAAAAAGCTAAACTTTGTACATGAAGCGGCCAATGCAGAAGATGCTTTATCTTTTATCAGAAAAAATGAGATAGATTTATTAATCACCGACATCAGCATGCCCGGCATGAGTGGTACTGAGCTCACCAAAAAAATAAAACAGGAGTTTCCTCAAATAAAAGTTTTGGTATTAAGTATGTTCAACGATCCCGCGATTGTAAATGAAATATTACAATCGGAAGCAGAAGGTTATATATTAAAGAACACAGGGAAACAGGAATTACTCACCGCCATTTCAAAAATAATGGATGATGGTACATACTACAGCAATGAAGTAATGAACATCATGCTAAAACAAAATCGTAAAAAATTAACTGAAACCAATACCAAAGAACAACTCACCGAACGCGAAACCGAAATTCTAAAATTGGTTTGCGAAGAATATACCACCGCCGGAATAGCAGAAAAATTATTTATTAGTCCACGCACCGTTGATACCCACCGCAAAAACATTCTCGAGAAAACGCAATCTAAAACCATTGTAGGCTTAATTAAATACGCTTTCGAAAACAATATTATCGGTTAAAATACCTAGTACTACTGATATAAAAGAGTATTGGTTTATATAGTTTTACAGCAAAACAAAAGCTGTGAAAACTCCCTTAACAGAGCGTGAAATAGAAATATTAAAATTAGTTCTTGAAGAATTCTCTTCTGAGGCCATAGCTTCACAATTAAATTTAAGCATCCGCACCATTGAAACCCACCGCAAAAACATCATGCGAAAAACAGGGTGCAAGTCGTTAATTGGTGTATTTAAACTAGCTGTAAAAGCAGGTTTAGTTGAAGGATTTCACTACAAATCCGTTACCGGCAAATAAATCATATACCTAGTACTACGTAGATAATATACGTATTACTACGGATTGTGGTCCTTCTTTTAATAGCAGACATTTGATAGCATAAATCTTAAATTATGAAATGCGAAGCATTCTTGAATTCATTAACTAAAAAATAAAATCATGAAAAAAACAAAATTTACTTTCTTATTAATTTTCTTAAGTGCGTATTTCACAAATGCACAAACTCTTAACTGGGTTAAATCATGGGGAAGCCCTTCTACTTTTGCTAATGACTTAGGTTATGGGGTGGTTGTAGATGGGGCCGGAAATGTTTATTCTACCGGTCTTTATTCAGGCACTATTGATTTCGATCCGGGAGCAGGAACTTATACTTTAAGCTCGAATGCAGGGAGCACCGATATTTTTATAAGTAAATTAGACGCTGCGGGTAATTTTATTTGGGCTGTATCTATGGGTGGCACTGGGTCGGGAGAAGCCGGGTATGCAATCACTCTTGATCCAACAGGCAATGTTTGTGTAACCGGTTATTATCAAGGAACACCAGATTTTGATCCGGGCGCAGGAACATTTACGATGACTGCAGCGGCGCAATCAGATATTTTTGTTTTAAAATTAAGTGCGGCCGGTAATTTTATTTGGGCAAAATCATTTGGGGGTTTCACGGGTGATTATGGACATGGGATAAAAACGGATGCCTCAGGAAATATCTACATAGCCGGAGGTTATCAAGGTGCATATATTAGTAAGTTAGACGCATCGGGTAACATTGTTTGGGCGCATACAATTTCTAACACGCTTGCACGATCCTTAGATCTGGATGCTTCCGGTAATGTTTTGGTAACAGGCGAATTCACGGGGACAATAGATTTTGATCCGGGTGCAGGAACTTATACTCTAACTTCAGGCGGAATGGAGGATGCTTTTGTGCTTAAATTAAATTCTTCCGGCAATTTTGTATGGGCTAAAAATTTAAGCGGAACAGATAGGAGCTACGGTTACTGTGTTACTGCTGATGTCTCAGGAAATGTATATTCAACAGGAAGATTTAAAGCCGTGACTGACTTTGATCCGGGTGCAGGAACTTTTACTTTAACGCCAACTGGTCAGGAGGATATTTATATTTCAAAACTCGATGCGAGCGGTAATTTTGTTTGGGCTAAAAAAATAGGAGCGGGATTGCCTGATTTTGGTTATTCAATTGTTGCCGATGCTCTAGGAAATATTTATTTAAGCGGAACATTCCAAGGAACTGCCGATTTTGATCCGGGAGCAGGAACATTTAATTTGAGTTCAGCCGGAGGAATGGATCTCTTCATTTGTAATTTGGATGCAGCAGGCAATTTTTTATGGGCAGGAAATATGGGAAGTTCCACAAATGATTATTGTTTTGGACTGACTGTTGATATGAGTAATAATATATATGCGACTGGCTATTTTGCCGGAACATGTGATTTTGATCCTAATTCAGGAACTTTCAATTTAATTTCAAACGGTGGTGTGGATGCTTTTGTAATTAAATTGAATGCGCTTGGAACTAGTTTAAGTGAATCTAATTTAAACGATCACTTAATTTCAGTTTATCCAAATCCATCAAGTGGTGAATTCACCATTAGATTCAAAAATAATTCTGATGCTACTGTTGAAGTAATTGATCTGCTTGGACAAATTGTTTACAGCGAAAAAATAGTTTCAACAAATAAACAATTGAACTTAAACTTAACTAACGGAATTTACAGCATAAGAATTTCTGAAAACGGAAAAACATCTACAACTAAATTTATAATTCAAAAATAAATTTTAAAAATTAAAATCATGAAAAAAATCACTTTCACAATTCTAACATTAATAGCGGGCATTACAAGTGTATTTGCCCAAATGCCAACACCGGCTTGGGTTACCCTTGCAAGCGGACAAAGTAATGAACGCGTGAATTCACTTGCAACGGATGCCTCAGGTAACGTTCTGGCTACAGGTGAGTACGGTGCTTTCAGTGCCGTATTTGGCACTTACACTTTAAATCTGACGGGTGGCACTAATGATTGTTTCATTAGCAAAACAGATCCAGCGGGTACTGTTCTTTGGGTACAAAAAATAGGATCCAGCTCTAATGATCTAGGTACAAGTATTACCTCTGATGCCACTGGTAACCTATATGCAACCGGCTTTTACGGCGCGAGTTGTGTTGCGGGAACTATTTCGCTGCCGGGATCCGGAATGTTCCTGGTTAAATATTCTCCAACAGGAACAGTGGCTTGGGCAAAAAAAGTGAACGGAGGCACTGGCAGCGGTTATGGTTACGGTGTTGGTTGTGATATTTCAGGAAATGTATATGTAACCGGAACTTATGCAGGAACAATTATTGTGGGAACAACAACCCTTACAACGGGCAATTCAAGCACTAACGTATTCATTGCAAAATACGATGCACTGGGAAATGTTTTGTGGGTAAAAGACTTTGGAGATAATACAATGACTGATCGACCGGACGATCTGACGATTGATAACAGCGGAAATGTGCTCGTATCAGGAACCTATCAAGGGACAATGACTGTCGGAACAACAACGATGGTAAGTAATGGTTTTGAAGACGTGTTTGTGGTGAAGTATGACAACCTTGGTAATCCTCTATGGGCCAAAAGTGCAGGAGGCACAAACATCGAAGGTGTAACCAATGTAGGTGTTGATTTGACTGGAAATGTATTTGTAAGTTCTGAGTTCAACAGCGCCTCAATAAATTTTGGAACAACAAACGTAGCAAACACAAATACAGTGTCAGCAGGCAAAGACGTATTTGTAGTGAAGTATAATTCTTCCGGAGTTGATCAATGGTCAACAGTTTTAGGCGGATCACAATCAAGCGAGTTTGGTCCAGGTATGAATGTTGACCCCTCGGGAAATGTTTACCTCACTGGTCTTTGGAATAGCTCAACGATGGCTATTGGAGCTACCACTTACACAAATTCTTTTAACGGAGATTTGTATGTAGTGCGCTACAACAGCGCCGGTAACGTAACATGGTCGGGGACCGCAGGCGCAAATAAAATATCGCAGGGTAATGCCATAACTACTGATCTATCCGGCAACATGATACTTGCAGGTCAGTTCGTTTCAGCAACATACACACTTGGCATGACTACATTCACCAACGCAAGTACACTCAATAAAGCAGATGCATACATTGCAAAGTTCTCGGTGGCTGGCTTGGGTCTGAATGAACTTGAAAATAAGTTTGGGTTTTCTGTTTATCCAAATCCATCTAACGGAGTATTTACATTACAATTAAAAGAAGAAGTGAACGGCGGAGAATTAATTGTAACTGATGTAATAGGAAAAGAAATTCTGAAACAAGAAATTAAAAACGGAACTCAGCAAATAGAATTGAACATAAACACTAAAGGTTTATATTTTGTGAGATTAGAATCTGACCCCGAAAAAAACGGGGCAGGAGGGAAGAGAATGGTGAAGAAGATCGTAGTGCAATAGAACAATCTTATGTATTTAATGTAAAGGACAGGTTTAATTATCTGTCCTTTTTTGTTTTAATACAGCTTGTTCTATGTACAAATAGTCTCAATATCTATTTAACATAACGTTAATTATAGTACTTTTAAAATAATTGATTTACAGTAAATTAACATAAATAAATAGCTTTTACAGGCATTATAATCTACCTTTCCTTTAATCACGAATCTCTATATCGCTTAACCATGAACAACCTTTTTAAATACCTACTCATTCCATTACTTTTCTCTGCTTTTTTAGCAAATTCTCAAGTAATAATAAACCAAAAAAGTACAACAGTTGCGCCCGCTTGGGGACCATCAGATAAAACCGAAGTCCGTTATTATTACCTGCCCGATATTGAAATTTATTACGATTTACAGAAAGCTAATTTTATCTATTCAAATGGTACAAACTGGGTTTATTCTGATGTATTGCCCATGAAATATTCGTCGTACGATTTATATAGCGGCCACAAGGTAATGCTGTTCGATTATTTCGGACCAAAGCCCTATAGCAATTTTAAAACTCACAAAAGCAAATATCCTAAAGGTTATAACGGTCAGCCCGCACAAGCTAGTCCTAAAGGAAAAATAAAAGAAGACGGCAAACCGGCTGAAGATCTTTATAAGATAAAAAAGAAAAAATAAAATTTAATCTCGCTGTTTAAACCCTTATTCCAATTAAACAAACGTCATCCACTTGTTCAAGATTGCCTTTCCAACTGTTAAGGGTTTCAACAAGTATTTCCTTTTGTATTTTCATGGGTTCCTGAGAAATTGTAATCAATAACTCTTTAAGTTTTTTATACATGAATTTCTTGCCTTTTGGTCCGCCAAACTGATCCGGTAAACCATCTGTTAAGGTATATACCACGTCACCTTTTACAAGATCAAGATTATGTTGTGTAAACGGCACATAGTCTTTATCGTGTTTACCAACCGGCATTTTATCTGGTGCTAATTCAATAATCTGATTTTCTCTTACTATCCATATCGGATTATTGGCAGCCGAATAAGTCAATTTGCTATTTGTAAAATCAAAACTTACTAAACTGCAATCCATTCCGTCTTTTCCACCAAGTTCACTGCCGTCTTTTTTTAAACGCTCTATAATCGTTTTTCGGGTATGATTAAAAATTTCGGCAGGTTCTAACAATCCTTGTTCAACAGCTTTTTCGAGCGATGAAATATTTAGAATACTCATAATAGCACCCGGCACACCATGTCCGGTACTATCCGCTGTAGCCAAAATAAAATTATTATTTTTTAATTCGCTGGCCCAATAAAAATCGCCACTCACTACGTCTTTTGGCTGAAAGAATACAAAATGTTCTTTTAAATTAGAATCCAACATTTCTGAACTCGCCAAGAAACTTCTTTGAATCCGTTCGGCATAATTGATACTATCGGTTATCTCTTTGTGTTTTTCTTCCACCATTTCTTTTTGATGCGATATTACCAGGTTTTGTTTTTGAGTTTCCTGTTCTTTTAACTCAATAATTTTCTTTTGTTTACTGGTTACTCTAAAACGGTTCACCATAAAACCTGAAAACACCAAAACCAAAGCTAAACCTCCGTATAAAGAATAACTTTTTGTTTTTTCTACCTTGAGTTGCGCCGATATAACTTTTTTCTCTTCATTAACCCTCACACTATCCGCCAAAGCTTTTTTCTCGTAATCATATTTAAGTTGACTTTTTATACCGGCTTTACGCGTTTCTTTATTATGAATACTATCACGATAAATAATAAAATTTTTATAGTGAACGTAAGCTGCTAAATAATTTCCCATAGCCGAATCAATCTTTGAATGTGTATTTTCTGCTAGTAATAAATTCTCAGGAAATCCAAGTTGTTTTGAAAATACTATTGAGCTGTCACAATAAGCCAGTGCAAGCGAATATTTTTTTTGCTTCAAATACAACTTGCTTAAATTATTAAAAACAAATGCCAAGCCCTCTTTACCCCTGATCTCGGTGTACAACTTCAGACTTCTGTTAAAAGAGTTCATGGCATTCGACAGGTCACCTTTTTTCATATAGACCTCTCCCATTTTATTTAGTGCACCGGCCATACCTTTTCTATTACCCATTTCTTCGCGTATTTTTAAACTCCGGTTAAAATAGTTTAAAGCTTCATCAATATTCTTTTGCGCATCATACAAAGTGCCAATATTAAGCAATGCAGCAGCTATGGCAGATTTCTCACCGGCTCCTTCACTCATTTTCAAACTTTTATTATAATAATCGGCGGCATTGATGTGATCACCTTGTGCATAATACATTGCCCCAATATTGCACAACATAAGCGCTATCCCTTTCTTTTCACCTATTTCTTCATATAATTTTAAACTTTTGCTCATATATTCCAACGCCTTTTGAATGTTCCCCTGATCATTGTATGTATTGCCAATATTATTCAAGGTAATTGCCATTCCTACCTTACTTCCCATCTCCTCTTTTATTTTTAAACTTCTATTGTAATACTCAAGAGCTTTTAAAATATCGCCTTGTTTGTCGTATAAAATCGCAATATTATTTAGCGATCCGGATATGCCGTTCTTATCTTTTATCTCTTCTCTTATTTTTAAACTTTGGAGATAATTTACTAAAGCCTTCTCATAATCTCCTTTATCAGAATAAATCATGCCGATATTATTAAGCCCTATGGCAAAACTTTGCTTATTTCCCGTCTCCTCCGCAATAGCTATACTTTTTTTATAATACTCTATTGCTTTGGTCAAATTTCCTCGTTCTTCATAAATATGACCGATATTATTAAGCAATACCCCAACATTCTGTTTGTTTCCTAATTCTTCAAATAGCTTATTAGACTTTTCATAAAATTCGAGTCCTTTAATTACATTACCATTATGTTCGTGGAGATAACCAAGGTTGTTATAACACTCCGCAATACCCTCCTTGTTTTTAATTTCTTCGTAGATCTTTAAACTTTTTGTAGTATAATCAAGAGCATTAGTAATATCACCAGCCACATTGCATAAGTAACCTTTATTTACAAATGTGCCCGCCAAAGCTCTTTTACCATTTACTTTAATTTTTTCATTACTGCTTTCACATAATTTTACAGCAATATCGAAAGCCTGATCATTATATTTAGGCCATAGACTTTCATCAGGAAGATTCACTATGATCTGCAACAAAATATTAACTTTTGTTGTGTCATGCTTTGCACTTTTAAGAAGAATTTCAAGAGAGTCAGTCGTTTTATTTTGAGAAAACAATAAACAAGGGGTAGCGAGTACAATGAACAAGAATTTTTTCATGCGCAAAAGTAGATAATTAAGAGCCTATCTGCAATTTATGTTCTCAAGTGCCTGAGAACTAACGGTCACCCTACTTCCCCATCTTCTAAAAGTTCGATGTAAAGTTGTTCCACCTTTTTTCGGGCCCAATCGGTTTTACGTAAAAATGTTAAACTCGATTTTATGCTTGGATTTTCATTAAAACAGCGGATTTTTATGATACTACCTAATTCTTCCCAACCAAAATGATAAACCAATTGTTTTACAATCATCTCGAGGGTTTTGCCGTGTAATGGATCTTTTGGTTTATTTTCCATCTTGCTCTGTTACTTTTTTGCGGACTAAATTACGAACTAATATATCAACCTCACGATTCATGGCGTCACCATCTTTTTGATGCGCTTTTACTTTTGTAAAATTTATATCGTGCGTTTCTATTTGCTGAATCAATTTCTGAACTAAATCCGAATTCTGTATCGGCGTTCCCTTTTTGGTAATGAAATTCTTTTGCTTTAATCTGGTTTTACGGGTTAACAAATTAACTACATACTGACTATCCGAATACACATCAATAACAGTATCAGCTAAATTATTTTCTTCTAAATACTCCACCGCTTTAATTACACCCAGTAATTCCATTCTGTTGTGAGTTGTTTCCGTTTCAACATGACTCAACACCACTTTCTTTTCGCCAACTAAAATAATTGCGCCCCATGCACCAATTAATTGTTGAGTGTGACAACTCCCGTCGGTATAAATTTGAACAATTGATTTCAATGCGTTAAAATTTCAAACGCATTTTTATATGTGGAATGTCGTCATCTAAATAACTTTCGCCTTCTGCTACAAAACCTAAATCGCTATAAAATTTATCCAAATAACATTGAGCTGAAATTACAATTTCATCAGCATTAAATAATTTTCTAGCGTGTTCGATAGCTTGCTTCATTAATTCTTTACCGGCACCGGTTCCTCTCATTTTTTTATCTACCATCACTCTTCCAATAGAAACTTCAGGATATGACACACCTTTTGGCAAAATTCGCGCACAGGCTACAAGCTGATTGTTTTCAAAACCTATTAAATGATAAGACATCTGGTCTTTATCATCCATATCCTGATAATTACAATTTTGCTCAATAACAAATACAGCACAACGCAACTTTAGCATATCGTAAAGTTCGGTGAGCGTTAATTCGTTGAATGATTTTAAAACAAATTTCATGGATTTATAAAGACTAATTTTTCAGTGTGATATTCTTCAATTTCTGCCACTAAAACACGAAAGCTCAAAATTTCACTAAAATTTTTGTGGGATTTAGTGTTTTGGAGTGTTAGTGGCAAAATTATTGCGTTCATTTATCTGATTAGCCTACTCTTAATAATTACCAATTGATAACATAACTAAAGTACAAGCTTCAACGGTTTCAATTCCTTTTGCCTGTGCTGCTTTTTCAAAAATAGGATTTTCTGTGCCGGGATTAAAAATAATTCGTTTTGGTTTTAAACTGAATATATAATCTTGCCACATGTCCTGATTTTTCGGCCCCACATATAATGTTACTGTATCTACATTTTTAATATCCGGCTTTCCTGCCTGAACCTCAATGTCTTCAACTTTTCCTGCTCTCAAATCAACAGGATAAACTTTATGTCCGTGTTTGCTCAAACTAACGGTGGCTTTATAACCGTACTTCTCCGGACTTGAAGTAGCACCTATTACAACTGTATCTTTACTCATTACTCTGTATAATTTAAATCTTTATGAAACGTTTCTTCTAATTTGTACCATGCCCAAAATCCTAATGCAAAAACAATTATACCAACAATAATAGCTGAGTACACATTGCCAACGCCTTCCATTCTTCCTAAATACTGAAACAGAGTTGTAATTAAAATAGTTCCGCCCCTTACAAAATTAGGAACACTAGTTGTTACTGTTGAACGCAAATTGGTTCCAAATAATTCCGATGCCGTTGAAATAAATACCGCCCAATAACCGGTTGCAAATCCAATTAAAATTACAATACTGTAAAACATCACTACAGATGTTTTTCCTAGTGTAAAATAACCAATCACAAACAATACTGCTAAGGATAAAAACAACAACAAACTTTTCTTCCTGCTTTTTAATCTTTGACTTATTAATCCACTTACCACATCACCTATCGTAATACCAACGTAAGCTAAAGTCATGGCGAGTCGCGCATTTTGTGGAGGCGTTTCCATACCTAAGCTTTTCATAATTTCCGGACAAAACGTAATTAAAATTCCCATCACAAACCAAACCGGTAATGCCACTAAAATAATGGTGATGAATTTTGTAAACCGCTCTTTAGTTTGGAATAAGGATAAGAAATTTCCTTTCTTAATACTTTTATCAGCTTTAACGGCATTAAACATTCCTGATTCTAAAACACCAATACGCATAATCAATAACAATAATCCCATTACACCACCAATCATATAAGAGGTGCGCCAGTCGCCAATAGATATACCAACGGTTCCTGCCACTACGGCACCAAATAAACCGACTGATGCTACAATGGTGGCACCATACCCGCGTTTTTCTTTTGGCATACTTTCACTTACTAAAGTAATTCCAGCACCTAATTCTCCTGCTAATCCAAATCCTGAAATAAATCGTAACAAAGCATAAGTAGTTGTATCCTGAACCATCGCATTAGCAATGTTGGCTAATGAATACAAAAAGATGGAACCAAATAAAACAGATAGTCTTCCTTTCTTGTCGCCCAATATTCCCCAAAAAATTCCTCCCACTAACATTCCAAACATTTGCCAATTGAGTAAGGAGATGCCCATACTTTGCACTTGACTTTTTAATTCAACGGGGTCGGAAATAGTTTTTGATAAAATCTCTGTTAAGCTGGAAACGCGTTCCATTCCAAATAAAACTAAGTCGTAGATATCTACAAAATAGCCGAGAGCTGCTACAATAATAATTTTACTTAAGTACGGAGAACCCTTTAAAGCATTCATACTGTTGCGTCCTTAAATTTAGAAAAAATTGGGTGTTGAAGTTTAAAGTATTCCATAAGTATTTTTCAGAACGCCACAGCGCAAGTACAACTACTGCTTCACAATTTTTTTAGTGATATTTATTTCGGGTGCAGAAAGTTCAACAAAATAAATTCCTTTTGGTAAATCACTTAAAGCATTTAACTGAATTAAACCTGATGGATTCAAAAATGTTTCAGTATATAAAACTTGTCCTAATACATTGGTTATACTCACAGTTAATTTTTGTGTTACAAGCTCATTCAAGCCAATATTGATTGCTGTGTTAAACGGATTAGGATAAATTTTTACTGAAGCATCTTTTTCGTATGAAGGTACAGACACTGAACTTAAAACAGAGTGTGAAGCAGCGGCACACATATTTGGTATTCCCCACCCTATTCTATTATTTGGAGTAGCAGCACTATCAGCAGTTGCTTTTAAAGCTGAAATAATTTGCATGTTAGTTGCAGCTTTTTTGTATTGCCATAAACAAGTAACAGCTCCAGCTAAAATTGGAGTTGCAAAAGAAGTTCCATTACCATAATTACAACCGCTGTAACAAACATAACCCGGTCCGCCTTGCGCACATAAATCAGGTTTAATACGTCCGTCAGAAGTTGGACCATGAGAACTAAAACCTGAATAAGCACCTGTAAATCCTACAGAACCTACAGCAATAATGCTATCTGCATCGGCAGGCACACCAACATAATACCAAGAACCACCACCTTCATTACCGGCAGCATTTAAAACTATCATTCCTTTACGCGCAGCCATTGTTGCTGCAATACTCATTGGAGCCGTTTTTCCATTTAGTGCGGCGTAATTATGATTATTTAAGCCGCCATCAAATGTTGTATAACCTAAAGATGTTGTACAAACATCAGCACCAACGCTATCTGCAAACTCGGCACCTCTAATCCAATTGTATTCTTCACTTATAGTTTCACTTCCTATATCTTCGGTACGCAATAACCAATATTTAGCTTTTGGAGCCGAACCAATAATTGTACCCGGACTACAACCTGCCATAGTAGATAAACATTTTGCGCCGTGAGAATCATCTTCAAAAACTAAAGTATCGCCGGTAACAAAATCGCGGGTGCCTAATAAACGGTTTTGTAAAAATAAACTATCGTAAATGTTATCAATGTGAACATCTCCAAAACCATCATCTAATACAGCAATGGTCATACCTTGTCCGCGATAACCCATATTATGCAAACAATCAACACCAACCATAGTGTTTTGTCCAACTGCCAAACCGTAATTAAATGCTGTTGGTGATTGTGTTTTATTTGCTTCATTAACATCTTGCGTACTAGTTTCAGCAAACGGGAAAGTTAATTTGTATTTATTTACTTTATTAGTTGTTTGTACAAACGAAAATGTATTGATAGTAACTAACGCAACCGTATTGGTTACACTAATAACCACACCGTTTAACCATTTAGAGCGGTATAAAATTGTTACGCCCGAAACAGCATCTACTTGCGAAACGTATGAAGGCGTTACAGGTAAATCTGTATTATCTAACATAATACCCTGATCCATACGACGCTGAATAGCTTTAGGTGATAAATACCCTGTACCTGCAGTAAGTGTATAAGGCGTTCCGTTTTTATTCTTGAACATAACCCAATATTTTTGAGAATACATTACATCAGAGAAAATGAAACTAGCGATGAATGCGAATGCGAAAAGTAAATTTTTATTCATAATTGTTTTTAAAATTTATTCGAAGCCGTAGCTTACCATGGTTGATTTATAAATAACTCCTGATTTTTGAGGAATGCTTAATGGTGGAACTGCTGTTGAAGTAACGTTTGGTAACTCCAAATCAATTATTTCGCGGTAAACAAGTCCAATATCTTTTGCATATTGCTCAATATAATACTCTCTTGAAATTAGTGTTGGGAAATTCTTTTGAGTGACGAACAAAACTTTCTCTAAAGGAACTCCATTAATAGTTTCCTGCTTATCTATGTAAGAATACTTGTACTCCCACTCTTCTTTCGTATTGGTACTATTTCCATTCCAGGTGTTATTTTGTTTTACCGGAAAAGTAAGTTTTACAAAACGGATATTTTCTTCAACAACTTCAACATTTTTACTAGAGATATTCACCTGCCAAACATCTTTTATAGTCCACGGCATTGCAGTATAAGAAACAGCAGCATTAAACTTTTTAATATAGCGGACCAATTTTAAAGCGGGTTTGCCTTGAGAATCGGTATACTCCGATTCTATTTTTTCTTTAATCTGATATTTGTAAAAGGTTGAATCGTAGGTAAACTCATCAAAAACTATACTATCCACATCGTAAATAATGTATTTTCCAATGGTTCCCGGATAATATGCCTCTCCTAAATCGGGTTTGGTAATCGGTTCGGTTTTCTTTTTACAGGAAATAATAGCCAAGCTAATAGCTAGAATTACAACTATAAAAAGTCCCTTTTTCATGTGTATTTATTGTATTTTATTGTCACATAGAATAAGCAGGATTTGCGTTTAAAAACAAAAAGAATCCTGCTTATTTCATTCCCATAAAGTTAACGAATATATTGTTGAAATAAAAGCCCTTATTTATCGTCATTTTCTTGTTAAATTCGTGGTCTAAAACCAGTAAAATGACAGATTTCTCTAAGCATAAATTCGGTACCAAAGCTATACATGCAGGTGCGGATGCAGACCCAAGTACAGGCGCCATCATGACCCCTATTTTCCAAACCAGTACTTATGTACAGGAAAGTCCGGGTAAAAACAAAGGTTATGGCTATGCACGTGGTAAAAATCCTACCCGCGAAGCTTTGCAAAAAAATATTGCTGCCTTAGAGAATGGTAAACATTGCGTTTGTTTTAGCAGTGGTATGGGTGCAACCGATGCCGTAATGAAATTATTGCGTCCGGGTGATGAAGTTATTACCGGTGATGATTTATATGGTGGTTCGTACCGTTTGTTTACTAAAATATTTGAGCCTTACGGAATCAAATTTCATTTCATCAATTTAACGGATGCCAATAATATTAAAAAATATATCAATAAAAACACAAAAATGATTTGGGCAGAAACACCAACTAACCCAACCATGCAAATTATTGATATTGCCGCTTGCGCCGAAATTGCAAAAGCTAATAAATTGACTTTAGTTGTAGATAATACATTTGCTTCACCTTATTTACAAAATCCATTAGCATTGGGTGCTGATATTGTGATGCACTCCGTTACAAAATATTTAGGCGGACATAGTGATGTGGTAATGGGAGCATTAATTACCAATGACGATAAATTACACGAGCAATTATATTTTATTTTAAATAGTTGCGGTGCAAACCCCGGACCAATGGATTGTTTTTTAGTGATGCGCGGCATTAAAACTTTGCATTTACGAATGGAAAGACATTGTTTTAACGGAAGAAAGATTGCAGAATATTTAAAAACGCATCCTAAAATTGAAAAAGTATATTGGCCGGGCTTCCCTGAACATCCGAACCACGACATTGCTAAAAAACAAATGCGTGATTTTGGTGGAATGATTTCTATTGTACTAAAAGATAAAAATGTGGAGAACACTTTCAAAGTAGCTTCATCCTTCAAAGTATTTTCATTAGCAGAATCATTAGGTGGTGTTGAATCGTTAATTAATCATCCGGCAACTATGACTCACGCTTCTATCCCAAAAGAGGAAAGAGAAAAAGCAGGTGTTGTAGATAATCTACTCCGACTAAGTGTTGGTGTTGAAGATGTAGAAGATTTGTTGGAAGATTTGAAACAGGCTTTGGCGTAGAATAACTAAACCACTCAGGATGAAAAAATCACCCATCCGCCTAAGCGGATTGCAAAAACAGCGTGCTAAGGATGATTTTATCAGTCCTATAACGAAGTTAACAGTTCAAACACCAATCCATTATTTAATTGCTTCTTAACGCCCGAATGCGTAAATTACCTGATTATAAAGGAGTATTTAGTCCTATACCATTATGTGCTATAGTGTTAGACATAATAGTTCAATCATCAAAAACCAATCAATGAGCGACAAACAAAGCAATCCAAAAATTCTTAAAAATAAATATGTACCAACGGCAGAGTTCTATAGCCAAATAATAGACAGTTTACAAGATTACTCCATTTTTACATTAGATAAAGAATTCAACATCAATAGTTGGAGTTCGGGCTCAACAAAAATATTTGGTTACGAAACAGAAGAAGTTATTGGGGAACCTTTTGATATCATATTTACGGATGAAGATTTAAAAAGTGGTATTCCAAAAAAAGAAATTGAAGTTGCTTTAAAAGAAGGACGAGCAACCGATAACAGATGGCATATTGCAAAAGATAAAAGTTTGTTTTATGCTTACGGTTTAGTTTTCCCACTTATTGGTTTAGATGGAGAGATGTTAGGTTACGTTAAAATTTTGCGTGATTTAACCGACCGAAAACAATCTGAAGATGCTATTAAAAAATATATTGGTGAATTAGAGGATTTGAATAATCATAAAGAGAGCGTTTTGGCTATTCTCTCTCACGATTTAAGAAGTCCTTTGTCCGCCATAATTGGAACCGCAAAATATTTAAAGCAAAATTTCCAAACCATGAAGCCGGAAGCAGTTCAGGAAATGCTTGATCTACTTTATAAATCATCCACCGATGAATTAGATATGTTAGATTATTTAGTGGAATGGGCTAGAATAAAATACGCAGCCGATGTGTTTTCTCCAGCAAAAATAAAATTAACCGAATACATTAATAAAGTATTTGAAACTTTAAATGAAACCGCTTTAATCAATACCATAAATCTTAATCACGATATTCATACAGATACTTCTGTATATGCTGATGGAAAAATGCTAGTATCCATTATTCAAAATATCGTTTCAAACGCCATTAAGCATACCGAAAAAGGCGGGACAATATCAGTTTCAGCTAAAACCAAAGGCGATAAAATAATTGTTCAGGTTAAAGATACCGGTATTGGTATGTCGAAAGAAATAATTGAAAAACTTTTTACTCCTCAAATGAAAACGCTTACTGAAGCAAGGAAAAAAAATAAAGGCGCCGGCATTGGTTTATTACTTGTAAAAGGGTTTTTAGAAAAAAATGGTGGTGAAATATGGGTTGAAAGTGTTGAAGGCAAAGGCTCCTCTTTTTACTTTACATTACCTATCGAAAAACCTTTATACAAAACCGGTAGTTCAGACGAAATTATGTTTGATGAAAGTGCCTAATAAAACAAAAAAGCGCGCTGGCAAAGTATAAATATTTATTACAAATAAAACAGTAACTTGCGCCCAATTCTTAATTTATAAAACAGAAACAATGCAAAAAGACAAAAAACAATTTGGAGTGTGGATGGATTCTCATCACGCCACTATCACAGGAAGAGAAAATATTGATAAAGGACCATTTGTAATCCTTGGCCACGTAAGCAATCCCGGACCTGCCAATAACTCAAATGAGAACACAGCAAATAATCAGGAAATTACTTTAACCCATAAGTTCTTTAAAGAAATTGCCCATAAAATGCCTAACGTTGATGAAATCCATGTTACAGGCACAGGAAAAATTCAGGAAGAATTTATTCATTATTTAGCCAACACCCCACAGTATAAAAATGCGGTTGCAAGCGAGAGCACATCAAACAAAATGGATGATGAGCAACTTACTGCTTTTATGGCGAAGCATTTTAATTTCTAAAAACAAACTCTACGCAAAAAAAAGCCTGAATATACCATTCAGGCTTTTTTTGTTTTACTAAATTCAATTATTAAGCTTTTAATAATACTTGTTGCGGTTTACCCCTACAAATGTCATCCTTAACAATTCAAATTAGTTTATTACCTTTATTGTAAATTAATAAACTAACCATCAGAAGTTCACTCGACATACTTGAAGAAATCAGGTCTACTTTATCTGCAAAAAAATTAATTGCGGAGAAGGAAGAATTGGATGCGGAAATTAGAGCCAGCTCAACAGCTGAAGAATTATGTTTGAGAAGCGCAGAGAAATTATTGTCACTGCAAAAACAACATCCTGAAGTTAAAAATACAATTGGTCATTTAATAGAAGAGTTTACCAGCTATTGTACCTATATAGGAATTCACCCCAAGGGTTAAAATTATCTCACCCATCTGATAACACATTTCGACAGAAGGCGTGATCTGCTTCCTGCATAATGGTTACTCCAATGTGATTTAAAATAATAGAAATACGCTTTTGGTCCGAGGTTAGTAATACCACAAGCGTCGTACCATTGTTTAGCAAGTATACTTTGTAAGGTGGTTTCGTTAATGAACTTTATTTTCTTATTCTGTTCAAACAACTCATCAAACCATACCGATAAAGCATCTAAATCCTTTACCGATTTAATTATCTGGGAAGAACCTAATAAACAATGTACACGTAATTGATTGTCTGTAAATTTAAATCCTGCTTTCTCTAACAAATTCTTTCTCACTTTATTTCCATTCTCAATTTGCTCAGCACGGTATTGTCGACTTACCTGCGAAGCGTGAATACGGTATTTTAATAATGTTTCAGGAACATCAGCAAATTTGCTTTTAAAAATCAAACGGCTCCACAATTCATAATCCTCCACATGTTTAAATTCAGAATTAAAATAAGGAGTTTCTGTTTTTAAAATGGAAGTTCGAATAATTAATGCAGGATGTACAACCGATGAATTAAATAACATCCAACCCGATATTAAATCGTGAGTATGATGTGAACTATGTGCAATCTGTTTTCCCTTTCCAAAATGAATGTGATCACTACCGCACACCCCTACTCCTTTGTTGGCTTCCATAAACTCAACCTGCTTTTTAATTCGTTCAGGTAAGCTGATGTCGTCGGCATCCATTCTAACAATGTATTCGCCTTTACATAAATCAATTCCCTTGTTTAAAGTTTTGATTAAGCCAAGATTGGTTTCGTTTTTGTGGTACTTGATTTTTTCATTCTTAACCGACAAAACAACTTCTTCCGAAGAATCGGTCGACCCGTCATTAATAATAACAAACTCAAAGTTTTGATACGATTGATTTAAAATACTCTCTATAGCTTCTTTCACATAAGCCGAGGCATTATAAACAGGCATTAAAACCGAAACAAGAGGTGAACTCATAAAATTCCTGTGTGCCTTCGACTACGCTCAGGCACCGTAATATTGAATACGCGGTGGTTGAGCGTAGCCGAAACCACCATTAATTAAGCTTCTACTTCAGTAACAATACTTGGGAAGATACGCACGTTACCTGAATCTTCTTTACGGAACTGATAAGTATAACGGTAATGACTCTCCAAACCACTCTTGTTTGGTAAACCATTAATCATCATAATATTTCTGTTCTTCGCAAATTTCAATAATTCACGTAAGTAGTGAGCCGAAATCTGACCTACCTCGTCAATAATACAATGTACTTTAA
>JAGNIU010000051.1 GCA_018000995.1 Bacteroidia bacterium
CCTTAGCTGAAATATAAACCGGTTGGAATTCAGAAAACTCTTTATGTAAATCATCTACATTCTCTACGTCAATTTTATTGGCAACCACAACTAATTGCGATGTTCCGATATGGCGACGGATTAATTCTATTTCTAAAGTTAAATCGCCTGCACTTAATTCGTGTGCATCGAATAAATAAATAACGATAGCTGATTTTTTTATGACTTCAAAAGCCTTGTTCACTCCTATTTGTTCAACGATATCAGTTGTTGTTCTGATTCCTGCTGTATCAATAAAACGGAACAGAACACCTTCAATAATAATTTCATCTTCAATGGTATCCCGAGTTGTACCGGGAATTTCACTGACGATTGCTCTGTCATCATCCAACAAAACATTTAGTAAAGTTGATTTTCCTGCATTCGGTTTTCCTACAATAGCAACGGGAATTCCATTCTTAATTACATTCCCTACTTCAAAACTATGAACTAATTTTTCGATAATGCCGATGATACTTTGAACTAAGTTCTTTAAATCAGTTCTATTCGCAAATTCAACATCCTCTTCACTGAAATCTAATTCTAATTCAATCAACGAAGCAAAGCTTACTAAATGATCTCTCAGTACTTTTATTTTACTAGAGAAGCCCCCACGCATTTGTTGCATAGCGACTTGATGCGATAATCCCGAATTACTCGCAATTAAATCGGCTACCGCTTCTGCCTGCGATAAATCAAATTTCCCGTTTAAAAATGCGCGCAAAGTAAATTCACCGGCATTTGCCATTCGTGCACCATACTTCAACAACAATTGTAAAATTTGCTGCTGAATATAAGTTGAGCCATGACAAGAAATTTCAACACTGTCTTCCCCGGTATAAGAATGCGGGTTTTTAAAAATCGTTACTAATACCTCATCAATAACAATTCCCGCTTCAGCAATAACACCAAAATGAACCGTATACCCTTTTTGAGAAGAAATCTTTTTTGATTTTAATTCTTTATCGAAAAATATTTTTTCTACTACCTCAAATGATTTTTTTCCACTTAAACGAATAACCGCAATAGCACCACTTCCATGTGGAGTAGCGAGTGCAGTTATGGTATCGTTTAATTGTAATTTCATTTGTGAATTTCTTTAATCAAAAAACCCAGACTCTTCGTCTGGGTTTCGTGTTATGAAGTTTTTGCTTCTTGCGCGGCTTTAATTTTTGCTTTAATAGCCTCGGTAGTGGTTGAGTTCGGTCGTTCAATGGCTGAACCGGTTGCTCTATCCCAAATTAAACTTGCTAATACTCCTAATGAGCGGCTCACACCAAATAATACAGTGTAGAAATCATACTCATGCATACCATAGTGAACTAATAATGCACCTGAGTGCGCATCCACATTTGGCCAAGGATTTTTAATTTTTCCTGTAGCTTCCAAAATTGGAGGCGCTACTTCGTAAACCATCTGAACTATTTCACAAATATCGTCATGCTTAATCCAAGTTCTATAAAAATCTTGTTGTGCAGTAAAGCGAGGATCTGTTTTACGTAATACAGCGTGACCGTATCCCGGAACAACTTTTCCTTCTGCTAACGTTTTCTTAATGTATTCTGCAATTTGTTCTTTAGTTGGTAAACCTCCTCCTAAATTTTCTTTCAACTCCATAATCCAATTCAACACTTCCTGATTTGCTAAACCGTGTAACGGACCAGCTAAACCATTCATACCTGCTGCAAAAGATAAATACGGATCGCTTAACGCAGAACCAACTAAGTGAGTAGTGTGCGCAGAAACGTTTCCGCCTTCATGATCTACGTGAATAGTTTGATATAAACGCATCAAACGTTTGAAATCAACTTGATCGTAACCCAACATGTGAGCAAAGTTTGCTGCCCAATCTAATTTATGATCCGGTTCAATGTGTGCGCCGTTTTTATATTTACGACGGTAAATGTATGCTGCAATACGCGGTAAACGCGCAATTAAATTCATTGAATCTTCGTAAGCATAATCCCAATATTCTTTTTTGTTCATGCCTTTAGCATACGCTTTTGCAAAAACACTTTCAGTTTGCATAGCCATAACACCAACTACGAATTGTGTCATTGGATGTGCATCCACTGGTAATTTTTCAATAACGTCGAACACGTGCTTCGGAACGTTGCTACGCTTCATCCATTCGTTAGTGATAAATGAAACATCTTCTTGAGATGGTAATTCACCTACTAACATTAAATAAAATATCCCTTCCGGTAATGGTTCAGTTCCGCCCGGCGCTTTTGGTAATTGTTTTCTTAATTCAGGAATTGAATAACCTCTGAAACGAATACCTTCTTCGGCATCTAGTTTAGAAGTTTCAGTCACCATGCCTAACATGCCGCGCATACCTTGGTACACTTGCGCAACAGTGATGTCGCCCAACTTTACATCACCATGATTTTTGATAATATCTTTAATTTCAGCAGAAAGTGCTACTGCTTTTTCACTGAATTTCGACTTTAAAGGATCCATATTACGTATTATTTTAACTCTGTAAATTTAACGAAGGGTGGCTAATAAACAAATAAAATTTCTTTAAATAAACATAAAGAAAAAGGGGCTAAAAAGCCCCTTTTTCAATCATTTAAAACGCCATACTATTTAGCGAAACGGAAAGCCTTACCCATATAACGGGCCGAGCTACCTAATTGTTCTTCAATACGTAGCAATTGATTGTATTTTGCAATCCTATCACTTCTTGAAGCCGAACCGGTTTTAATTTGTCCGCAATTTAAAGCCACTGCTAAATCTGCAATGGTAGTATCTTCTGTTTCTCCGCTTCTATGACTCATTACTGAAGTATAACCATGTTTATGTGCCATGTTTACAGCGTTAATGGTTTCGGTTAAAGTTCCGATTTGGTTAACTTTTACTAATATAGAATTAGCTACACCTTCATTAATTCCTTTTGCTAAACGTTGAGAATTTGTAACGAATAAATCATCGCCTACAAGTTGAACTTGACTGCCTAATTTTTCTGTCATTAATGCCCAGCCTTTCCAATCGTCTTCACCAAATCCGTCTTCAATTGAAATGATTGGATATTTTTTACACCAATCCGCCCAATATTTTACCATTTCTTCGCTGGTTAATTTATCGCCGGTTGATTTTTTAAAGTGATATACTTTTGCTTTTGCATCATAAAATTCAGAAGCAGCTGCATCCATAGCAATATAAATATCTTCGCCCGGTTTGTAACCTGCTTTTTCAATTGCCTGCATTACGGCTTTAATAGCGTCTTCATTATTTTTGAAATCAGGAGCAAATCCACCTTCGTCACCAACGTTCGTGCTCATTTTTTTCGATTTCAAAACTGCTTTTAAGTGATGGAAAATTTCAGTTCCCATTCTTAAACCTTCACTGAATGATTCTGCACCTACTGGCATAATCATGAATTCCTGAAAATCAATTCCATTATCAGCATGCGCACCACCATTTAAAATATTCATCATGGGGATTGGTAATAAGTTTGCACCTACACCTCCAACATAACGGTACAACGGTAAATTCGATTCCAATGCTGCGGCCTTTGCAACTGCTAATGACACTCCTAAAATTGCATTAGCACCCAAATTTGCTTTATTCTCAGAACCATCTAATTCAATCATCTTCGAATCGATAGCGGTTTGATCCATTACATAAGCGCCTTTCAAATTTTCGTTTAAAACGGTGTTGACATTATTCACCGCTTTATTAACGCCTTTACCCATGTATTCATTCTTATCATTATCACGTAATTCAACAGCCTCATGACTACCGGTTGAAGCCCCTGAAGGCACAGCAGCACGGCCAATAATTCCGTTTTCGGTAATTACATCTACTTCTACAGTTGGATTTCCTCTTGAATCTAAAATCTGGCGGGCGGTAATTGAATTGATATACATATAATAAGTATTTTTGTTAGAGACCCCAAAATTAGGGATTTTCAAACGAATGAGGTCAGCCAAGCGAGCAATATTTAAGCAGTTTTTAACTTTTTTAGGAATAGTTTTCCTCATTTTGCCCGGTTGTCACCCTAAACTAAACCAAATTAAAAACCAGCAGCAACACGGACTCTGGATAATTTATACAGATAGCACCAAAACCAAAATTTTAACCAAAGGCAAATTCAAAAATGGCATCCAGGTCGGGAAATGGATTTATAATTCCCCCAATGGAATTAAAGAACGCACTGAAATTTACCGCGGCAAGAGAATTAAAATAAAACACTTTCATCCCAACGGAAAAACGGCGGTAAAAGGAAAAGCGAGAATTGTTGTTGAACAAAAGAAATTGCATTTCTATTATACGGGACCGTGGTATTATTATTTAGAGAATGGAGATTTAGAAAAAACCGCCTGGTTCGAAAACGGAATTCGTGTTAAAGAAGTGTACAAAATAAAAACAGGTTCGCAAGCTTATGATTCTTTGAATATCGAGCTCGTACAACTGGATAAAGATTTTGTAAAGTTTAGAGATACTTTAAGAAAGACTTTAGATAAATCAGGAAAAGATTCGCCGGAATATTTAAGCTTAAGAAAACAAGCCCGCGAAAATGATTCTTTAATTTATGTGAGAATAGAAAAAATTGTAAAACGTTTTGGTTACCCTGAAAAAGTTTACACGGGTGAAAAAAATAATGTCATCTTTTTCATCATCGGCTTTGCACCCTACTCTATTAAAGAGAAATATTTAGAAGTGTTCCGCTCAGCCGCCGAAAGAAATGAGATTTCCCTTCGTGATTTTGCCTATTTTGAAGATAAATATTGGTTAGCAAAAAGTGCTTATCAAATTTATGGCACGCAATTTAAATACGATAAAAATTATAAAGAGATTTTTTATCCTGTGAAGGATTTGTCGTCTATGAATGATAGACGGGTGAAGATGGGGTTGGAGGTCGTGAACTTAATGAGTTACCCGGAGTATAAATGAGGATTTAGGATTAAGGAGTTAGGATTTAGGGGGGCACTGCGATTAACTTTTCAATATTGAAAAAAGATTTTATAGAAGAAAGAGCGCTGGCCTGAAAATCTGTGCTAGGCGGTTGACTATGTGAGGAGAGTAATCTTCGAACAAACCCCTCCGTCGCTTCGCGCCACCTCCCCTTTCAGTGGAGGAAACATTTCGTTTATATGTACAAATTTTTCTCCCCTAACAGGGGAGAAAGTTAATTATCGCCAAAGGCGTATAATTAACGAGAGGGGTTTAAAAAACTCCGCATTAATTCAACCATCCATACGAAGCAACGTGCGCTGGCCTGAAAATCTGTGCTAGGGGCGTAGCCTGTGCGGGGAATCAGATTTTTTTGGTTACTTTTTTCATCAAGGAAAAAAGTGACGGGAAAGAATTAAATTTGAAATACAAAACTGTGTTTAAGCAGAATGATTATCAGACCTATAATGGAGAGCGTTCTTCAAAAGAAACCCCTCCGTCTACCGCCCACGTTAATTTTCGATGCGGTAGCCACCTCCCCTTAAAAAAGGTGAGGAAAAAAATTCGCGTTTTTATAATGAGTTTTGTCGGCACGAAATTATAATAGCGCTGATTATCTTAGTAGAAATCTCTTTTTGAAAACGTATTAATTTCTCCCCCTTTACAAGGGAGAGTGTCAGCGAAGCTGACGAGGGGGTTTAACTATCGCGCTATAACCAACCCCTCCGTCTACCGCCCACGTTAGTTTTCGATGCGGTAGCCACCTCCCCTTAAAAAAGGTGAGGAAAAAAATTCGCGTTTTTATAATGAGCTTTGTCGGCACGAAATTATAATAGCGCTGATTATCTTAGTAGAAATCTCTTTTTGAAAACGTATTAATTTCTCCCCCTTTACAAGGGAGAGTGTCAGCGAAGCTGACGAGGGGGTTTAACTATCGCGCTATAACCAACCCCTCCGTCTACCGCCCACGTTAGTTTTCGATGCGGTAGCCACCTCCCCTTAAAAAAGGTGAGGAAAAAAATTCGCGTTTTTATAATGAGCTTTGTCGGCACGAAATTATAATAGCGCTGATTATCTTAGTAGAAATCTCTTTTTGAAAACGTATTAATTTCTCCCCCTTTACAAGGGAGAGTGTCAGCGAAGCTGACGAGGGGGTCCAACTATCTCGCCACCACTAACCTCTTCCTCGCCACTTGCCCCGAAGAATTTTTTAATTGAATAGCATAAACCCCATCCGACAAATCAGAAATCTGCATCATCGCCTTACCACTATTAACTATTAACTGTTGCCCATTAACTTCCCTCCCATTAACATCAACCACCCTCACCTCAATACTCTTCTCATAAAAATAATTTAAACTAATGTTTACTATATCTTTTGCAGGTTGGGGATAGAGAACAATGCTGTTGGAGAATAATGTGTTTTCATCAATGCCAACTCCAGTAACCGTAACTTTCAACGTATCGCTTCTCGGCACACCACAAACAGTAAACTGCACAACATAAGTACTTGTTGTTACTGGCTTAACATAAATACCGGAACCGCTATTTATAAACGTTCCTCCATAAATGTACCAATTACTTGTAAATGTACCGCCCATTGTGTTACCAATATAAACGCTATCACCAATTGAAACAGTTGTGTCTCTGTATTGCCAAGGTAAAGTACCTGTTGGGTTTATTGAGAAAACTGAAACAGCGTCAATTAAGTAGTAAGCCGCATTATATCCGCCTGGCTTATATGTGAGCGTATCAGTATTAATATTATCCTTAAAATTTCCTATAGTAATAAATTTTTCCCCTCCACCAATCATAATTCCAGAAACCTGAACCCAATTTAATGTATCCCTTATTATTGGATTATTACTTTTCGTTATGTTTTGTGGTAAGTTCAAAACGAAACCAGTACCAGTATTAATATACTGAATCTTTGACAAATTAGCAGCCATATTGTTTACCGCATAACGCGCGCTGTTATCTAAACTTGCAAAGAATTCGATAAAATAACATTTGCCTGATGTTAATGTATCATTAAGTTGCGCTTGCAAATATTCTCTATAATCCCAACCAAACCCATTTATTAAATAAATAGCAGAATAGGCATTGCCCTGTTTCGCGATTTGAAATCCCCCAGGATAACTAGGAACATTAAAAACTGAAGCGCATGAATTAAAATAATCACTACTATTATTTGTAGGAGCGGTCCAAGGTGTTGCACTTGGTAATTGACCACTGGCATTTGGACAAGCCGTATAAGTTTCAAAACTCCAATTAGGAACTAAGTTTTGGGACTTAATCAGGATTGGTAAAAGAAAAAATATAAAAAGTAATTTTCTCATCAAATAAAAAAGGAGAGCGTTTTGCTCTCCTTTAAAGTTAGTGATTTATTTCTTACATCCCGAATCGAAGAATTCCTTCTTAATAACAGGGTTATCCATTACCTGGAAACTCATAAATGGCTCGCCAAATAATTTACAGTAGCGGTCGTTGTTGCGTTTGTGAGCAATGCTTAAAGCCCTTGCAAAATTCCGTGAGTAAAATTTCTCCGGCATGTGAGAAGCGATACTGATGTAAGCGAAAATTAAATTCTCTTCTGCTTTTTCAGTCACAAATGGTTCTAATAATGTAGCGGCGTATTTAAAGTCTTTAGCTCGTGAGAACACAAAAGCTAATTTTAAAGCATTTTGCCAAGTCGCATCTTTTAAGTCGTAGAAACTTTTGATACGGGTAATACAAGCTTCAATTGCTAATTGAGATTCCGGTGTATCTAAAGTATCTAACACTTCCATAATTTTAAATTGCCATTCGATGTTTAATCCATCTAACAAACGTTTTTCAATTTTTGTTTTGGTGTACATCTCATCAATTTGCTGTTGCATTTTCGCTTGTGCATCTGCGCTTGCTGCAGCGGTATCCAAACGAATTGCACAATACAATTTGTTGTATTTTAAAATTTCGTTATCAGGCGCTAAAGCGTATAACTTCTCAATTTCTTCCTGATCGTCGTCATCCACATTGTTTCCATTTTGTAAGAAACGGTAGTGAACTTTGTTGTTTCTTAAATTCACAGAGTTTGGTCCTTCCGGAATTTCTAAACTATCTATTGCTCCTGAAGAATATTTTTTCTCCATTACTTTTTTGTAAGTGTACTCCATTATTTTAAAAGCTTGCTTTTCTTTATTCGCTTTTAAAGCACGAGAGAAACTTACGTTCGTGAATTTTTGCTCTTTACCACCCGTAATATCATAAGTGATATCCATAATCACCTGCGCGAAACGTTCTTTCGATAAAACAGGCTCTAATTCTTCCTGCAATTTTTTATCGTCATTAATTTTTTTGATAGCCGCTTTTTTACCCATCGAAGTTAATGATGCATGCGGACCGTCATCATTTTCTAATAAAAATAAATCCCAGCTATCACGTGTTTCAATATTTGGTTGAATTTTTAAAGCTTGACGGCCTTGTAAAACTTTCGCTACACTTTCAGCACGTTTGCGTTGTAATTTTGCATTCGCCACTGAATCTCCTTCAATGGAAGAGTAAGCATAAATGTAAAGTCCTTCGATAATGAAATCAGGCTCATTCAACGCATTAATTAAAGGCTGAATATCTTCATTCTTAAACTCAAATTTATTCTTCGCGAATGGAATGGTGAAGTTGATGATAGAACTTTCTGAACGTGGTTCAAATGCAGGTTTCAATCCTTTTGATTCAGGTGCCGGTAAAATTCCGATTGGTGTGCTGCTTTCCTGATCGCCATTCTCTAAATAAGTTCTGGTAACGGTACGACAAATTTTTCCGTCTTGTACCACCACTAAATTTATTTCGTAAGTGCCGCCAATTTTTGGATTGAACTTAGCCATCTCCACTTCAATCTTATTGTTGCGGACTTTCTTTTTCGCTTTAGGATCCGGCTTAATTAAATTTTTCTTGAAGAATTTATCTTTGTAAACCACTTTACTCATGATTCCTTTATTGTAAAGGTTATTGTCCATGATGTTATATTCCGGTTTATCGTATTGTGCTCTTTGAACAATGTCAATCGCGAAACCGTCTTTTGGTTTTTTCAATAATTTTTTCAATTCTTTCATGTTGCTGTATTTCAAATACACTTTTCCGTTCGCAACATAAATGCCTTTGTGAAGATTCTCGTAATTCTTGAACTTATCGCAATTCTTGCAGCCTTTTAAATCAGGCGCTTTCATTTTTTTAGATTTGGTATTGAAAGGAACTGCTAATTCTTTTTTCATTTTAGCACCATCGTTCATAATATCATAACCACCAAATACTGCAGAAGCATAAACCTTCTTACCATCTTCACTCATGATATAACTGATTCCCACAAAAACATACTTTGGATTTAAGAGAACAGGAATGTCCTTCTTATTATTTTCCCAACGCGTGTAAATTACTTTCGCCACATCATCAGTACTGTAATTCTCACGACCTTTACTTACTGGCGCGCTCATTAAACACTCTTCACCTTTAGAAGTAGCGCCAACTTTTTTCAAATTCTTTTTGGTTTTAGCGGCATCTACCTTTGCTTGTCCGCCATCATCATAAGAACCTGCGCTTATAGAAGCGGCGTTCGTTAACATCTCGTTAAACTCAAGGGTATCCAAACCTTTGCTCTTACGGAATTTATTTATTTCAACCAATAAGGTTTGTGGTAGTTTGTTAAATGTGTCTTCGTTTTTGCTTTTATCTTTTTGAGCCGTCAAACTCAAAACAAAAAACGAACACAGAACTAATGAAAAATACTTCTTCATAATGCGGGATAGGTTTATTACTAAAAACCTAATATTAGAAAAAATAAATTGGGAGGCAAAGAGCCACTGTTAACAATGTATTAACAGAAAAGGCCGTTTTTTGAAACGAAAGTCATGGTGAGCCTGCCGAACCACAAGGAGGACTCTCTAAAAAATGGGCGCTGAGCTTGACGAAGCGCCAGTGAAGCCCCTTCGTCAGGCTCAGGGGCGTGTTGTTTTGTACAGATTTGTCGTGGTTCGGCAGGCTCACCATGACTCTGTCCTCCGAAAGTTTATTTGTGGGAAAAATGAGAGAAACTCATCATGACTCTGTCCTCCGAAAAGTTTTTTAAGAAACATGAAGTCATCCTGAGCTTTGCCGAAGGGCGGCAAGCTCACCATGACTTCCTCTCCGTAAATTGTTTGTTATTCTTGCAAGCCGCGGCCTGCTTTTTCGATTTTTCCTTCGGTTTTAAGCTGGAGGATTATCTTATCTAACACTCCGTTAACGAAGGTTTTACTGTTAGGCGTACTGTATTCTTTAGAAATATCGATGTATTCGTTTAAAGATACCTTAACGGGAACATTTTTTAAATGCAAAATTTCGGCAATGGCCATTTTCATTAAAAGCATGTCCATATTGGCAATACGGTCGAGCTCCCAGTTTTTAGTGTGAGCCTGAATTAATTCTTCGTATTGAGCTTTGTACTGAATTGTTTTCCTGAATAAAGAAGAGACAAATAGTTTATCATCTTCAGCATCCTTTAACAATGGCATCAATTTAAATTTACCATCAAACGTTTCGAACGTACGGATAGCAGAATTAAAAGCTAAAAAAGTATCATCCGCGAAATGAATATTTTGTTCTTCAAACACATGATTTAATAAATCGTGCTCATCGAAATGGTTGACAATAATATTGATTAAAAGATTGCGGTCTTCTTTAATTCCTGATTCCGTCGAAGTCATGTAAGTTTTATAATCTTCGCTCGCAATAATTTCATTATACAATTTACGAACCACATCCTGATTATCAATCCAGGAAATTTTTTGTCGCTCTATTTCGTTTTTTAAATCGCGGCTTTCTGATAAAGAAACTAATAATGAATTATTGATGAATTTTAAGTTAGGATTTAAATCTGATTCTGTTGGGAGACGTTTATTCTTATGCTCATCAATAACCAGGTGGGCATTATGATGCAAATCGGTGAACAAAGCTAAAACAGAAATGTAGAGGTGATAAACTTTATCGAGACTTTTAAAAAGTTCTTTTTCGAACAATGCTATATCGGCATTTTCATGCTGGAAAAAAGAATACAGCATTTGCATGACTTTAATACGGAGGAATCGGCGATTTAGCATAAAGAACGGTTTTGAATTACGATTTTAGAAGTACGAATTACGAGTTTTATTAATGGTGTAAAATTAACTATTTAATATGACATTTAACTTCTTTATTTTTAATTCAAGATTCGTCAATCGTACCTCGTAATTCGTCACTTTACAATACGGCGTTTATTTTAGCAATAGCTGCTATTCTCGCTTCTGCCATTCTATTCGCAGCAGCATAAGTCGGGATTTTCTCAGCTTTTGCCATCTGAATAATATTCCAGGTTGTATCGTAAATTTTTTCGGCGTGTGCTAATGCGCGTTCGCGGTTATATCCTTCTAATTCGTAGAAAACATTGATAATACCACCGGCGTTAACCACAAAATCAGGAGCATAAAGCATTCCTTTTGTCATAACCATTTCACCGTGTTTTTTCTCTTCAGCTAATTGATTATTGGCAGCACCGCAAATAACTTTACACTTTAAACGACCTAAAGTATCATCATTTAAAGTTGCGCCTAAAGCACAAGGAGCATAAATATCAATATCTAAATCAAACATTTTATCAGCAGCAACAAATTCAGCTTTGTGTTT
>JAGNIU010000006.1 GCA_018000995.1 Bacteroidia bacterium
TTAGGATGGAATCCCGGCGATAACCGCGAAATCATGACCAAACAAGAATTGATTGAAGGATTCTCTTTTGAACGTGTAAATAAATCAGGCGCAAAGTTTGATCCTGATAAAACAAAATGGTTTAACCAACAATATTTACGTCAGCATACCGATGAAGAATTAGCGGATGCCTTAATGCCAACTTTAGGAAAGAAAAACATTAAAGCCGACAAAAAATTTGTTATTGAATTTTGCAGATTGATTAAAGAGAAAGCGCATTTCATCAATGAGTTTTACGATTTAGGGACTTACTTTTTTACAGCACCAACATCTTGGGATGAAAAAGTGATTGCAAAAAAATGGAATGATACTTCTAAAGCAACTTATACGAAGCTTAACGAAAAATTATCAGCGACTTCTGATTGGACACATATAGGAATACAAAAAACATTTGATGATGCCGGTGTTGAACTAGGAAAACTCGATATGCAATTAGTCCGCGTTTTAGTAAGCGGTGTTGCAGGCGGACCACAATTATTTGATATGATGGCTTTGTTGGGTAAGGAGGATTGTACGAAGCGTATTTCTACTGCTTTAAATGCTCTCAAATAAAAAGCCCCGCCCTTCGTCAAGCTCAGGATGACACACGTCTCCATAGCGATTTTCATTCCATAATAAAGCCCCGAGTTCTCAATAAGAGAAAAGGGGGCTTTGTCTCAATTTCCACACGAGCTGCTCGTGGTTTCAGAAATCAGGCTTAGTATTGTACAGCCTTTTTAACGTTTTGGTACTTATGGCCAAAGGGTTTTATATAAGTCCCAGGAACGCAGCTAACAATACAACGAAAAAAAATAATTTTGTCTTCATGGCTATTGTTTATTGGTTATACGCCAGTATTAGCGCGGGGTTTCAGGCTTTTTGAAGTTTTTCGTTTGAGTCAAAAAAATCACTTTTTTTAGTGGGATTTGTAAGGAATATTTTTATATTTTTGTTTGTCGAATCATAAATCAAATCCGATGTTAAAAATGAGGTGTTGGTCGTTAATCGTTGCGTTTACTTTACTTTCAGTTTTAGGGTTCTCGCAAACTGCTAAAAAATATTTTGCTGCTGCCGAAAAATTTGAGCAGGCTAACAACATTAAAGAAGCTATCGTAAACTATTCGAAAGCCATTGAAATGGACCCGGCTTTAGAAAAGGCTTATACTAACCGCGCACTCTTATACGAAAAAGAAAACATGAAAGCCGAAGCGGTTGAAGATTATAAAAAACTAATCGGCTTCTCACCAAAAGAAAAAGAATTGTATTACAATGCAGGTCGTTTATCTTTTAACTTAAACAAATTTGCTGATGCAGATGGATTTTTTAGAAAAGCATTAGAGCGCGATAAAGATTATGTAGAGGTTATTGATTTAGAAATTAAAACTCTTTACGCTACAAGAGATTATTCGTTCGGACTAACAGTTGCGCAATACGCACTCGATATTAAAAAAACAGCAGTTAATTATTATCATCACGCGGTTATGTTTGATAGCTTAAAAAATTATATTGAAGCGGAGAAAGAATATAAAAATTCAAAATACTTCGATTCAAAATATATTCCAGCCTACGTTGGTTTAGCTTTAGTACAAGTTAAACTAAATAAAGTGAATGATGCTTTAACCACATGTGAAACTGCTTTGACTAAAGACGCTAACAACAATGATGTGTTTTGGGCTCGCAGCATGGTTTATGTGGCGAAGAAAGATTATCAGAATGCTTTGAATGATATTACTAAAGTGATTCTGGTATCACCAACGGCGTTCAATCACAAACACCGTGGTGCTATTTATTTTAAACTCGGACAATTTCAAAATGCTGTAAATGATTACACACAAGCTCTTAAATTAAATGATAAAGATATTGATGCTTACATTGCCCGCGCCATTGCCAGCGAAGGCGCTTTAAATTACAAATCTGCCATTGCTGATTACAATAAAATTGCAAAGCTTGGCGCAGGCGATACAAAAATTGAAGGTATCGTAAAAGATGCACGCAAAAAGATTTTTGATTTAAGCCGCGAAACCAACAAACCGGAAATTGCCATTACCGCCCCTTCTGTTCCCGATAAAAATTCCATAAAAATCATTGCTGACAAAGACACAATTATTTTTAAAGGAGCAATTAAAGATGCATCTCAAATTAAATCCATTACCATTAACAATGTTCAAGCTGAGTATTTAAAAGATTCTTTAAATCCTGAATTCGTTTGTACAGTTATTGGAATGAAAAAAGCATCGGAAGTGGTAGCACTTGTAACTGATGTATATGAAAATACAACCAATCAAGTTTTAAAAATAGAAAAAACAGAAGCGAACAAACCTGTTATTTCTATTGAGGCGCCTGCTGCTTCTTTTGATAATGAAATTTATTTAGAGAGCAACGCTTCAGATATTTACATTCAAGGAAGAGTAAAAGACGAGAGCTTAATTCAATCAATAAGTATTGATGGTGTTTTAGCTTCATTCTCTGTTACGTCTTTAAATCCAACGTTTAGTTCGCAAATTTCTATTGCTAACAAAACTAAAATCACAGTTACCGTTATAGATGTTAACGGTAACGAAAATGTTCAGCTATTTACTTTAAACCGTAGTGGTGCCGATCCTGCTTCTAACCCAATGGGAAATACCTGGGTAGTATTTATTGAGAATGGAAAATATCAAAACTTTGCGAGTTTAGAAGGTCCGGCAAAAGATGTACTTGCTATGAAGTCTGCATTAGCAGGATACAAAATCACAAAAATTCTTCACAAAAAAGACATGACCAAATACGATATGGAGAAATTTTTCTCTATTGAATTACGCGATCACGTTAAGAACAGTAATATTCAATCTTTAGTAATTTGGTATGCGGGTCACGGGAAATTTGTGAGTCCAACCGGTTATTGGGTTCCTGTTGATGCAAAGACAGATGATGAATTCAGTTTCTTTGGTATTAATAATTTGAAAGCAGGAATGCAATCCTACTCCGGAAAATTATTGCACACATTAGTGGTGACTGATGCTTGCGAATCTGGTCCGGCGTTTTTATTAGCCATGCGTGGTTCGGAAGAAGATCACCGCTGTGAGAATTGGGAATTAACTAAATCGAAATCTGCACAGGTAATTACCTCCGCAGGTTACGAGTTAGCATCAGACAACTCTCAGTTTACAAAAACATTTTCTGCTGCTTTAATGAATAATCCAGATGCTTGTATTTCTATTGATAAAATAGCGAAGAAAGTTATTTCAGCTGTAACCTCTGCCGGTAATCAAGCACCAAAATTTGGTAAGATTAAAGATTTAGAAGATGCGGGCGGAACATTTTTCTTTATCAAGAAATAACCCTTCGGCAAGCTCAGGATGACACACATGTGCAAAAAAACCATACAACTACTTTTATTATTACTCTTTCCTGTTTTACTTCACTCACAAACGTATCCATTTACAAATTACGGTGTGCAAGATGGTTTGGCGGAATCAAACGTCTCAGCTATTGTACAAGACAAAGCCGGTTATTTTTGGTTAGCGAGCGAAAGCGGGATTTCTAAATTCGACGGGAAAAATTTTATTAATTACACAACAGAAAACGGATTAAGTGACAATAACGTTGCTTGCTTGTTAGTGGATATAAAAGGTAATTTATGGTTGGCTCATGAAAATGGCTCACTCACAAAATACAGCGAAGGAAAATTTAATCCCGTAATTTGTGCAGCGCTTCCTAAAGACAAAAAAATATTTTCTTTATCGCAAGATAAAAAGGGACAGATTTGGATTTCTTCCGGCGCAGGAGCTATTGTCATTTTAAATCCTGAAGGAAATTTAAGTGATAAAGCGAATTACAAATCTTACACATCCCAAGAAGGATTAAGTCAGTTTGTTTTATCGGCACAAGAAGATAAATCCGGTAACGTTTGGTTTTTAACCGATGTGGGGATTAAATGGATGGATGCAAAATCCGGAAAGTTTGAATTCTTCCGTCCTGAAGGCATGCCATTCGGACAAATAACTTCCTTTTTGCTGGATGAAAACGATAATGTGATTTTAGGAACTTCCAATGGAATTGTTTACAGATATACAAACAAGCAATTTGAAATTATTTTCGATTACCGTAATTACATCACAACAAACACCGGAGCCGTTACCAACAATTTTGTTTATACCATTTTTAAAGACAGCAAAAATAATATCTGGGCTTCGGTTCTCAACGTTGGCTTATGCAAGATAGATGTAAAAAATAAAAGCGCCATTGTGTTTAACACCAGCAATGGTTTAGCGGCAAATAAAATCAAAAGCATTGCTGAAGATAACGAAGGCAATATTTTAATCGCGACTTTAGGTGAAGGCTTACAGGTTTTTAAAGGTGAAAAATTTCTTTCTTACTCTAAAACAAACGGCTTAGTAAATTCGCAAATCTGGGCTATTTGCCAGGATAATGATTCAAACTATTGGTTTGGTACTAATGAAGGATTAACAATTTACAATCCAAAAGAAACAACCTTAGAAAAGAAATTTAAAAACATTCCGCTGATTGAAGGAAGTCCTGTTAGTAGTGTCCGCTCAATAGTAAAAGATAAAAATGGAAATTTATGGATTGGGATTTGGGGCGGACGAGTTGTAAAATATACAGCAACAACAGGAAAGTTTTCGGCACAACCTCAATTGTATGAATTTGTTTATCCTTATGTAAGTTGTTTGTTTGTTGACAGTAAAAATAAATTATGGATTGGAAGTGCTGACGGTGTAACAGTATATGATTTAAATACAGAAACTGTAAAAAGCATTCGGAATATTGATGGGTTGAGTAGTAATGATGTGACTGTTATTTTTGAAGACAGCAAAGGAAAAATTTGGATTGGCACAAAACAAAAAGGAATCACCAATATTGAAGGAGGGAAATTTACAACCTTAAGTAAAGAGCAAGGTTTAACCTATAGCAGCATTACTTCGATTGCCGAAGATAAAAACGGAAAAATTTGGATTGGAACTGAAGGCGGCGGTGCTTTTGTTTATGAGAATTCTAAATTTAGTAAATACAAAATCAGCGATGGTTTGCTTTCTGATTTTATAACTTTGGTGACAGTGGATGAAAAAAATAATGTTTGGTTAGGGACTAATAAGGGTTTAAGTAAATTCGATCAAGCTAAAAAACAATTCTTCTCTTACCAAAAAAATGACGGCTTCACGGGAATAGAAGCCAAATCAAAAGCTGTTTTTACTGATTCCGAAAAAAACATTTGGTTTGGAACAGTGAATGGTGTTTTTAAATACAATCCTTCTTTAGATAAGGATTTAACACCCGAGCCAACGCTTCACATCACTAATCTTAAAATCAATCTAAAAGATTATCCTGTGTCAGGAAAACTGGAACTATCTTATAAAGACAATTCTTTAAACTTTGAATACATTGGCATTTCTCTTTCAAATCCCGATGAAATTAAATACAAAATCAAATTAGAAGGCTCTGATGAAGATTGGCGCCCCGAAACAAAACAAACTTCGGCTGTATTTTCAAATTTAGCTCCCGGAAATTATACTTTACAAATTGTAGCTTGTAATAATCAAGGGGTTTGTAATTCAAAACCATTAAGCATTGAAATTTCTATTGCACCACCCTTCTGGAAAACCTGGTGGTTTTATGTTTTAGTGATTGTAGTTGGCGGCGCTATAGTATTAAGTTATATTAAAGTTCGCGAACGTGCTTTAGTACGTGAAAATAAAATTCTCGAAGAAAAAGTTGAAGAACGCACTGCTGAAGTTGTACAAAAAAATATTGAGCTCGACGAAAAAAATAAAGATATCACGGCAAGTATTCGTTACGCAAAAAGAATTCAGGACGCAATTTTACCTCCTGATGAATTTGTAAAAAAATTCTTGCCAAAAACATTTGTACTCTTTAAACCAAAAGATATTGTAAGTGGCGATTTCTATTGGTTAGATGATAAAAAAGATCAAGTATTATTTGCCGCTGTTGATTGTACTGGTCACGGGGTCCCTGGAGCCTTCATGAGTATTGTTGGTCATAGTAAATTGGATCAAATTGTAGGAGAACAAGGTTTAACAAAGCCCTCTGATATTTTAAATGAATTAAATAAAAACGTTAGCGCAACACTTCGTCAATCTGTTATTGAAGATAATGCCGTGAAGGATGGAATGGATATTGCCCTATGTTCGTTCAACCGCAAAACCAATGTAATGGAATATGCAGGCGCATACAACCCCATGTGGTTAATCCGTAAAGGTGAATTAATAGAATATAAAGCTGACAAGTTCCCAATAGGAAATTTAAAAGTGGGCGAAAATAAAAAATTCACTAATCATAGTATTCCGCTACAAGAAGGCGATACACTTTATATTTTCTCGGATGGTTTCGCCGACCAGTTTGGCGGACCAAACGGAAAAAAATTAAAATACTCTACCTTCAAACAAATATTGCTTGATAATCAGCATTTATCTATGGAAGAGCAAGGTGTTTTACTAGAGAAAACTATTGAAGGCTGGCGCGGGACTCTTGAGCAAGTGGATGATATTCTTGTGATTGGAACAAGATTATAATTCCTGTAACCTTTTTTAAATTTCGCGTTATGTTTCTAAATTTTAGAATATGAAACATATCTTTACCCTGTTTTTCGCGATAATTATTTGCAGTGCAAACGCCCAAACTTATCCTTGGCTAAATCAATTCTACAACGAATTTCCTTCCCGCGGGGATCTTTTAGATTCTTCTGTTGCAGCCAACCATTACCGTTCAATGACAAGAACCATGACATTCTTTGATAAAAAAGGCACGAAGAAGAAGAGAACGGACACATTCTTATTTCAATATGATAATAAAGGTTTTATGACTTCATATGAAAAAAGCAATTCTAAAAATAAAAAGGCTGAAAAACATGAATATACTTATAAGGACTCACTCCTCGTTGTTTACAAATATCACAAAAAGGGCAAACTGTATAAAGGTTATGAAATAACCCGTAATGGTAAACATAAAATTACAGACATAGTGAAAACGAATTCAAAGGGTGAGATGATTTCAAAACAACACAACGACTTTGATGAAAGCCTAACCATGATAACCCGTGTTACACTTTATGATAAAAAGAATAAAGAAAAAAATGCTGTAGAGTATAGCTATAATGATGGTAATAATATGAAACAAGCTAAAGAATACAGGAAAGGAAAACTAAAAAAAGTATGGAATTATAACTGCGATGCGAAAGGTACTGATGAAAAAAAAGTTAAAGAGATAAAAGTTTGCAAAAATGTAAATGTGGATGAAAACGGAAACAGAGTTGAATCCAACCGAATCGTGAATCATAAAGGAGAAGTTGAGCTTCGCGTGAACACATTCGATAAAAATGAGCGGATGATAAAGCAAAAAGTTTACGATGATTTAAAACACAAGTTAAAAAGTGAATTTTCAACTACGGTAGTGAACGGGATTGAGGAAACAATCTATAAGTACTACGATAAGAAAGAAAGGCCTATTTGGATAAGCACGGCCACATACAATTCCGCACATAAAATACTGAGCAGCGAATTTGTATCGGGGAAAAAACTGAAACGCGTTTTTAAAACTACTTTTCAGTATAATGACAAGAATCTTATGACTCGTTCTGAAGGCGTGGACAGAAAGGATAGGAAAACCTTCGAAAACACCCTCACTTATCAGTAAAAAAAGAGCTTTCTGTTGATAAAATAACTGCCATTTTCCCTCTTATAATTTTAAATTTGCTCATACACAAACTGTACTATGAGCGAAGCTAAATTGTATTTCAAAATTGCCGACGAATTAAAAATTGATTCGAAGCAGGTAAAAGCAACTGTAGATTTATTAGACGAAGGAGGAACAGTTCCCTTCATTTCCCGTTATCGTAAAGAGATGACAGGAAGTTTGGATGAAGTTCAGATTCTCGCTATCAAAACTGAAATAGAGCGTTTGCGACAATTAGAGCAGCGTCGCGAAAGCATCTTAAAAGTAATAGAAGGTCAAGGTAAATTAACTCCTGAATTAAAAGAGCAAATTTTAGCAGCAGAAACTTTATCCCGTTTAGAAGATTTATATCTTCCTTACAAACCAAAACGTCGCACCAAAGCTACCATTGCGAAAGAAAAAGGTTTAGAGCCTTTAGCAATGTTAATTTTAGAACAAAAAGAAACAGATGTTTTTTCTCACGCTTTACAATTCGTGAATAAAGAAAAAGAAGTGGAAAGTCCTGAAGACGCTTTGCATGGAGCGCGCGATATTATTGCTGAGATCATAAGTGAAGAAGCAAATGTGCGTGAAAGCTTACGTCAGCTTTTTAAAACAAGCGCTATCATAAAAAGTCGCGTTATAAAAGGAAAAGAAGAAGCAGGAGAAAAATTTGAAGATTACTTTGAGTGGGAAGAAAAATTATCAAGCTGTCCTTCTCACCGTATGCTAGCCATGCGCAGAGGAGAAAAAGAAGATTTTTTAATTATTGATATTAGTGTTGATGAGGATAGCGCTCACAGCATTTTAATAAAACATTTTATAAAAAGCAGAGGCGAATGTGCCGAACAAATTAAATTAGCGATTGAAGAAGGCTACAAACGTTTATTACAACCAAGCATTGAAGCGGAGATTCGATTATTCACAAAAGGCTTAGCTGATACAAAAGCTATTCAGGTTTTCGCTGATAATTTACGCGAGCTGTTGTTAGCTCCGCCAATGGGACAAAAAAATATTTTAGGTCTTGACCCGGGATTTAAATCCGGCTGTAAATTAGTTGCACTTAATGCTCAGGGGAAATTATTAGAAGAAACTGTAATCTATCCTCACGAACCTCAGCGCAGAGTAACAGAAGCTGAAAATATTGTTTTAGCGTATTGTGCGAAACACAATATTGAAGCAATTGCTATCGGCAACGGAACTGCATCAAGAGAAACAGAACAATTCATTCGTAACATTGATGTATTACCAAAAAGTATTCCGGTTATAGTTGTGAGCGAAGCAGGCGCTTCTGTTTATTCAGCAAGCGACGTGGCCCGTGAAGAATTCCCTGATTATGATCTTACAGTTCGTGGTGCAGTTTCTATTGGCAGGCGTTTAGCGGATCCTCTTGCTGAATTAGTAAAAGTTGATGCAAAATCTATTGGTGTTGGTCAGTACCAACATGATGTTGATCAAAACGCATTAAAAAATAAATTGGATGATGTGGTAATGAGTTGTGTAAACAGTGTTGGTGTAGAATTAAACACGGCATCAAAACAATTACTTGCCTACGTTTCAGGAATTGGCGATACCCTTGCTAAAAATATTGTTGATTACAGAAATGATAACGGTGCTTTCAAATCCCGTAAAGAACTTTTAAAAGTTCCCCGCATGGGCGATAAAGTATTTGAACAGTGTTCAGGGTTTTTACGTATACGCGATGGAGTTCATCCGTTAGATAAAAGCGCAGTGCATCCGGAGAGTTATCACATCGTAGAAAAAATGGCGAAAGATTTGAATTGCGGGATTGATGATTTAATTAATGATAAAGAGCTCCGTAAAAAAATAAAACTAACCGATTACGTTACTGAAACAATTGGTCTACCAACATTAAAAGATATTATTACTGAATTAGAAAAACCAGGCCGCGACCCGCGTAAATCATTTGAAGCATTTAGTTTTGACGAAACTGTTCATGAAATAAAAGATTTACACGAAGGCATGCGCTTACCTGGTATTGTGACTAACGTAACTAATTTCGGAGCGTTTGTTGATATAGGCGTTCATCAAGATGGTTTAGTTCATATTTCTCAATTAAGCGATACGTTTGTTGATGACCCCAATACCATTGTAAAAGTTGGTCAGCAAGTTTGGGTAAATGTTACTGAAGTAGATGTGAAACGTAAACGTATTGCTTTATCGATGAAAGGCGAAGGATTAGTCTCCACTAAAAAAGCTGCTCCGAAAAAAGAAGAAGTAACTTACGATCCAAATGATATGAATTCGGCATTGAATGCTTTGAAGAGTAAGTTTAAGAAGTAAGTATTAGTTTATACTTTTGAAAACAATCTCATTGTATTTCTCCTGTAAAGGGTCACCGGGATTATAGTTTACTATTAACTTAATAGCTATTAAGTCTTTTAGAAACGTATAGTTTTCGCTCATGCGTATAACATTATCAATTTGATATGATTCTTTGGCAATGGTCATTTTATATCCTTTATAAGATCCATTAATTTCTTCACCAATATTTGATTTCATACGCAAGTGCGGATTTTGAGATTCCATACTGGTAATATATTTCAAATCCTTTAGTGACACTTTAAATCCTTCATTCATATGAATGATAGCTATTGTTACGCAAAAACCATTTGATAACTCTGACTTATATGAAAACGATTTATTAATGTAATTGGCAAGATAAGGCGGAAGTATGTTTACAAGCGTGTCTGTTTTTGCGGGGAGCAGTATTGCAACTTCATTATTTATGTAATGAGTGCGCCAGTTAGGTTTTTCAGGTAAATTATTTGAAGATACTTGCCCTAACAAAAAATAAACCACAATAATTACCAGAGTAGCGCCCAATCCAATATATTTCCATTTGGCAGAAGATCTTATTTGTTGCTCTTCCTCCATTTTAATTTTCGCCTCGTATAATTTATGAACCCTGTCACGTTCCAATAATTCTTCATGTTCCTTTCTCGTTTCAGGATTCAATAATTCAGTATAGGCATTCCACATCTCTGGCTGACGAAGTTTTAATTCTGATTCGTTTAACTGAATACCGGGACTGAATTTCAATAATTCGTTTTTAAAATTATTGAATGCCAATTCGATTTCTTCATGAGTTATGGCCTCAGGAAGTTTTAAAAATTCGTAATAGTTTACCATACCGTCACTAAGGTAAGTGTGTTTACAATATAAAAATCAGAAAAAAGAATGAAAATTTTGTGAAATCAAATGAACTTTGGAAAGGGTGAGGTGTAATCCAAAATATTTTTTTAACCCCGGAGGGGTTATATGTTTGTAAAAAAAACTATGCGCCCCCTTTTCTATCGCCGCAGCTGTACTACAGCTGCGGTGGAAAAATGATGTCTTGTCTGTTTGTCTACAAACATATTGTCCCTCTGGGACAAAAAGACAAACCTCTACTTACCCCAATTCATCAAATCTTTGCCAATATCTTTGCGGTAATACTTTTTATCGAAAGTTATTTTCTCGGCATTCTTAAAACTTTTATTCACTGCATCCTGAATAGAATTTCCGAACGAAGTAACAGCAAATACTCTTCCTCCTGCCGTAAGAACTTTATCACCATCTTGCTTTGTGCCTGAATGAAATACATGTGAGCCTTCGTTTGAATCAATTCCGGTAACGACTTTGTTTTTTTCGTAGTCTTCAGGGTATCCTCCTGAAACAATTACTACCGTTGTTGCGGTTTCATTTACAGTTTCAAAACTTTTCTTGTCGAGAGTTTGAGTGGCCACACCTTCTAACAGATCTAAAAAATCACTTTTAATTCTTGGAATAACAACTTCCGTTTCCGGATCTCCCATTCGGCAATTGTATTCTATTACTGATGGTTCTCCATTATTATTCATCAAGCCAATAAAAATAAAACCTCTGTAATCTATATTTTCTTTTAGTAATCCGTTTATAGTTGGAATGACCACTTTCTCTTCCACTTTCCTAATGAACGCTTCATCTGCAAAAGGCACTGGACTAACAGCCCCCATTCCACCGGTATTTAATCCTGTATCGCCCTCGCCTATTCTTTTATAATCTTTTGCGGCCGGTAATATTTTGTAAGACTTTCCATCCGTTAAAACAAAAACAGAAAGTTCGATGCCGTGTAAAAATTCTTCGATGACAACTGTTTCTGATGCTTCACCAAATTTTGCATCGAGCAACATGTTCTCTAATTCTTTTTTAGCTTCGTTTAAATCATTAATAATTAAAACACCTTTTCCTGCTGCTAATCCACTTGCTTTTAAAACAAAAGGCGGTTTTAATGTTTCTAAAAATTTCTTGCCTTCTTCTACATTCACCTTAGTAAAACTTTGATAAGCTGCGGTGGGAACTCCATGCTTAATCATAAACTGTTTACTGAAATCTTTACTGCCTTCTAATTGAGCCCCATCTTTTTTAGGGCCAATTACCGGAATATCTTTCAATACTTCGTCTTGTAAAAAATAATCGTGTATGCCTTTTACTAATGGGTCTTCGGGACCAACCAACACCATATCAATTCCTTTTTCCCACACTAAAGCTTTTACCGCTTCAAAATCGGTTGCGCTAATATTTACATTAGTGCCACAATGAGCAGTGCCCGCATTACCCGGTGCGATATATAAATTCTCTAATTTTTTGCTTTGTGCTATCTTCCATGCAAACGCATGTTCTCGTCCGCCGGAGCCTAATATTAAAACGTTCATAAAGTTATTTTGTGTTTATGCCGTGCTAAATCTACAAAATATAACATAAATGATTTTGCAACGGTATAAAAATAAAAAATCCCACGCTTATAAAGGGTGGGATTTGAGAAGTATTAATATTTTCTTCTATGGAAAGTGGCGTTGCCTCGGTTTCTCTTTCTCGCTCTCTCACGATTTAAGCGAGCCTGAATTCCATCTTTATATTTTTTGTTTTTAGTACGGTAACGTGTAAATAAATGATGTTGCTCGCGGTTTTGCTTTTTACCCGGACGAGTTGGCTTATAAACCCAACCTCCTGCTATTCTTTTTTTACCAGAAAATAATCCTGAAAAAATACCGCTTTTTTTACCTGAAAACGAATGACCTTTACGTTTACCACCACCACTACGACGTTGGTTTTTATGCTCACGTTTACGACCTTGCGCTACGGCATCCGTAAAAGTGCCAACGGCAAATAACAGGGTGATTATTAAAATGAGTCTTTTCAAAAAGTAGTAATTACAATATTATTGAAATTATGGTACAATTTCCAGTATTTTTAGACGAAAACCAAGCTTTAGGGGTTAAAATTTAAACATATAATTCTTAATAAACCCTCTATTTTGCTACGTTTTAGCTATACTTACTGAGTGAAATACTAATGAAAACTGAGGCAATACCCGTTGATAACTTTCTTTTACAAAGCCCTAAAAAGCTGATCATTGACGTGCGCTCGCCAATAGAATTCAAAAAAGGACACATGCCGGGTGCTGTTAATATCCCTCTTTTTGATGATTTGGAGAGGGCCGAAATTGGCACTTTATACAAAGCTAAGGGCAAGGAAGATGCTGTAATGCGGGGACTCGAGATTGTATCGCCAAAACTCACCAACTTTATAAATGAAGCTAAAAAAAACACCCTAAATAAAGGAGTTTTAGTCTATTGTTTTAGAGGAGGAATGCGCAGTAATTCGTTTGGCTGGCTATTAAACACCGCTGGTTTAGAAACGCAAATTTTAGAGGGTGGTTATAAGGCCTATCGCAATCATGTTTTAAAACAATTTGAAAAAAATTACAAAATTCTCCTCTTAGGAGGGCCTACCGGCTCAGGGAAAACAGAGATTTTAAAGTGTCTAAAACAAGACGTTCCTGTTTTAGATTTAGAAGGCCTAGCGCATCATAAAGGTTCTGCCTTTGGCGGAATTGGTCAGCCCGCACAATTACCTCAACAATTATTTGAGAATAAATTTTATAATGATCTAAAAGAAGTAGATGCCTCAAAATATGTTTTAATTGAAGATGAATCGATGTCGATTGGTTATAATAAAATCCCTTATACGTTTTGGTTACAAATGAAACAAGCTCCTATTATAAAAATAATGGTGCCTTTTGATTTAAGAGTGAATCGCTTGGTAAATGAGTACGGAAAAGAAGACGTTGAGAAATTAAAACAAAGTGTAAGAAATATCTCTCAACAACTTGGACCCAATAATGCAAAAGATTGTCTGCAATGGTTAGATGAAGGAAAATTAGCGGATGTGGCGGCCATGACTTTAAAGTATTACGACAAAGCTTACGAATACAATCACACGCAAAAAAATAAAAAAACTATTTTACCGGTTGAAACAGATACTGATGACCCCATAGTGAATGCTGAAAAAGTAAAACGTATTTTTGCAGACTACGCTGTGCCGCACGGGTAAACAAATACCCATTATAAAAACAACATGAAACTAAAGTATGAAAATATTAATCATTAAAAGACCGATGCGGTATGGAAACCGTTAGATTAACACAATTAAGTAAAGCTTCAGGTTGCGGTTGTAAAATTGCTCCTGCTGTATTACAAGAAATTTTAAAAAGTGATTTCGATTTTGTTTGTAAAGAATTATTGGTTGGAAATAAAACCAATGATGATGCCGCCGTATATGATTTAGGAAACAATCAATGTTTAATAAGCACAACCGATTTTTTTATGCCTGTTGTAGATTCCGCTTTTGATTTTGGAAAAGTAGCTGCAACAAATGCGATAAGTGACGTTTACGCTATGGGCGGAAAACCTATTATGGCGATTGCTATTTTAGGATGGCCTACCGAAAAATTAGGAACTGCCGGAGCGAAAAAAGTTTTAGAAGGAGCGCGTGAAATTTGTGCAAAAGCGGGGATTCCATTGGCGGGCGGACATAGCATTGAAAGCACAGAACCTATTTTTGGATTATCAGTAAACGGACTTGTAGAACGGAAAAATTTAAAACAAAATAATTCCCTAAACGAAGGCGATAGTATTTATCTCACTAAATCATTAGGAACAGGAATTTATAGTACAGCTTTAAAACGTGGCGCTTTAAAAGAAGAAGATTATTCTGTATTGTTAAACTCAATGACAGAATTAAATAGTTTAGGTTTTGAATTAGGTCAATTACCTTATGTAAGTGCCATGACGGATGTAACCGGTTTTGGGTTTTTAGGACATTTATTAGAAATGATTGGCGATAAAAATGTTACGGCTACCATTGAGAAAAGCAAAATAAAAACTTTTTCTAATCTAAATTCTTATACCGCACAATTTATTTTTCCTGATAATACCACACGTAATTTTAATGCTTACGAAAAAGAAAGTAGTGGCATGAAAGATTTAGAATTTATGACGTATTGCGATCCACAAACTTCGGGCGGACTATTGTTTACTGTGAATTCCTCCAATGAAAATGAATTTGAAAAATGGTTGAAGGAAACCTGCCCGTCAGGCACGCTGGAAAATTATTCAGCCATTAAAGTTGGAAGTGTTTCGAAAAGAAAAGAAAAGAAAGTGGAGTTTGTTGATTAATCATTTGCTCTTTCAACCACCAAACTCTTACACACATAATGATTAACCGCATCTCTGAATGCTTTTTTGTGTGAAGGACGAATGCCGAATGTTGAAATTATTTCTTCATCACCATCGTTATATATAATTTTAAATCCTTTCGGACTTACTTCTTCCACTGTTTTAATATCAATAAAATACCACTGTTTATTACTGAACATGGTTTTCTTAAACTCAAATTTATACTCGTAAATAATAGCAAACGGATTTAACATGATCCATAAAGTTTGAAAAAACAATATCACGGTTGGAACTCCACAAATAAACATTAAAGGATTAAAATCCAGCCAAAGCGAATATGTTAAAAGAGCAAAAAGCGCTGTAATTATCACAAAAAACAGGGTAAACAATAAATTTCTCTCGAAATATTGCAATGGAATATCTTCTTTTGGCTTCTTCACAGTGCTAAGTTAAAAATTATAATTCTTTAACGAGGCTTTATGGCTTTCTTTTTTTATCATTGCTTGTTGTATTTATGCTCTTTTTTTGATATTTATGTAACTTGTTAGCACTTTAAGCGTAATAATTAAATAGAAAAGCCCCAGAACCCTGAATTGATGCGGATTTTAAAACATATCATACTTTTTACTTTACTGACAACTTTATCGTTTTCAGCTAAAGCTCAAACTGTAATGGTAGATGATCCTGTGGCTGCTATGCTTGATAGTTTAGCAAACAAAAAAGTTTTGGAGTTCGCTTTTACAAAACCTGCTTTCCCGAAAAATAACAAATACCATTTTGAAGCCGACAGCATTCCTCGTTACGATGATTACACTTTTGAAGCGCGCCTTGCTAAATTAGATGCGGTTTCTCCTTTCGATTTAGTTTACAATTCTCACGTAAAAGGATTTATTGATTTATATACCGTCCGCCGTCGCACTTTAGTGAGTCGTATGATGGGATTAGCGCAATTATACTATCCTATGTTTGAGGAAGTGTTCGACCGTTATAATATTCCTCTTGAATTAAAACATTTAGCAGTTATTGAATCTGCATTAAATCCAAACGCGCGTTCAAAAGCCGGCGCTCAAGGTTTATGGCAATTCATGTATCCAACAGGAAAAATGTACGGACTAAGTGTTACATCTTACATTGACGAACGCAGCGACCCATACAAAGAAACTATTGCTGCAGCAGAATATTTAAAATCGCTTTACTCTATGTTTAACGATTGGCAAATGGTATTAGCTGCTTACAATGCCGGACCGGGAACCATCAGTAGAGCTATTCGCAGAAGTGGTGGTAAAAAAACATATTGGGAAATTCGTCCTTTCTTACCAAAAGAAACACAAGGTTATGTACCTGCATTTATTGCTGCAAACTATGTAATGAATTATACTGCCGAACATAATATTTACGGTGATGTTCCGCGTAAAACTTATTTTGAAGTAGATACTGTTGTTGTAAAAGAACCAATGAGCTTCGAACAAATTAGCGCTGCTTTAGATGTGACTGTAGATGAAATAAAATATTTTAATCCTCAATATCGTAAAGACATTATCCCTGCCGGCGGACATGCGTTGTGTTTGCAAAAAGATAAGATAGGAACTTTCATTACCAACGAAACTGAAATTTATGCTGCTATAAAAGCGCAAAACACAACAAGTGCAAGTTTAGCAAATACAGCCGTAAAAGAAGTTCAGTTAACGCATGTTGTAAAAAAAGGACAACGCTTAAGTGACATCGCCCGCAAATACGGTGTAACAGTTGCTGATTTAAAAACCTGGAATTATATTGGTAAAAAAGGATTACGTCCAGGTAAAAAAATTACGGTTTACATACAAAAGCCTGCTGAAGGAAAAGCTAAAGCAGAAAACATTGAAGCTAAAGCCGGCGAACAGCAATTAGCAAATAACGACAGTACTGATAATAAAAAATTAGCCGAGAATGTTGCTTCTAAAAAAACTACTTCTACACCAAAAGCAAAAACACCTGCTCTAACCGGTAAAGAAACTTACCACAGCATTAGAAGCGGCGAAAGTTTGTACATGGTCTCCAAAAAATACGGCGTATCAGTTGATCAGTTATTAAAGATGAATGGCCTTAGCAAAAATTCTACACTGAGTATTGGTCAGAAAATTAAGATTCGTTAATTACTTCTTCCGCTTAATCAATTCTATTATTAATTCAGGTGGTCTGCCTATTACAGCTTTGTAGCCATCAATCACTATTGGGCGTTCAATTAATTCAGGATGTTCAATTAAAATCTGAATCCATTCTTCGTCTTCAAATTTTTTCTTCAGGAATTTCTTAATGAATAAAGGTTCCTTTTTGCGGATGATGTCAAGTGGTTTGCATCCCAACTTCGCTAACAATTCCCTTAATTCTTTTTTGGTGGGAGGTTTCTTTAAATATTCGCGTATAGTAAACTCACATTTATTCCTCTCTAAAATCTGTACCGCTTCACGGCACTTCGAACATTGGGCGTTGAAATAGATTACCATTTAATGTTTCCTAGCCGTACTCATTAAGTATGCTTTTATTAATTCGTCGAGGTCGCCGTTAAGTACGCCCTCTGCATCTGTAATTTTTAATTCGGTGCGCACATCATTTACCATTTTATACGGATGCAAAACATAAGAACGGATTTGAGAACCCCACTCTATTTTCATTTTTCCATCTTCAACCGCAGCTCTTGTCTCGTTGCGTTTGCGCATTTCTAATTCGTACAATTGTGATTTCAACATTTGCATAGCGCGTTCACGGTTTCCTAATTGGGAACGTTCTACCTGACAAACAACTGTAATGCCTGTTGGTTTATGAATGAGTTGAACTTTTGATTCTACTTTGTTTACGTTTTGTCCACCTGCACCACCACTTCGTGATGTGCTCATTTCAATATCGTTAGGATGAATATTAATTTCGATAGTATCATCTACAATAGGATAAACATAAACTGAAGCGAATGAAGTATGACGTTTTGCATTGGCATCAAAAGGACTAATCCTCACTAAACGATGAACACCATTTTCTCCCTTTAAATATCCGTATGCAAAATCACCTTCAATTTGTAAGGACACAGATTTTATTCCTGCCGCATCGCCATCGTTTTTATCTAATTCAGAAATTTTGTAGCCTTTTTTATCAGCCCACATCACATACATGCGCATTAACATGCTGGCCCAATCACAACTTTCTGTCCCTCCCGCGCCGGAATTGATTTGTAAGACACAACCTAATGCATCCTCTTCATCACGCAACATGTTCTTAAATTCAATATCCTCTAATTGTTTTAGAGCAATATTAAATTGCTGAACAGTTTCCTCTTCGGTTGCATCGCCACCTTTAAAAAATTCAAATAAAGTATTAGTATCATCAACGGCGCGCGTTAATGTATCGTAGGAGTTTGTCCAGTTCTTTTTAAGTTTGGTTTCCTTTAAAATTTGTTCGGCTTTTTTCGGATCGTTCCAGAAGTTAGGGTCGCCTGCCTTCTCTTCCAGTTCTTCTATCTCGCGTTTCTTTCTATCGTAGTCAAAGAAACCCCCTTAAGGCCTTATGGCGATCGTTTAGATCTTTCAATTGGTCGGTTGTAAACATAATGCGAATGTACTAAGTTTTTTTAAATGGAGCGTAAAATGCTGCATAAGCTAATATCATTATTAATCCAAAAGATGGAAGTCCGAGTATAAAGGCTATATACAAATGCTGAAATACTCCCAAAAGCAAGTACCATTTCTTAATTTTTTTAATCCAGACCAAAACCGGAAAAAGCAATTGGTATAAAATAACGGTATAGTTCAAAACCAAATCTATTGTGGTGTTACTCTGATACAAAAAAGGTAAACTAAACTCGTGGAGGGCCAGAGTATCACTTACTGCATTTCCATTTATCCAATCACTATCCGCCAATTTAGCAACAGCATTTAAAAAATAAACGAGACAAACCTGAATCTGTAAAGCAGTAATTCCCATATTATGGAAGGCCATATCCAAATCTCCTAATACAGAATTCTCTTTTCGTTGAGTGTTGCTTAAAAAAATGCAAAGGAATAACAATACTTGCAGCAGACTATCTCCTCCGGTTAAAGTGCAGAATGTATTATTGTTAAGATTACTAATAGCTAACCAGAGTATAAAAAAAACTATACGATGCTGTTTATTAAAAAACACTACATACAAGGCCAATGCAATACTTAAAGCAATAAATAAACCTGAAATTAAAGGCGTAGGATGATTAAACAAAACAAACACTACATTTTTCCAGGACGGTAGTTGCACACTATTGTGATAAATAATGTTATTATCAGAAAACAATAATTCGAAATCAATTATCCAATACAAACATTTGTATAGCACAAAAAAAGCCAACAGCTTCTTCAGCCAATTAGATTCTTTAGCATAACGGTAATCGTTAAACAAATATGTTATTGCCTTGCTCAGTCTTTTAGTTTATAATAATGTGCGTAATCAGCCTCACCATAAATACTTTTTGTAACTATAATTACTTCCATGTTCACGGGAACTGCTTTTTCTTTTATTGTATAATACTGTTTGATAATTTTTTTGAGAACAACAAAATTTATGTTACTGCCATCATCTATAAAAATAGCGTTTTGTGAATCCACCGATGAAACATAATAGCGCAATGAACTTGAAAATGCCAACATCAGATTCTCGTTACCGGCCAAACGATTCGTGTGGTGTTTAGTCACTACTGTTTGAAATACATCTTCCCAATCTTTAGAATCATGTTTTACGTAAACATTAAAATTCTCTTTCGGAACAGGCACAAATAAGCTCCAGCTCTGATGAAAATATGGGTACATATAAGGGAAAACATAATTTTTAAATTTCCCTGTTAAAACATCAGGCGAAGCATAAGCTAAAACAGCTAGAAAATGTACTGTTAAATATCCCCATAACAGGGCAGCGATAATTATTTTATGTTTATATTTAATGCTCTAATTTAACCATTAAATTTCATTATGAAAAAAGCGTTTTTTCTTGTCTTAGCAATTGCTACTTCACTCACCCTTGTCTCTCAGGATAAATTATTAACTATTCAGGATGCCGTTTTAAAAGGCCGCACTACTTTGGCTCCAAAGCGTCTTCAAGGGTTAAGTTTTGTGACGGGTTCAGATAAATTTGCTTACATCGAGAACAACATTGTGAAGGTTGGCGATAACGCCACAGGAAAAATGACTGATTTCGTTAGCATGAACGACATTAATAAAATTTTAAAAGCCGAAAAAAGAGATTCGCTTAAATCGATTATAATTTTAGAATGGAAAAACGACAAACAATTTTATTTCTTAAGCGGGATTCTAGAATTAATTTACGATGCAGGTTCCAAAAAAATATTGGATACTGACCGCAAACAAAATGACAAAACTTTAGAGTCGTATGATGAATTAAATAACGACACTTATGCGTTTACTAAAGACAATAATTTATTCATCAGTCAGAACGGAAAAGAAATTCAAGTAACAAATGATGGTTCTTATACTTTAGTGTATGGAAAAACAGTTCACCGCGACGAGTTTGGCATTCATAAAGGAACCTTTTGGAGTCCGAGTGGGAATTATTTAGCGTTTTACCGAATGGATCAAACCGATGTAACGGATTATCCAATTATCGACTGGACCAAATATCCTGCTGAAAATAATAACATGAAATACCCAATGGCGGGAAGAAAAAGTCATTATGTTACATTAGGTATTTATGATTTAAAAACTGGAAAAACCTGGTATGTAAAAACAGAAGGCGACAAAGAACAATATTTAACCAACATTCAATGGAGCCCAACAGAAAAGAATATTTACATAGCAGTTTTAAATCGCGGACAAAATCATATGCATTTAAATGAATACGATGTTGCAACAGGAAATTTTTCTAAAACTTTATTTGAAGAAAAAGATGAAAAATACACTGAGCCCTTAAATCCAATGTATTTTGTAAAAAACGAAAAACAATTTATTTGGATGAGTCGCCGCGACGGATACTATCACGCTTACTTATATAATATTGATGGGACCTTAGTAAGACAATTAACCAAGGGCAAATGGGAAGTAAAAGCTGTAAATGGTTTTGATGAAAATTATTCGCGTTTCTTTTTTCACGGCAACGACCAAGGTTCCGTTAATCAGGATTTCTATTCTGTAAATATTAAAAGTGGTGAGATGACCCGGCTAACTTCAGGAACGGGTTTTCACACCGCTATGAAAGATAAAACAGGAAAATACATTATTGATAATTTTTCCTCTTGTTACGTTCCGAGAGAAAATTATGTTATCAACACAAAAACAAAAAAATCAGTTACAATATTCAAAGCGGAAAATCCAATCAAAGAATACAAAACAGGAAAATGGAGTTTATACACTCTTAAAAACAGCGAGGGTACAGATTTGAATTGCCGTATTTTTAAACCGGTTGATTTTGATAGCACCAAAAAATATCCTGTTATTGTTTATTTGTATAATGGTCCGCACTCGCAATACGTTACTAATACCTGGATGGCCGGCGGGGAATTATGGTACGAATACATGCAACAAAAAGGTTATATCATTTACACCGTTGAAGGAAGAGGAACTTCTTACCGCGGAAAAGATTTTGAACAAGCTACGTTCCGTCAGCTAGGAACAAAAGAAATGGAAGACCAATTAAAGGGTGTTGAGTACTTAAAATCACTTGCATACGTTGATGCCAATAGAATTGGTTTATTTGGCTGGAGCTTTGGTGGATTTATGACAACAAGTTTAATGTCGAGAAATCCCGGTATTTATAAAGTTGGTGTTGCGGGCGGTCCGGTTATTGACTGGAGTTATTACGAAATCATGTATACTGAGCGTTACATGGATTCACCACAAGAAAACAAAGAAGGCTACGAAAAAAATAATTTATTGAATTATGTAGATAAATTAAAAGGCAAATTATTAATGATTCACGGCGCGCAGGACAATGTTGTAGTTTGGCAGCACAGTATTAAGTACCTTAAAAAAGCAACCGACAAAGGTGTGCAATTAGATTATTACGTTTATCCCGGACACGAACATAATGTGTTAGGTAAAGACCGTGCGCATTTAATGGATAAGATTTGTAATTATTTTATTGATAATTTGTAGTCTGGTTAATAGTTATTAAAGGCCGTAACCGGTTTCTAATTCAAGCGTTATAAGTAATATGAGAAAATTGTTTTTAGGTTTAATAGGGGCTGTTGTTTTCTCTTCTCTCCAAACTGTTCCGGTTGCAGGAAAGATTATGGAGTTTTGTAAAAGCAATATGGGAAAGAAAGTTGACAGAGGCGAATGTTGGGATCTGGCGAATATGGCTTTAAATTATGCGGGTGCGGATTGGACTGGTGGCTTTAACTTCGGAGATAAAATAGATTACAAAAAAGAGAATTTGAAACCGGCGGATATATTACAATTTACCAATGTAAAATTTATGTTTCCAAACCGCAGTATGAGTTTTCCGAAACATACAGCAATCGTTTCAAAAGCAGAAGGCGGAAAAATCTTAGTCTATCATCAAAACTTCAATAACAAACGTTCCGTTGATACCCTAACAATAAATCTGGAAAATATTAAAAACGGAAAGATTGAAGCGTATCGCCCAAAAGGGAAATCAATGTAATTTTAATTTTTTTCTTTGTTCTTGGCTTAGGGATGCGGAAGGTTTAGTTCTTTTGCCTTTTCGGCAAAAAACCGAAGCGAAGCGGAGCCTGTAGCAGCCCGACCCTGTGGGATTTTTTCAATCCTACGGGGGAAGCCCCAAATAAAAAACTAAATAACGTGACTCAACTTCATCATGTTAGTACGGCCTTTTTCTTTCATTGGCATACTCGCAATGTTAATTACCAAATCATCCTGTTTAACCAATTCTCTATTTTTCACAAACAGAATTAAATCGGAAATGGTCTGATCCGTACTTTCGTATTTATCGTAATAGAAACCTTGTACACCCCACACTAAACTTAGTGTAGTGAGTAAAGATAAATTATCAGTAAAAATATAAACGTGAGCTTTCGGGCGGTGACTTGCTAATTTAAATGCAGTGTAACCACTGTTAGTCATACTAATAATTGCCTTTACACCTGAATGATGTGCTAGTTGACAAGCGTTAAAACAAATACTGTCGGTAACATAAGTAATCGTTTTTATTTCGGGAGCATGTTCGCGGTAATAAATAGACTCCGCTCCATTTTCAACCTCTGTAATAATGCGGCGCATGATCTCAATAACTTTCACCGGATATTTTCCTACTGAAGTTTCTGCACTTAACATTACTGCATCAGCTCCATCCATTACGGCATTGGCTACGTCGTTCACTTCAGCACGGGTTGGCGTGTAACTGGTGATCATGCTTTCCATCATTTGAGTAGCGATGATTACAGGTTTAGAAGCCTGAATACATTTTTGTACCATCATTTTTTGTAACATAGGTACTTGCTCCATTGGCATTTCAACACCTAGATCACCACGGGCTACCATTAAACCATCGGTAACATCAATAATATTATCGATTTCATTAATAGCTTCCGGCTTTTCAATTTTTGCAATAACGCGGGCGCGCTTTCCTTTTTTGTAAATGATGTCTTTTAGATCTGCAATATCTGTTACAGAACGTACAAACGATAAACCGATCCAATCAAAATCATGGTCTAATGCAAAATCCAAATCTTTTAAATCTTTTGGTGTTAAACACGGTAATGAAATTTTTGTATTGGGAAGATTCACTCCTTTTTTAGAAGACAAATTTCCGCCAATTTCTATTTTACATCTTACTTCGTCTTTTCCGTTTGTAGAAAGAACTTTCAAGTGTAATTTTCCATCGTCAATTAAAACTGTTTCTCCGGCTTTAACATCTCTCGGAAATTGAGGGTAGGTAATATAAATTCTGTTTTCATCACCTTCACATTCGGTTGTAGTAATGGTAATTTCTTTGTCTTCCACTAAAACAACTTTATTATCCTTTACTGTACCGATGCGTAATTTCGGACCTTGTAAATCGGCCAAAATACCCACGTGGTAATTTAATTTTTTGTTTAAAGTGCGGATGTTTTTCACGGTTTCCTCAACGGCTGAATAATCACCATGCGAGAAATTTATGCGGCAAATGTCTAATCCTTGAATAAACATTAATTCTAAAACCGATATATCGGCTGTAGCCGGACCCATGGTCGCTACAATTTTTGTTCTGTTAAATAATGAGCTCATATTAGGGCTAAATTACCAAAAAGTTTGCAACAAAAATTTAACTTTGCATTATTTAATTAAGAACCCTATGCCCTCAAAACAGGAGAAATTTGTTGATTTTAATAGTTTTACTAACTGTTTTACCTTGTATTTCGAAAATATACAAGCAGGTTTGCCCCTTAGTGGGAAATGGCATAAAGACTATTTTAAAAACGAAAACCCTATTGTTTTAGAATTGGGTTGCGGTAAAGGCGAATATAGTGTTGGTCTGGCCAAAAACAATCCCAACAAAAATTACATCGGGGTTGACATTAAAGGCAATCGCATTTGGACGGGTGCTAGTGAAGCTTTGAATGCTAAACTAAACAATGTTGCTTTTGTAAGAACGCGCATTGATTTTATTGACCACTGCTTTAGCGAAAATGAAGTAAGTGAAATCTGGATTACTTTCCCCGACCCTCAGCCCCAAAAAACACGCGCCAGAAAACGTTTAACCCACATGATGTTTATTAACCGCTACAAGAAATTTTTAAAACCGGGCGGCCTGGTACATTTAAAAACCGACAGCACCAGTTTTTACGAATACACTTTAGAAGTTATTGCCGAAAATAAATTTGAACTTCTTTTTCATACTAACGACTTATATAATAATTGTCCCGCAGGAAGAGAAGAGTTGATAAACATAAAAACACATTACGAAAAACTGTTTACCGATAAAGGAGAGAAAATAAAATACTGTTGTTTTAAAATCAACTAACATGAGAAACTTAAAAGCATTACCCCATAAAAAACATTATTACAATTCTATACTAAGAAATGCATTTGTGGCTTTTGTTATACTCTTACTTTCTCTTTTAATGGGAATGATTGGTTACAAGTATTTATTTAGTTTAAGTTGGGTAGATAGTCTTTTAAACGCGAGTATGATTTTAACGGGCATGGGTCCTGTTGATGCTGCGCCAAGTGACGGCGCGAAAATTTTCGCATCCTTTTATGCTATTTACAGTGGCGTTGCTTTTTTAACTATTGTGGCCGTTGTGTTTGCTCCTGTGCTACATCGCTTTTTACACAAATTTCACTTGGATACAGAAGAATAAATTTTCAGTGAATGCTTAATCCGTTAGAAAACTATTTTTTAAAACAAACCGAACCGCAACAGAGTTGCATGTTGTTTTTACGAAAATGGTTTATTGAACAAGGCCTCGACGAACAATTCAAATACATGACTGCCATGTATTATTTTAAAGGAAAGCCATTTTGTTATTTGAGTTATTCTACAAAATCAAATAAATTGTATGTAGGATTTATAAAAGGCCATTTAATGAAACATCCAAAATTAGAGCAAGAAGGCCGTAAGCAAATAAAAGTGATTTACTTATATCCTGAGAAGGATTTGCCCATCAAAACGCTTACTGAAATTGTGAAAGCGGCGAAGAAGCTCTACAAATAATCAGCATCCACATTTTTGCCACTAAAACTCTAAAACACAAAAATTACACCAAATGTTTAGTGGGATTTTGTGGCTTTGTGATTTCGTGGCTATTAACAACGAAAATTCAGAAGTATAAAAAGAAACTAAGCCTTCCTCCCATTACTCATTGCTACCATATTAGCAATTCTGTAAAGTAAACGAGCTGCAACATTCTCATTCCAATCGCTTCCTTTACCTGGAGTAACTTCATTAATATCAAAAGCAATAAATTGCTTGCCTGATTTTACGATTTTCTCTAGTAAGAATAAAATTTGTTCAACCTCAAAACCACCGGCTACAGGAGTTCCTGTATTCGGACATAATTTTGGATCTAATCCGTCGATATCAAAACTTAAATAAATTTTTTGTGGTAATTCGTTGACGATGCGGTTACAAATTCTATCCCAAGAATCACCATTGTACATCGTATGTTTTATGTCACGGTCGAAAAATGTTTTTACTCTGCCTTTAGAACCGTTGATGATATCTAATTCTTCCTGACAATAATCTCTAATTCCCACTTGAACTAACTTCTCAACTTCTTTTATTTTTAAAGCATTGTACATAATAGAAGCATGTGAAAATTCAAAACCTTCGTATGCAATTCGTAAATCTGCATGGGCATCAATTTGCAATACACAAAACTTTCCGAACTTCTCCGCTAAAGCTTGCATCATACCTAATGGTGTAGAGTGATCACCGCCAATTAAACCAACAATTTTATTTTGATTTAAATAATATTCAACGCGCTCCTTAACTGTTTTGTTCATCCACAAACAACCTTCATGAATTTCCTTTATTGATTTCTGATGAACTTTATTTTTACTGACATCTTTTCCTGCAGCCATTGCATCAATTAAAGCTTCAGCTTTTTTGCGCAATACTGTACTCTTGCTACGGATTGTTTTATTCTCTTTATCCATACCAATTCCCATTTGCCAGGCGTCTTTAACTAATGGGTCATACAAATCCACTTGATAAGATGCTTCGTGAATGGCTTTCGGTCCGTTAGCAGTTCCGCCTCCGTAACTAACAGTTACTTCCCAAGGCACAGGAATTAAAACAGTTTCACATTCTTCTAAACTAAAAGGTAAACCAAACATCCCGGCTGTTGTATCGCCGATTCCGTTGATGTCGAAATTTTTAATCTTTTCTTTCTTTGTCATAAATTTCTTTTGTTTAATTGTGTCATCCTACTTACAATTCGACTACAATTCTGGAACGCTGATAACGCTGATTTCTATGATTGATTATGATTTACGCAATCTGTGAAAATCATAATCATCTGTGTCATCTGCGTTCTATCAAGGCGCCAATCGTTTAATAATCCAGTTCTCTTTTTCTAATGTGTACGAAATTCTATCATGCAAACGGCTTTTTCGTCCTTGCCAGAATTCGTAATAATTTGCTTTTAAAACCCAGCCTCCCCAAAAAGGTGGACGCGTAATTTCTTTTCCTTCAAATTTCTTTCTAATATTTTCTACTGCTTCTTCTAATTCATCTCTGTTCTTTAAAACTCCACTTTGGTTAGAAGCCCACGAACCAATTTTAGAATCGGTTGGTCGGTTATTAAAATAATTATCGCTGTAAGAAGCATCGCATTTTTGAACGGTTCCTTCAATACGAATTTGTCTTTCTAAATCAGGCCAGAAAAAATTTAAGCTCACATTTGGATTCGCATCCATCTGCATTGCTTTTCTTGAATTGTAATTTCCGTAGATCCAGAATTGGTTATTTTCAAACTCACGTAAATAAACAATACGCGAACTTGGTTTTCCTTCTGAAGAAACTGTACTTAAAGTAACAGCCTGCACTTCCGGAATTTTTGCTTCAACAGCCTGACCTAACCATAGTTCGAATTGCTCGAACGGATTCGTTTTTACAGCCGCATCTGTTAAGGTTCCTTTAATAAAATCTTCTCTCAATTTTTTTATTTCGTCGCGTAAAGCTCCCATAAAATTGTTTTGTCAAATGTACAATTATTGCATGAATTTAATTACTAAAATTGCATGATTCTTATTGGTGTTTCAACAATTAGCCACGAAAACACTAAAGCTCTAAATCCCACCAAACTGTGTTTGTTATTTTTTGTGGGACTTTGTGTTTTGGTGATTTTGTGGCGCATTTTTATTAATTTAGCCCATATGCAAGGCGATTTTTTAATAGCACACCCGATGTTACAAGACGGGTATTTTAAACGGGCGGTTATTTATTTAACGGAGGATAATGATGAAGGCTCGTTGGGATTTGTCTTGAATTTCAAAACAGAATACATGCTCCGAGATTTATTTCCTCATATTAAAAATGGTAATTTCCCAATTTTTGAAGGCGGGCCTGTTTCAAAAGACCAATTGTATTACGTGCATAATTTAGGAAAGAACTTAAGTGAAAGCATTCAAATAAAAGATGATTTATGGTGGGGTGGCGATTTTTTTGAATTAGCGCACATGATTGATCACGGAAAAGTAAAAACCCACAACGTGAAATTCTTTATGGGTTATTCGGGCTGGACAGCGGGACAATTAAAAGATGAGCTCATTCAAAAAGCTTGGTTCAGCAATGACTCTGAACCGGCATTAGTTTTGCAAGGCGACCCCAAAGCCATGTGGGGTGATGAGTTGGAAAAAATAAAAGAATCTTACAAAGTGTTTTCCAATATTGGTTTTGATCCGAATCTTAACTAATGTTTCTCACAAAGACGCTAAGGCGCAAAATAAAATTATGAGGAAATTAGTTTTAGGATTTTTATTTTTCTCTTGTGTTTCATTTTCACAAACGTATTCTCTCAACAAAGTTACTGCAACAAACACCAATGAAATTTCCTTTGTAAAGCACGCCTTTTACGAAATTGGTTTCAATACCAAATACAAATTACCGGCTTGGACTTTTTACTCGTTAACTAAAGAACATTTAGCATTAGCAAATTTAGAACGAAAAGGCTCGTTTGTGAAAGATCCGTTATTGAATTCTCCTCAGGCAAAAAGTAATGATTACTCAGCTTCAGGTTTTGATAAAGGACATTTAGTTCCTTGTGAAGACATGTCGTTTAGCGAACAAGCCATGCAAGAAACATTTTATTACAGCAACTGCGCCCCACAAACTACAGAGTTAAATCGTGGCGAATGGAAAATGTTAGAAGAGCTCGGCAGAAGCTGGGGAAAAGAATACGGAGAAGTAATTATTATTAGTGGTCCCGTTTTTGAAATTAATTTACCAAAGTTGGGAGAAGTCCCCGAAAAAAACGGGGCAAGTAAAATTCCCATTCCCAATTTATTTTACAAAATAATTATTCGTCATCAAGACCAAACTTACAAATCGATAAGTTTTATTTTACCGAATGTAACAACACCAATTAATGGTTTGCAGAATTACATTTGTAATGTGGATTCGGTTGAGAAACTAACGGGCTTAGATTTTTTTAGTGATTTACCTGATAACCTGGAAGAGCAATTTGAATCTGTTTCCAATACAAAAGATTGGAATTTCGAATATCATCATCACAATACAAAAACAGAAAGCGATACGATTGTAAAAACAAAAACCGTTTCAGTTCAATGCTCCTCAAAAACTAAAAAAGGGAAACGTTGTAAGAAAATGACCGCGAATCTTAGTGGCTCTTGCGAAATTCATCAAAAATAATCTGCGAAGATCTGTGTCATCTGCGGGAAATTATTTGCAGGAGGGTTGCCCGCAGATAACGCGGATTAACGCAGATAGTAGATAAATAAACTTCTAATTAGCCTGAGTAAAACTCTTCGAAGAAAACAAAGCACCGTTCTCATCCCATTGAATCCACGTACCAACTTTCTCGCCGTTCTTGTAATTCATTTCGAAACGTTTTTTCCCGTTATCGTCCCAAGCAATCCAGGTGCCATCTTTTTTTCCTGCATTGTAAAACGCAAGTCCAACCATAACACCGGCTTCGTTATAGGTAATCCACTTTCCGGTTTTCAATCCGTTTTCGTGAGTGCCCGTTCGCATTAATTGTCCGGTTTCGAAAAAATATTTGGCATCGCCATGTAACTGGCCATTTTTAATTTGTACGATGGCGGTTTTAATTCCGCTTTCATTTAATTCTAATTCGCCGGTATATAAAACACCGTTAGAATTTGCATACAAACCATTTTCATTTTGTTTCACCTGCGAGATAGCGAATTGCGCTATGACGAAAAAAAGCAGGAATATTATCGATCTTTTCATGTGACCTCCTTCCTTATATTATTACGTATGAGAATGTAAATGGTTAGGGAACAGAGTTAGTAATGAGTGAGCATTAAGTGTTAAATTATGCTGGTTTTTTCTTGTCTCTGTATAACACTGTATTTCAATGGTTTAATCTTGTTTTTAAAAGCTTAAATTTGTGCATGCGAATTGATATAATAACCGTTCTGCCTGAGTTAATAAAAAGTCCTTTTGAGCATTCTATTTTAAAGCGTGCTTATGATAAAGGATTGGTGGAAGTGAATTTAATTGATTTACGCGAATACGGCGTGGGCAAACACCGACAAGTTGATGATTACGCTTTTGGCGGAGGGGCGGGAATGGTTATGATGATCGAACCTATTGCCAATTGTATTAACGAGTTAAAAAGTAAACGCACCTACGACGATATTATTTACATGACTCCTGACGGAGAAACATTGAATCAAAAAATTTGTAATCAATTATCTCTTCAAAAAAATTTAATGGTGTTGTGCGGACATTATAAAGGTGTTGATCAACGTTTACGCGACCACTTTATTACACGCGAAATTTCTATTGGTGATTATGTTTTATCGGGTGGGGAAATTGCTGCTGCTGCGATGTGTGATGCGGTTATACGATTAATTCCCGGTGTATTGAATGATGAAACTTCTGCGCTTACGGATTCTTTCCAAGATAATTTATTAGCGCCTCCCGTTTATACTCGTCCTGCCGAATATAATGGCTGGGGCATTCCTGAAGTTCTATTAAGCGGACATTTACAGAACATTGAAAAATGGCGTTACGATCAATCTGTTGAACGTACTAAAAAAAGAAGGCCCGATCTTTTAAAATAGAACGCAGATAACTCTGATTTTTATGATTAGCGCTGAAAATCCTAATTTATCATATTTATCTGCGTCATCAGCGTTCCATCGTTGCGGCTTATTTTTTTAAAGAAATTTTTTCATCCCCATTTTTATATGGCATGTAAGTAAAAATAAACTGAAACATTTCTTCAGTAGTTTGCATACTCTCGTTTCCTTCTCCTTGAATAATTCGTTGAGGCGGGTGAAATGGGTTGAATGGATTTTTATCAGTGTTGTCGTATGTTCCATAAACATGAATAACTGAACCCTTCGGAATTTTTACAGGATTATTGTAAGTGTAATAATATTGCCAGCGGAAATCCCATTTATTTATTCTCACTAATTTAATTGTATCTCCTTGCGGCGGCAATGCATACGCCACAAACGTTCTTCCAATTAAGTGCATGTGCGGATTAACTGATAAAATAGAAATATCCGTTTGAATAGTCACTTGCGTGTGAAATGTTTTTACTTCATTAGGCTCAATAATTAATTCAGGCTCAATTTTTGAAATACCAAAAGTTCCCATTTGTGTTTCGTAAACCGGTCGCTTTGGTGGCGATTTACGGAAGAACACATTGATATAACTGCTATCTAAACAATCTTTATTACTTGGTCCGTAATGAATGTTCTTTAGAAAAAATAAACCTTGCTTTGGTAATTTAAATCCTCCGATATCTTCGTTGTAAACGGGAGGAGTATACCCCGGCAAATAATAAACTACATTCGGCAACAAAGGAGGGAGTTCCGGTTTTTTATTATCCGTATAAGTTAATCCCATTTTCGAATACGCATCTTTAAAATTATTTAAAGCGTCAGGTAAAACAGTTTCACCAATGCTATAATTATATTGACGCTGTGAATCGTAACTTAATAAATGTCCGTTTACATGATGAACTAATTTTCGCTGATTAGGAACGAACTCAATGTATTGAACATATTCATCCTTCTCTAACTCGAAAGGAAATTTCACCATTAAAAAAGCATCTGTTCCGTTTCCTTTTATCTCAACCGGTTTTGGAAGTTTAATTACTAAATCAGGTTTGCCAAAAAAAGAGCCGGCATAAAATGTTGGAGCAACAGGTTCTTTGGTTGAATCGCCCCTTGGCATTTTATCTTCAACCCATTTCTTAATTAAACCTATTTCTGTTTCACTTAGTACACGCTCATCTGCAAAGTGAACATAACTTGGATCTGCGGGCCAAGGCGGCATGAATTTAGTTTGTGTGGTGAATTTAATTTTGTTGGCGTTTCTTACTGCATCATCATAATTTAATAAATCAAAAGTTCCTGCTTCTCCGGGGCGGTGACATGGAGTGCAGGTTTTGAAAACTATTGGTGCTATGTGTTCGCTCCAGGTAACTGAAGTTGGTAAAACTAATTCTTCTCTCTTTTCATAAGAACAAAAAGAAAAAACAAGAACAGTAAATAAAAGGAAAACCTTCAACCGCATGGCTAAAGATAAGGATTTCCGTTAAAAGGTTCTCGCAAAGACGCTAAGACGCAAAGTTAAATTAGTAGTTGTAGTAAGGAGAAATCATCAAATACACTACAACGCCCGTTACAGTAACATATAACCATATAGGATAACTGAAGCGCGTTAGTTTTTTGTGTTTCTCGCGTTGGTCGGTGAGACCGTAATAAAATGACAATAGTACCATTGGAAGAACAATAACCGCTAAAAATATATGTGTTAATAGAATAATCAAATAAACAGGTTTGATTCCTGAAACGGCTGCAGATTCAGCAGCGTCCATAATTCCATTATGATCAACATCGCCGTATTTTGTATCCGGAATAAAATAATGTGCGGTTACGTAAGAAACTAAAAACAACGAGCTTAATAAAAAAGCTGTTAAGTTCAATTTACGGTGTAAAGGAATGTTTCTTTTTTTAATAGCGAGTAAAGAAAAAATTAAAAGCACAGAGCAAGTGCCATTTAAAATGGCATTTAGCATTGGTAACTTAAAAATAAACGAAGGCGTGACATCCGGAACTGGAAGAATGTGCTGCTGCAAAAGTGTAACCGCTAAACAAATTACTATTGTTGTAATCCAAATTACCAGTTTAATTGATTTCTCGTTTTTTGCTTGTAATACGGTGTTCATGCTTAAATAACTTTAAATTTCCCTTTGTACTTTGTAAATGTAGTTTCTCCGAAAAATAATTTTGCTTCGCATATAATTTCTTCACCGTTCACTTTATAATTTACTGTGAAATTTACCTGCGGGTTTTGAGTAGGAATAATCATTCCTGTAAATTTGATATTATCGCCGGTGATCATTTGTAATTTCTTGCCCATCAGGTCTTCTAAAAATTCCTTTATGATTTGCACCTGACAAACACCAGGCACAATTGGTTGCTCAGGGAAATGTCCTTTATAGATATCATGATTCACATTTAAATCAATTACCGCTTCAACATGTGATTCAGAAATTTGATTTTTCTCTTTTATAGTATAGAAACTTTCTTTTAAACTTAACATTAGTCTATAATTTTTTCGAGTTCAATAAATAATTTTACAAAGCCGTACTGCTTTAATTTTATACTATTATAATTATTCGTATAAATAGTTTTTGTTTCTTTTTTATGCTTATTAAATACTTGCTGTTTTAATGCGTAATTACCCGCATCTCTAAATACAAACAAATGATGTTTATCACTCTTCAAATGTAAGACTTCTTTGCCTGATTTAGCAGAAAGTTCAGCTGTTTTATTGAACCAATCTATCAATAACATAGTCTTAAAGTTCCGAACCAGAGCCGTAACTAGTTTAGGCTTATTAAGGGCGTCGAACACAAATACAGGCTTCATGCTATCCCCTTTCATCTCAAAATCGAACATGCGCATGCCTAACTCTGTTACAAAAACCAGATGTTTAGTATCGGCATCGGTTTGCTTTAAAATAATGAGTCCGGTAAAATGTTTATTTAATACGTCAATTGAAGCTTTATATTTTACAGCAACAGCTGGTGGAATTACAGGTTGTAAATTGGTTTGGGTAATTATAAGGTCAGATTGTTTTTTATAAGAAGCTAGCTTATGATAAGCGCAAGAAGAAAATACTAAACTACTTAACAGTAAAAATATTATCCGGTAATTTCGCATTTTGAGTTTTTAGCATAAAATCTAACGTGGTGTAATCGTCGTTAGGTTCTATCATATCTAATTTACTCACCGAAGTTACGCTTTTATCGAAATACATGTTTATTTTTTTGAGGCTTTCTTTCATGTTTTTTTGGAGGGGAATGAGTTCCAGTTTATAGTACTTTTCACTCTCAAAATAAGCCACTTTAAACTTTCCCGACTTAAAGATATTCCCTTGAACACAACTCATCATCACATCGTTAATCTCTTTAAAAACCTTGTTGCTGTTCATGTCGTACTTCTGGGTTTTCTTCTCGTCTTTAATCCAGATTTTTTCTTTGTTAATCACGATTAAGTACTTGTAAGGGGTGTTGTATTCCCACCTCAACATGTTTTCTTTTTTAAACTTGAAATTTCCTTTGCTAATGATTTTTTCGGAAAGCATACTCAGGTTTTTCTCTTGTGTGAAATCGCTTTCAATAGAATTTACCGTTTTACTCATGTTCTCAATTTTTAACTTTAAAGCAGCCGTATCTTTTACTGCTTTAAAATTTTGAGCAAAAGTTAATTGGGAAATAAATATGAGTATTAATATTTTCTTCATGCAATCGCTACAAATTCAAATTTCTTTTCTTTTAATGCAGGAATTAATTTTTCTAATAATTCAGGGGCATAATCCAATCTGTCGTGCAACAAAATTATGGAACCGTTTTTAGTTTGTTGCAATACCCGTGCCAAAATTTTGTTAATGTCGGATGAGGAAGTATCATAAGATCGTACATTCCAACCAACAGACTGCAAATTGAGATTTTTTAACACAAAAGCAAAATTAGGAGTGGTAACGCCATAGGGCGGACGAAACAATTTTACTTCTTGTCCGGTGCAATTTTTAATGACTTCTAAACTTTGTTTAATATCCTCTTCCAGTTTTTTCTTTCCCCACATATCAATCCAAAAATGATGAGAATAACTGTGTGAACCGATACTGTGGCCGTCGCTAACAATTTGTTTCAAGATTGCTTCATTACCCGAAATACTTTTTCCAATCACAAAAAAAGTAGCTTTTACGTTATGTTTTTTGAGTGTATCTAAAACTTTTTGTGTTTGCGGATTGCAAGGACCGTCATCAAACGTTAAAGCGATTTTATTTTCGTTTTTGTTTAAGTTATTGAGAGATGATAAATGAAAATTTAGTCCTATGAAATAAGCTCCTGCAAATTCAATACTTAAATAAAGAAATAACAAAACTATTTGCAGCCAATAAAAACAAGGAGTGCCCAGCTTGCAGAAAATAAACACCAAGCCAATACTAATTGCAAAAAAAGCCGTTACCAGTTTATGGTTTAGCATTTTGTTATAAGTGTAAATGAAAAATTAATGCCGATGTAACCGTTTACAATAAGAATGGTACTAATGCTCTTTTTTGAAACATTATTTATTTTAACGGCGTCAGGAATTTTTTGTTTTTCGATTATTTTGTTTGCCATCCATAAAGCGAAAGCTCCAGCTGTGTGATAATCGCCACATAAATGTTTAAAATAACCGGTTGCTGAAGTGTTAGAAACAACAGGCAACATATCTAACATGAGTTTATCAAAATCTTTATCTCCTGAAAAACCAAACAATACTAAATCAATATTGTTTAAAGTTGTATTATGGAGATTTAAGAATGAATCCAGTTTATCTAAAAATTCTTTTAAATGTCTTGGCTTATAAGAAAAGCCAATGCCTTTAATGGCAGCCGATGCGTTTTTCTTTTCGCTTGATAAAACAAAAAAAGCTGAGCCTTCGCCCATTTGCATGCCTGAGGTTTTGCCTTCGTAGTACTTGTGAGAATTATCGTTATTTAATTTTTTTGCTTTACGGTATAACTCCAAATAAATCGGCGTATGCTCTTCAATACCACCAATTAAAATGTTCTTCTTTCCTTCTTCAATACTCATCAAAGCATCCATCACACAAGTATCAAACGAAAAACCACGGTGTACGTAGGTATAATTGTATTGTTTGCATTGCATAATTAAGGCAACCTGCGAACCAACTGTATTGTGAGTAGATTGAATAAAAGAAGTTGGTGTTAAAAATTGTTCATCGTTATTAATGATAGCCAATAAAAATTTCTCGCTGTCTTCGAAACAACCTAAACCCGTTCCGGAAATTACGGCATCTACATTTTCAACGCCCGCCTCCGCAACAGCCATTCGTGCAGCAGATGCACCCATTTTAATAGCACGCCCCATACGACGAAGCATGTTTGGATTAATATGCTCTTTGTAAGATGGTTCAACCGCTTTATAAAAATCAACTTGCGGACCATTAACAGTTTCGAAAAAATAATTTTCTTCCGTAGTATTCTGTGGTGATATACAACCTGAACCAATTATGTATGCCTTTGCTCCCACTAGGCTTTCGAAAAAATTAAAGATGAACAATTCCCACCGAAACCAAATGAATTGGATAATACATTATTTATTTCGTGGTCGGTTACTTTTGTAACGGGCGTCAAACCAAATTCAGCAATTGGTGTTGTGAAATTTAAATTCGGGAATATTTTATTATGCTGTAATGATAACACTGAAATCACAGCTTCAACTCCAGCTGCTGCCGCTAAAGTATGCCCTGTATAAGCTTTCGTTGAACTGAATTTTGGAACTGCGTCTCCAAAAACAGTTACGGTTGCTTTACTTTCTGATTGATCGTTATTCGGCGTTCCTGTTCCGTGCATATTGATATAATCAATCTGTGACGGAGTAAGTCCGCTCATTTCTAAGGCTTGTTTAATAGCTTCCGTTGCCCCAATTCCGTCAGGAGAAGAAGCTGTTTGATGATAGGCATCATTAGAATTAGCGTAACCCGTAACTCTTGCTAAAGCTTTACCATTTCTTTTTTTCAGAGCAGCTTCACTTTCAATAACAATAAATGCTCCGGCTTCTCCTAAGTTTAATCCTTTTCTGTTTTCATCAAATGGCTTGCACCACTCTTTATCTAAAATCATTAAGGTATTAAATCCATTGAATGTAAACTTTGATAATGAATCCACGCCACCTACAATGGCTCTGTCTAACATTCCGTGTTTTATCATTCTGCAACCAAGCATAACGGCATTTGCTGCAGAAGAACAGGCTGTAGAAATTGTAGTTACAAAATCTTTCACGCCTAAATAATCGGCAATCTCTTCTGTACTTTCGCCGCAATCGTGAGCATCCAATACTTCTAAATGTTTTCCATCACTTACCATTTCGCCATAAAACAATTCTGTTTTACACATTCCGGCAACAGTGGTTGAAGAGATTAATCCGGTACGTAAACCATCTTTTAAATCAATACCAGAATGCAAAACAGCTTCACGTGCCGCTGCAATTCCTAATAAAGAAGTTCTGTTTAAAGCTTGAGAATGACTGGAAATTAAATCCATTAATTGTGTATTGGAAAGCTTTACCTCGCCTAATACATATTCATCTTTATACCGGGTGTTTAAATAATTTACTTTACCGATTCCTGATTTAGCATTCGATAAATTAGCATACGCTTCCTGCACATTGTTTCCAATGGCCGAAATCATGCCGAGTCCACTTATAAATATGGGTTGTGCCAACTACGATTTACCTTGGTCTTTTATAAATTGAGCCATTGTGCGTACCGATTCAAAAATCTTTTTGCCATCGGCTGGATTTTGAATTTTAATACCATAATGTTTTTCTAACAATACAATAAGTTCTAATGCATCAATTGAATCTAATCCTAAACCGGCACCGAATAAGGGAGCATCCGGATCAACATCAGCAGGTTTAACTTCTGCTAAATTTAATTGTTCTATAATTTGACCTTTTAGTTTTTCTATTAAAGCATCCATACTGTTTATTTATAAAATTGATTTAAAGTTACCTCGTTAAGAGGGTTAAAATTAATATTTTTAATTGAATCGGAGGCCATTTCTGTCAAATAAATAAGGGCATCTGCCATACCATTGTCATAATCCACCCATCCGCAAATAGCGGCCGCGATTGTTTGCTCGCTTAATGTTATTTTCGCCTGATTTACCAATAGTTGCGCATCAAAACTATCGTTTATAAAAAAGGCATTCTCGCCGGTAATTTTATGTTTTATGGCAATTTCGCCAATTACAATGTTTGGTAAAGTATAAACAAAAGTGGCCGGCGATGGCAAATAATGGTTTTTATCTTGAATGCTGCTTTGATGCAATCTGTCGGTATCCAAACTTGAAGACCGGTTCGCCATTATAATTGCTGTGTTTTCCGGCGAATTACGTTGCAAAAAATCGCTGCCTTTTAAAGTGGCCTCTGTTGCAATTAAACCAAGCTTCGATAAATTATCCATTTTATGAAACTTAGGATAATTAATTTCAAAATATTTATAGGCATCAGCAAAAAAAGATGAAGGCGTATCTTGTTTGGGTAACGACAATTCCTTCCCATTCACAAAAATGTTTTTGTTTTTAATTCTGCAATATGATGTTATTACCAATTCCATTTTATTTTACAAATAAGGCAGCGCCATTGCAACCGCCAAATCCTGATGCTGTTTTTAAAATTGCTTTGATAGTTGAAGTTTTGTGTTCTTTTATTAATTCGATTTTTCCTGTTACACCATGTTCACTAAATCCTGCTGATTTTAATAATTGATTATTGCTCGCGGCCTCTAAGGTTAAAACAGTTTCTAAAACACCAGCAGCTCCCAATGTATGACCATAATATCCCTTCAAACTGTTTACTGGCACATTGGTTAATCCTGCGCGTTCAAAAGCGATTGATTCCATTTCATCATTAAATGGTGTTGCGGTGCCGTGAGCACTTATGGTATCCACTTTTAAATTACTTCCTTTCAATGTTTGAGAAACTGCTTTAAATAATCCGTCGCCGGTACGTGATGGCCCCGAAATATGATTAGCATCGTTCGCCGAAGCTCCATTTACAATTTGCATGGATGAAGATGGAAGTGCAGTTTTGTCTTTTGTAATGAGAATAGTTGAAACAGCTTCTCCTAAATTAATTCCTTCACGTTTTGCATCAAATGGTTTACATGGATTCTGACTTAAAGCATTAAATGATCTAAATCCACTCACTGTAAATTCAGTTACTAAATCTCCACCGCAAACAATAATGTTTTCGTATTGTCCCGCTTTAATTAAACGTTGTGCAGTGATGATAGCAAGCAATCCGCTAATACAAGCGTTTGATAATACTAATGGTTTGTTAGCTGCTTTAAAATAATCCCCAATAGCATTTGCCATTACTGATAAGTAAGTACGCTCTTTTGGAAAACTGTGTTTAACAGATGAATCTAATAAATCAATATTTCCTTTTGTGGTGGAATAAACTAAAAGTGTTTTTGAATCTGATAAAGAAATTCCTGATTGATTTAAAACATCCTGAATGGAAAGAATACTTAACTTCTCAAGTTTTGTATAAAGAGTTGCGTCCTTGATTTTTTGGGAAACAGAATTTAAATTTTGCTCATCAATAATTGACAAACAAAACAATTCATCTAATTTTCCAAAACGGCATTGTTTAACGCCGAGTTGGTTATTGAGAATGGCAGAATAATTTTCTTTAGTGTTAAATCCTAAAGGCGATATAACGTTATGATATGAAGTAAAAACTTCCAACTGTAAGAGGCGCGATTAATTTCCGCGGAAATTAGCTTTGCGCTTTTCTAAAAATGCAGAAACACCTTCTTTAAAATCAGATGTGCCAAAACTTTTTCCGAATTCTTCAATTTCCACTTCGTAACCATTTTGCTTGTTGTTGTAACCTGCATTAATTACTTTAATAGCAGTACGAATAGCAGTTGGTGACTTTGTAGTTATTTTTGAAGTAATCTCGAAGCATTTATTTAATAATTCTTCCTGAGTAGTTACATAATTTGCTAATCCCCATTTGTAAGCATCTTGTGCATTGATCATATCAGCAGTCACAATCATTTCGAATGCTTTTCCTTTTCCTAAAATTTGTGCTAAACGTTGTGTTCCGCCGTAACCAGGAATAACTCCTAAACTTACTTCAGGTAATCCCATCTTTGCGTTTTCACTTGCTACGCGAATGTGACAAGCTAAAGCTAATTCTAATCCACCACCTAAAGCAAAACCATTAACGGCTGCAATAACAGGCTTAGAATAATTCTCAATGAAATTAAATATTTTAAAATGTCCGGTTGAACTTAATTGTTTTCCTTGCTCAACTGAATAATCAGCGAACTCTGCAATATCAGCACCTGCAACAAATGCTTTTGTTCCTGAACCTGTAATAATTACAGCACGAATATCTTTTTGATTTTCTGCTTCAACTAAAGTCTCATGAAGAGTTTCAATTGTTTCTCTGTTTAAAGCATTTAATTTATCGGGCCTGTTTATGGTAATAACCAAAACACTATTTTTTATTTCGGTTAAAACACTTTCTGAGGTCATGATCATTTCGTTTAGATTTTGTTTCAGCAAATATAAGTGTATATAGGAAAACTGATTAAAAAGTTATCAACCCCGTAGGAACTTTATTCTAAGGGAGTTGTTTATAAACTTAAGAGTTAATTTTTATTGAAGAGAGTATTGGAAAGTTCCTACGGGGCAGGCCCTGGATTACACTATAATGTCATTCTGAACTTGGTTCAGAATCTTTCAAAGGATGAATACTTTTATTTCCTAAATGTTAAATAAAATATAGTTCCCGTATTTTCCTTGCTCTCGAACCAAATTTGACCGCCAAATGCAATAATAATATTTTTAACCATTGCTAAACCTAAACCTGTTCCTGTTGATTTAGTTGTGAAATTAGGGACAAATATTTTTTCTTTCATGCTATCTGCAATACCTGTTCCGTTATCCTTTACAGTCACTAATACCATTTCATTTTCGGATGAAATAACAATTTCTATTTTTCCTTTGCGACCTTCCGGAATTGCCTGAACTGCATTTTTTATAATGTTGTTGAAAACGCGCAGACATTGATTTTTATCCGCCAACACCACAGTTGAATCCAGTTGTGATGATAATATGATTTGCGTTTGCTCATTCTTAAATAATTCGATGGTAGATTGAATCACCTCTGTTAAATTTACTTGCTCTAAATTTACTTTTGGCATTTTTGCGAAATTAGAAAACTCATTAGCGATATGCGCCAATGTATCGATTTGCTCAATCATTGAAGAAGATACTTTTTTGAATTTACCTTCGAAATCCTCGCCACCTTCGTTCACCACTTTCTGCAAATACTGCAGATTTAATTTCATTGGCGTTAACGGATTTTTAATTTCGTGTGCCACTTGTTTCGCCATTTCCTGCCACGCCCCTTCACGTTCCGATTTAGCTAACAACGTTGCACTCTCCTCTAACTTCACTAACATCTGATTGTACTCATTCACTAATCTTCCTATCTCATCGTTCGATTGCCATTCTATTGGCTCGTTACGTTTTCCTAAAGAGATTTTTGCTAATTGTTGCTGAACAATACGTAAAGGTTTCGTTACATAAGTGGTAACCACTAATCCTGTAAATAAACTCACCAAGAATAAAACAACATACACGTTTAATAAAGTAGTAATGTAGTCTGACAACCCTTCTTCCAAATCACTTTGCCGCGCAAAATAAGGCAAGTTCATGTACCCTATAAAATTACCTGTAGTATTATACAAAGGTGTATAAAGTGATAAATAATTTAGCGAGCCGATTTTATCACGCGTACTAAAATTAGAAGATTCGTTTTTAGCAAAATTAGAAATAGCCAAAGGATTAATTAATCTGGAACACAATCCCGCATCAAACAATTGCGGACGGGAAGAAGCAAATAAAATACCTGCATTGTTATACAAACTTATATCCGAACTAAATAATGAAGCGTACTTTTTCAAAACGCTCTCTGCGTATTGTTTTCCGTTAACATCCAAACTATTTGCCTCTAACAAAACGGTATTTAATTCATTGCTAATTTGCGTTGATTTCTCAACCAAATCAGTAACGTGGTCTGCCTCCGATTTTTTTACTACTAATTTAACAGTGAAAATACCAACAGCTAATAAAGCAAAGAATAAAATAGAAATCGTAAACACCTGAATTCTTCTATTTAACGAAAAAAACATAAGTTTTTTATTGTTGATCCTGTAAGAAACAATGACCAGGGTTAAACCTAACAAAGAATAAAATATAAAATAATACGAATTGGTGGTGAAGAAATAATTGAAGTCTTTTATTTTAGTGCTTAATACAATTAAAGTTTCTTTATCCGGCGTTACAAAATAATGTTTGAAATTGCTCTTCACACTTTTTAATGCGACCGAATCCACATTATGCGCAGGATAATCGTAAGCGCCGTAAAATGTAGTGAGCTTGTTTTGTTTATACACCGCATATGAAATTTGTTTGTAGCGATTTTGTTTTTGCTGACCTTCATCCAATAATAAATCCGGGAAATTACCGGCGCCCGAAAATTGTTTTGGTTCTAATTGAACATATAGAACATAAGGCGCTTTGTGATTCTCAGGTTTATCAAATTCAATTTTCCCAACGTAACGCGAATTAGGCTTGTAGCCTTCCATGAAAAATAAATTATCGCTAATTGTAGAGAATCCTTCTTTTACCTGATCTTCGAAATACTCATTATTATTAAATATTAAATCCGAGTTTTTAAAATACGGCATACACACCGAATCGAAAACCGCTAGTTGAATATTAAATTTCTCGAAGTATCCGGTAAAATAATTTTGGCGTAGCTGCTGTTCTGTTTCATGTCCGTATAAAGGCAAACGGTATAATGCTTTTTTAAAACGGAGATCTTTTCTTATTTTTTTCGCGACATCAGAAAACTCGTTTTCAAGAATGGCATCCTGACGGTCTGATAGTTTATCAGCTAAAACTTCGGTGTTTTGCTTTTCTCGGGCTGAATTGTATTCGCTAAACAACCACGATGTAATAATTGCGAAAATCAAAACTCTAAACCCTGCACTTAAAATACTTTGCGTGAAATTATATTTTTTCAATGCGAATGAAACCAGAAATAATGTTGGCAACCAAAACCACTCAATAGCATTAAAACTTTCTTTAAAAACAAAATACAGTACTGAATAAACCAATAAGCACATTAATAAAACAGGGATATTTTTCTTGTTTCCGGTTTCAAAAAACAATTCAATAAATTTTTCGATGAGAATGGCGATTGAAAATCCGTTTAAAAAAACAATACTCAAACATAAAAAACTGAGTTCATTTAAATTAAAGAAATTAGAAAACTCGAAAGGAATTGTAGAGTTGAAGACTAAGTTTTTTACCGTGGCGTTTAAAAATAAAGCAAGGCCAATCAGTACAGAAAAATAAAAAACAAAACCGATTAGTTTAAGAATACTATTCTTCACATCCACCTCAACACATTTATAAAATAAACTTGCCCAGGCTAAAAACAAAAAGACATTTATTAATATATCCCCTAGAAATTCATTAAAAAACGATTGGGAGTTTCCGTAATCACCAGGCATAAAAAGCGAGGCGGAAGAAAGTAATCCGGGCCATTTAAAATAAATCATCAGGGCCCGAATACCAACAACAACCAAGGTCACCAACAAAAATATACTTAGCGAAATTTTTGAAGTGTAGGTTCTTTTTAGTGTGTAAAACACAAATATCACTAATGAGATGAAGAATAAAATAACGGAACACATCGACCACTTTTCACTTTTAATAATTTTTTCGCTTATAAAAATTTCAAATAATGGTTTATTATTTATTGACTTTACAGCGTGTGGCAAATAACTTACTGAATCGCGAAGCTCTGTTTGTGTTGGTAATTGTAACCATGAAGCAAAAGCATTATCGAAATAATTATTTTGCACATCATACTCAGGCTTTATAAAAATTAGTGCAAGTTTTTTTAAATCGTCTCTTTCTTCTAAAAGATATTCGTACCAACCATTCCGCAAATGCAACATGCCGCCAGACTGCTTAAAATCTTGCAGCCTAATCTCCGGTATAACATTGCTCGACCAAAAAATAAGACTATCACTTTTAAAAGCGAACAAAGAAATGCCTTCATAATCCAAATATTCCTTATCCGTTTTAGAAAACGTTTCGAATGGTTTCTTTCCATCCAAATGATCAATAACTTGTAAGCCTTGTTGTGCTTTGTTTTCCTTAGCGTGAAGATTTTTTTGAGCCGCCTCGCATAATTCGGCCGTGGTATAACTATTAAAAGCGTTAATAATAATAGCGGCGACAAGGAGAACTCCCGCTACAATAAAACCCGATTTGTTATTTAGTTTGCCTGACATTAAACCAAAAGCAATTTAGGAATTTTTCCCCAAAGGGGGAAGGTTAGTGGTTATTAGTTATAGAGTTATAAGGTTAACAATATAGTCAGAATTGATTACTCAATAACCTTATAACGAATAACCTAGTACCAATAACTATTAACCTTTTTTAAGATTTAATAGCACGATTATTGAACCTTTGCTGACTTCGCGTGTACAGTTCTATAAATAACCATGCCGCGTGAACCGGAATTTAAAAAGTAATTAAGCCATTTTCACTGTTTATGCAGCATAAAAAAAGTAGATTTTCTGTTCTTTCGGATGAAGAACTGATGCTGCACTTGCGAAGCGGTGAGGTATTAGCTTTTGATGAAATTTATTACCGTTATAGCAAACAATTACTCGGTTATTTTATAAGGATGTTGAATTTTGATAAGGGATTAGCAGAAGATGCTTTGCAGGATTTATTCCTGAAAATAGCCGAATATCCTGAGAAATTTGATGCATCACGTTCTTTTAAAACCTGGATTTTTTCAATTGCCTCCAATTCATGCAAAAACTTTTACCGTCACCAAAAAGTGGTGTTTGAAAGCAAAGAAGAGCTTAGTTATTTGGGAGAAAAAGCCAATAACGATGAGTTTTTGAAAGCCGCAAGCCGAATGGACGCGAAAGAATTCCGGAAAATTCTGGATGAAGCCTTAAATGAATTATCACCTGAAAAAAAAGAAGCTTTTATTTTAAAATATCAGGAAGATAAAACAATTGCAGACATCGCTTTTATTCAAAATTGTCCGGAAGGAAGTGTGAAATCGAGATTGCATTACACTTTAAAAACATTAGAAGAAAAATTAAAAATATTTAATCCCTCAAATTAAAAATTATGGAAAATAAATTAGACCATTTTCTAAAAAATAAATTATCGGCAGATGATTTAAATCTTGAAACGCCTGATATTTCATTGGTAAATGAGGCACGCGAAAAAATTAAACTCCGCAAAAAACAAACCGTAGAAAAAGAAAGTTTTTACGATGTGATTTTCAATTTCTTTCATTTTCAACTTAAACCTTATCAAGCAGGGATAGCAGCTTTACTAATTGTTGCCGGCGTATTTTATTTTACAAATACAGAAACAGGAAAAAACGAAAGCTCATTGGTTTCTCAATCCGCTGCTAACAATTATTCTATTAGTAGTTCAACTGTTTTGGCAAGTTTAACGCAATACACAAATAATAAAACAGCAACCAGTAGCTCAACTGTTTTAACCAGTATTATGACTTTTGTAGTAAGAAATTAATGAATAAACCCATGAAATATATCCCCGTTTTATTAGCCGCAACTTTAACGGCTTGTCAACCCCAAACCGAAAGCCGCGAACGCATGGATTTGGTGGCAAACCGCATGTCGGATTCGATTCTAAAACTCATAGATAGCAGCTTGGCTCAACCGGGTAAAATTTTAGTAGCAACTGAATCTTCAACATACTCATTTACAACTAGTTTAGCCCCTACAAGCGGCTCAAAGTAATTTAGGAAATTTTCTTTAAATAATTATATTTGTAATTCGTTTTAAAACAGAAATATGGCAAAGCAAACCAAAGGAAGTAAACAACCCGTTTTCGCGGAATTAAAGAACACTTTTAAGTACTTCCCTTTCATTAATCAGAAGCAACCCATCATAGTACTTGCTCTAATTGGTATCATTTTTTACAGCACTAGCTTGTATAACGAGTATGCCTTAGATGACGGGATTATTATCCACCAAAACGACCACGTAATTAAAGGTTTTAAAGGTATTCCTGATATTTTAACTAAGGATGCTTATGAAAGTTTCTATCGCCGAATGAATGCAACCGATCAATTAGCCGGTGGTCGTTACCGTCCATTATCAGTTGTGAGTTTCGCTATTGAACAACAATTTATTGGTGCTTATCCTAAAGACGGACTTTATCCGCAACGCTGTTGGGATTTGAATAAAAATAATCTCGATGATGTTGAAGAAGACTTAAACGTTGATGGTGTATTTAACGAAGTAGATTGTCAGGTGAAAGATGCTTCATGGCGTCACTTTAATAATATGTGGACTTACGTTTTAGGTTGCATATTCTTATATCTTGTATTTAGAAATTATATGTTCAGAGATAATCAGGACATGGCCTTTTTATCTGCCCTCATATTTTTAGCGCATCCGATGCACACAGAGGCAATTGCCAATGTAAAAAGTCGCGATGAAATTTTCTCACTTATATTTATTTCACTCACCTTCCTCTACTCCTTCAGGTATTTAGAGGATAAAAAACCAATGACGCTCTTCTGGGGATGCGTTATGTTTTTATTAGCGCTCTTATCAAAAGAGTACGCTGTTGTATTATTAGGATTAATTCCTTTAGCTGTTTGGACTTTCACTAAGCACAGTTTTGATTTACAGAAATTCTTAAAACCAATTGGAGGTTTTGCTCTGATGGGTGTTGGTGGAATTATATTTTTGAAATCGGGCACTATGAGTCCGGCCACAAAAAACATTGCTATGCTTGGCGCTTTAGGCGTTGCTGCAGGTGGCGGTTATGTGTTCTGGAAGTCATGGAAAGAATACAAAAACATTTTCGTAGTGTTTATTGTGTTTTTGATTTGTGCACTTATTATGTTGTACATAAAATACAATTTCGACGTTCATGCAAAACCGGGCGAAAAACCGGATAGAAGTTTCTGGTTATTCCCGTTCATTTATGCAGGCGTTGGTATTTTCTTTGTTGGAAAAGCGAATGCGAAAAAAGATTTCAATACACTTATGGCTTGGTATTATTTTGTGTTGTTGTTTTATTTAGCAATGCGTTTGGTTGCCGTAAAATTAAAACCAGGTGTTCCGGATACTGAATTATTAAACAATCCATATTTATTAGCTGACGGACAAGAACGTTTCTGTACAAAAGCATATGTATTATTTAAATATTTAACGCTTCATTTCTTCCCGCATCCTTTATCTTCTGATTACTCTTATAACACTATTGCGTACCGTCACTTTACCGATTGGGATTTCATTGCTTCAATTGTAATTCACTTAACGTTGGTATACTTTACAGTGAAATTAGTTTTAAAGAAACACGTTTTAGGTTTTGCCTTCTCGGTGTATATAGCTTTCTTATTAATGATTGGTAACGTGTTAATGGACATTGGAGCTACAATGGGTGAACGTTTAATGTTCCACTCCTCCATTGGTTTCTGTATGTTCCTGGCCTGGATGCTAATTGAAGGTTTCGAAAAAATGAAATCCGTTAATATTAATCTTAAACGCACTGCCTTAATTGGTATGATGAGCGTTGTTATTTTCCTTTATGGTTGTAAAGCTTGGGAAAGAAACTGGGATTGGAAAAGTGATATCACTTTATTTATTAAAGACGCGAACACTATGCCAAACTCAGTACTCGTGTTAGGTAATGCCGGTGCGCGTTGGATTGATTTAGCAGATACAAAATGGTTTACGCGTAAGCCAGGTGAACAAGCGAATCTTCCTTTTGCTACTTACGAAGATAAAATGCTTGAGTTCCTTATTGACACTGCTGAATTCAGAGATGGTGCTAACAAAAAAGACATTATGCTAAAAGCACCGGAAGGTGAGTGGAAAAATCCACAAAACCTTAACATGAAACAGCGTAGTTTGTATAAAGGTATAGCGTATTTAAAACATGCCACCGATTTACATCCTCGTTACGTGAACGGTTACCTTAACTTAGGTTTAGCGTATTACAAATTAAAACGTGATAAAGAAGCATTATACTTCTGGAAGCACGCCGAAAGATTATATCCTAATAATCCTTATTTGAAAAACTACTACATTGTTTTCTATAACGAATTATTACAACGTGGTTATGCAAAAGCACAACGCGGCAGATCGGATAGCGCAGCTTACGAATTAAACAAGGCAACTATCTTGGATAGATACAATCCTGAAGGATGGTATAATTTAGGAGGTGCTTATTATAACTTAGGTCAATACCGAAAAGCTAAAGATTGTTGGCAGGAAGCGCTCAAGCTTAATCCAAATCATCCGCAAGCTTTACAAGGTATGAGGGGTATTACACCTCAAATGCTTGGCGAAGCTCCGGTAGCTACAGCACAAACAATGCCAATTAAAAAGTAATTGGCTTGTTTAGATTATCGGCTATAGTATTAATTGTATTAGGTTGTACTTTCAACTTAAAAGCACAACATATTAATACGGATAGCATAGGTGTAAAGACCGTTAGCGATAATATTTATAACAAAGCGCTTTTTGGTGATAGTTTAGCCAGTAGTTTTGTAATTGTAATTAAAAAAGAAGTTAAACTGCACAAACACCTTCAGCACTCCGAACACGTTGTGGTTTTAGAAGGAAAAGGGCAGATGACTTTAGGTAATAAAGGTTTTGAAATAAAAAAAGGAGATGTTGTTTTCATTCCCAAAAACACAACTCACGCAGTAATTTCAACAGGCGATGTACCCTTAAAAGTATTAAGTATACAAGCGCCAAAATTTGACGGAAAAGACAGAGTATTTATTGAATAGGAACTATGAAAAGAATTTTAGTTGGCATATTAAGTTTGATTTTTGTTGGCGCGAAAAGCCAAGTTATATTTAGCGATAGTTACGGTAATTTAACTTTACAAAACGATATACAAGTTTTTGGCAGTAAAACAATTACAACTACCTACACTACCGCACCCGCAGGTTATAGTTTAATTAACGACGGTTTTAAAAATAATGTAGGTTCAATTAATGCGCCTAATCAACCCTTTAATGTAACGGCTTTAAAAACTACCGGATGGGCCATTGGTTATAACAGTATTGAAGCTGATACTTTTTTAGTTTCTACTTCTTGGTTAGATACAACTGCAGCTGCCAGTCGGTTTATTGTTACTCCTGTCGTGAGTTCTATCACTGCAAATTCCGTTTTATCATGGAATGCAATATCACCAGATATAAATTTCCCGGAAGGCTACGAAGTTTATGTGACAACAAACACAACAGGCACTTTAACATCAGCCGATTTTACTCTAGCCAACCGCATATTTTATTTAGCCGACGGTAACACGCCAGGACAAGGCGAAAAAAGTGTGTGGACAAAACACGGATTGTCTCTTGCCGCTTATAACGGACAAGACATAAGAATTGCTTTTAAAAATATTTCTAAAAACATGTTTCAGTTGTGGATTGATGATGTGGTTGTAGAAAACATTTCAAATTCTGTTGATGCAGCTTTAGGTAACAGTCCGCTGTTTTATAAATACAACACGCCTAACACAAATGGCGCCATTTTTTGTTCGGTGACAAACCGTGGTAGCAGCAACATTACAGCACTTACACTTAATTATTCTGTTATTGGAGTAAGTAACGAAACGCAAGCCTTTAGCTTAGCCACACCAATGACGCCTTATGCAACAAGTGATTTTACTTTTAGCATTCCATACAACATTGCTACACCGGGTTATTACAAGTTAAAAATGTGGGTAAACAGTGTAAACAGCGGATCAGATTCAAATGTAAATAACGACACCATCAATTCATACATCTGTATTGTTACTTCAGCACCTGCAAAAAACACTTTAGTAGAACAATTTTTAAGTGCTTACGATGGCTATAGTCCGGATGGACAAGAAAAATTAAAAGCTTTAACAGGTAGTTCAGTTATTGCTGTGAATCATCATGATGGAGATTCATTAAGTACGTCAACTGTTTCAAGTTTAATTGCCACCTATCGTAAAAAAACCACGACTGCAATGGTTGACAGAACTTATTTTAGTGACATCGCTTCTGTTCCTGTTGAGCGGACATCTTATGCCTCACGTATTAATCTGCGCAAAGCTGTAGTTGTTCCTGTAAGTGTAAGTATCAATAAAAATTATGATTCTATCACTCGCATTTTAAATTTTACAGTTAGCGCCAGTTTTGTTGGTGAGGTAAAAGGAGATTACAGAATGAATGCTTTCATTACCGAAAATAATGTTTACGGACCAATTATGGATACTAGTTATAATGGCTGGAATCAATTAAGTTTCATGTATAACATTCCGTTCTCGCCGTACTTCCAACAAGGTTATTATTTATCGGCACAAGACGGATATTTATTAAATGCTCATCAATACAAACATCAAAATGTTTTAGACGCTTCGTTAGATGGTTCATTTGGTGTAGCAGGAGTTATTCCAAGTACAGGGGGAACTCAAGGACAAACTTTCACTAAAGCTTATTCATATACAGTTCCCGCTTCACCTGCGGGACAATTCAGATACACGCCTGAGAACATGTACATTGTTGCTTATGTATCGGAATACAGCATTAATAAAAATTTCAGATCTGTTTTAAATTGTACACAAGACAAATTAACTTTAAAAAGCGAATCCTTGGTTTCGGTGCAAGAACTTAATTCAAAAGCAGAATTTATTTTATACCCTAACCCATCTTTCGGCATCACTAATATTTTAATTCCTGAAAACAGTTTCAAAAAACAAGTTAATATTAGCGTTATTGATATTTTAGGTAAAGAAGTTTACAATCAAAATGCGGGTATGTCGTTTGGTTTAATTCAACTAAACTTAAATCATTTAAATAACGGAACTTACTTTATGATAGTAAGTGATGGAAACACAAGAGCTGCTAAAAAATTAGTTATCGTAAAATAAAATTCAAATTCCTTAAAAAAAAGCATCAACCATAAGTTGATGCTTTTTTTGTGCGGGTGAAGGGACTTCCGCCTAAGGCGGATAAACTTCTCGTCCCTATTCCAAAAAAAGAAAACCTTCTGCTTTTTAGAACAGAAGGTTTTCTTTTTTTGTGCGGGTGAAGGGACTCGAACCCCCACGTCTTTCAACACCAGATCCTAAGTCTGGCGCGGCTGCCATTACGCCACACCCGCAGCCTAATGCCTTACATTGTAAGGGAAGGCAAATTTACGAAATTTTTTATATAAAAAAGGAGCTTTTTAGGGTCTTTCGTGTGTAATATCGCTATTCCGCCCTCGTATAGAGGCGATTTACAAGGAAAATCGGAAAATTATTGGCAGTTTTGTAGTCCCTAAAAAGGATGTCAGAAATCAAAAAAATAGCCATTATTGGGAGTACCGGAAGCATTGGTACTCAAGCCCTGGAAGTAATTAAGGAAAATCCATCGCATTTTGCAGTTGAAGTTTTAGTGGCTAATTCCAATGCCGATTTACTAATTAAACAAGCTTTAGAATTTAAACCCAATGCTGTTGTTATTGGCGATGAATCGAAATACCAACAAGTAAAAGAGGTTTTATTAAAAGAAGATATAAAGGTTTTCGCGGGCGAAAAAGCCATCGAACAAATTGTTGAAATGGAAACCATCGATATTGTTTTGGCTTGTATTGTTGGTTATGCGGGATTAGCTTCTACCATAAACGCCATCAAACATAAAAAAAATATTGCCCTTGCTAATAAAGAAACTTTAGTTGTTGCGGGAGATTTAGTCACCCGTTTAGCAATGGAAAACAGTGTGAATATTTATCCTGTGGATTCTGAACACTCAGCAATTTTTCAATGTTTAGCAGGCGAATGGGATAACAAAATTGAAAAAATTTATCTCACTGCATCAGGCGGTCCCTTCAGAGGAAAAACAAAATCGGATTTAGAAAAAGTCACTCGCGAACAAGCCCTCAAACATCCAAACTGGAGTATGGGCGCAAAAATTACGGTTGACTCTGCCAGCTTAATGAATAAAGGTTTAGAGGTTATTGAAGCCAAATGGTTATTTAATTTATCTCCCAAACAAATTGATGTTATTGTGCATCCGCAAAGTATTGTGCATAGTATTGTTCAATTTGAAGACGGCAGCATGAAAGCACAAATGGGTTTACCCGATATGAAGCTGCCAATACAATATGCCTTTTCTTATCCCCAAAGGGTAAAAAATAACTTCAAGCGTTTTGATTTTTTTAACTATCCTGAACTAACCTTTGAGAAGGCCGACACCGAAACTTTTGTTAACTTAGCTCTGGCGTTTGAAGCCCTGAATAAAGGCGGCAATATGCCCTGTGTATTGAACGCTGCTAACGAAATTGCGGTCAGTTCTTTTTTAGCAGATAAAATAAAATTTTTAGAAATGAGTTCGGTTATCGAAACATGTTTAAGTAAAATGTCGTTTATCGAAAAACCTAACTACGAGCAATACATTGAATGCGATAAAGAAACCAGAAAATTAGCCTCCACTCTTATTTAAAATCCACCACCACCTCATGATTAAGTTTGCACAATTATTTTTAAGTTTAACTATACTAATTACCCTTCACGAATTCGGTCATTTCTTTTTTGCGAAAAAATTCAAATGCCGCGTTGAAAAATTTTATTTGTTTTTCGATTTCTTATTTCCGTTTGCGGGATTATTAAATTTCTCTTTATTTAAAAAGAAAATTGGTGATACCGTTTATGGATTAGGTTGGTTCCCTTTTGGTGGTTATGTTCAAATTGCCGGCATGGTAGATGAACAAATGGATAAAGCTACTTTAGAAAAAGAACCGGAAGAGTGGGAATTCAGAGCGAAACCAGCTTGGCAACGTTTGTTGATTATGATGGGCGGAATTTTAGTGAATTTAATTTTAGGAATTTTAATTTACTGGATGGTGTTTTTCTTCTGGGGAAAATCATCAACACCTGCCGATAAATTAACTAACGGAATTGCTTGCGACTCAACCGCACTAAGCATGGGTTTACGCGATGGCGATAATGTTGTATCAATTGATGGTGAGCCTCTAACTAACCTACGCCGAGTTGAAATTGAAATCATCATGAACAAAGCAACCAGCATGGTAGTAAATCGTGATGGACAAAACGTTACTATTCCAATTAGCGCTGATAACGTAAGTACAATTTTACGTAATTTAAAAAAATCTGATTTCATTGGCGTTCGAATGCCGACTGAAGTAGCTGAGGTTACACCTACCTCCTACGCCGAAGCAGCAGGATTAAAGAAAGGCGATTTAATCGCTTCCGTTAATTCAATGTCTACACCATTCTATCACGAGTTCAGAAGAGAGATAATTAAGAATTCAGGTAAAGAAGTTGAGTTGGTTATTTTAAGAGGTATCGATACTGTAAAATTAAAATCAAAAGTTAGTGAAGATGGCAAGATTGGATTTGCGCCACTAGCTGATAAATATATTCCTGAACAACAATTTAAATTCGGATTTTTTGAATCGCTTGGTGAAGGTATAAAAGATGCTAAAGAAAATATTGTGATGCAAGCCAAACAGTTGGTTGTGATTTTCACTGTGAAAGATGCACACAAACAAGTAGGCGGTTTTTACAGCATGTACAAAAACATGAATGAAGAATGGGACTGGCATGCGTTCTGGATGTTCACCGGATTCCTTTCTTTAGTATTAGCATTCATGAACTTTTTACCAATCCCCATGTTAGATGGTGGCTACATTTTATTTTTATTGATTGAGATTGTGAGTCGCCGTAAAGTGCCGGAAAAAGTATTGTACTATGCTAACTATGTTGGTTTAGTATTTATTTTAGCGTTGATGATTTATGCCAATACCGATTGGCTACGCGATTAGTAACTATTTAATTATTTAGCGTTATACTTCAAATGGGAGAAAAACAGCATAGGTTCTATTTATCTGTCATTTTTCTATTCTGCATTCTTGCATTGAATGCTCAGCATACAACTATAAACAAAAGTGGCGAAAAGGCTCCTGCTCCCGGAAAACACAAAATCATGCTCATACCTTTTGAGCCACGCTTATACATGAGCGAAATTGATTATGCCTTGAATAAAGAAAGTAAACTTAGCGGCAAACAAATTAAAGCTCTGTTCCGCGATGGTATTAACGAGCAATTGTACAAATCTTTAAAAGCGCAACATCAGGTTGTGGATTTAATGGACGACACTATTAAAACAAAAAAAGATCTCGCAGAAATTTATCAGCATTTAGTTTTGGAGTACATGAAAGTTCCTGATCAAAAAAATTACAAGCCGCCGGTTAAAGAAAAACAAGAACAAACTATTAAGAACGGACAAATCATTGATGAATCCAATACGGATCAGCGATTCATGAACGCTAAAATTAATACGCCAGGACTTGTTCCTCATTTATATAAAACATACAAAAGCGATATTTTTGTTTTCATTAATCAATTAGATATTAAAGCGTCGAACAGTGGCGGTCCGGCTGATGCTGCGACAACTACTACAGATGGCTTCCGAAAATTAGTTGTGCATTATACCGTTTACACGTTTGATGCTAAAGAAATAAATTCAGGCATTGCAGAAACACAATTTCCCGCTGCTTTAAACGATCCTAAAAAAATTGTGAGTGGTTATTTTTCGAAGCTCGCACAAATTATAACCGAGCGTATTAATTTGGCACTTGCTGCACCAAAAGCTAAATAGCTAGAGCATCCGTCACCACAAAAATAATTCCGCTAAAAGATCAAGCCTTTGCTTTTGATTCTTTATTTGCTGCACTTAAGATTTCATTCCAAGGCGTAGATAATTATTAAATAGCTTATCGTTACTTAATAAATTTGCTTTTCTCATTCTTGTTTTTTATCTTAGATAGGGCACCTTAACAACTTCGACCGCACTGCTTTTTTAATTCTGCCACTAACGTTTAAAAAATGAATATTTAAAACTTGTAGCTATGAAAAGATTATTTTTTATTCCTGTTATTATTCTTGTTTTTTTAAACTCCTGCAAAAAGAAAGAAAATACACCTGAGCCAACTTCAACAACAACTGGCAGCACTTCAACTGCCCCTGTTATTAACGGACAGTTGCAAGCAGAGCGTTATATTTCGTGGAGTGCCGGTTCTCCAAGTGCTCCAGCTTATGCTTTTAAAGGTTTTCTAAGTGTTACATCAAATTCATTTATTTTAGCCAGTTCATCTAAGCAAGGTACTTTAACAGCTAATGGTGTTACATTAGGCTTCAATTCCACTATCAATATGTATTATGATTCAGTTGGTACAGTTGATTTTTCTACTCAAAGAAATTTTCAGTTAACTTCATCTACCCTACCTTCTTTTACTTATAGTAATCCAGATACATTTCAGGTTTATCCACCATCATTAGCTATACAAGTTGAAGACAGTCTTGATAAAACAAAAAATTACGTTATTCCGCTTACAGGTTTAAATTATTATTCGGAAGCGATTTGTTTATTAAACCCAACAGGTAACTCACTTAATTATGTTGCTAAAACTGTTCCTGCAGGTTCAACGCAAATTGTCTTTACGCCTGCCGACTACTCAACTTTTACACCAGGAACGACTCTCACTTGCCGTTTAGTTTTAAAACGATACAACACACAAACATTTGGAGGGAAAAACTTTAAATTTGAATGTGATGCGTATAACGATTTTTACGTTTGGTTTTATTGAAGGGGTTAATTCTTCAACATAAAAAATTACAAGCCGTTAATCCACTTGTTTATGAAAGCCACCATGAACTTTGTGGTAAAATTAACCACAAAGTTAAAACACAAAGAACATGAAGTTTAGATTGCAAGCGCATCCGCCACAACAAAAGTACTTCCTCCAACAAAAATTAAATCATTGGCTTTAACTTTTTCCTTAGCGGCATTCAAGGCTTCTTTTACTGTTGGATAAGTATTTCCGCTTAATCCAAACTCTTCTGATTTTAGCTTCAATTCCGATTCAGGTAATGCACGAGGAACAGAAGCCTTAGTAAAATAATAAATCGCATCTTTTGGTAATAATTTTAAAATGGAAGAAACATCTTTATCGTTTACAACACCCAACACAAAGTGTAATTGCTTATAAGAATACAAACTCAAATTATGCAACACTTCTTTAATACCGTCCTCGTTATGTCCGGTGTCGCAAATTACTAATGGCTTTTCACTTATGGTTTGCCAGCGGCCTAATAAACCAGTTAGCTTAATTACATTACTTAAGCCTTTTTGAATGTCATCCTCATTTATAATAAACCCGTTTTCAGTAATTACTTTTAAAGCTGCAATAACACCAACTAAATTTTTTACTTGATAGAATCCCGTTAAATCTAATTGGTAATTGGTAGTAAAATTTGTTTTTTTATCAAGCAGCTTAACCGATAACAAATTATTTTCCTTTTTACTTTCAATCACTTTAAATTCTTTACTGGCGAATTGTATGGGTGCTTTTAATTCTTTTGCTTTATCTGAAAACACTCCAACCAGCTCTGTTTGATATTGGGAAATAACAACAGGCTTACGCGCTTTTATAATTCCTGCTTTTTCTGCAGCAATCTTTTGTAAGGTGTCGCCTAATAAATTCATGTGATCCATCCCAATATTGGTAATCACACTCACCACAGGATTAATCACATTGGTTGAATCTAATCTCCCACCTAAACCAACTTCTATTACAGCAACGTCTACTTCTTTATTGGCAAAGTAATCAAAAGCTAATCCAACTGTCCATTCGAAAAACGAAGGTTCAATTTCCTCGAATTTAGTTTTGTGTTGTTCTACAAAATCAACAATATATTCTTTGGCAATCATCTTGCCGTTAATTTTTATACGCTCCCTAAAATCTAATAAATGTGGGGAAGTATATAATCCAACTTTGTAGCCTGCTTTTTGTAGCACAGCAGCAATCATGTGTGAAGTAGAACCTTTTCCATTTGTTCCAGCAACATGAATACACTGTAATTTATTTTGAGGATTGCCAAGAGCCTGACAAATCTTAATGGTATTTTTTAAATCTGCTTTATAAGCAGCTGCACCAACGCGTTGATACATTGGCAAACGCGAAAACAGATAGTCAAGCGTTTGAGAATAGTTCATTAATTAAAAGCGAATACGATGGTGATTGTTCCTGTTTGCTCTTCAAACGCACCATTAACATTAAACTTAGTTGCTAAAGCTGCCATTCTTGCTTTTGATTTTAAGATAGCGCTTGATGTAGTTGTACCACGACCGTTAGGATTAGCTTCAATTACATTACCATTTTTATCAACCGTAATTTCTACAACTACCTTTCCTTCTTCCTTTGTATCCTTCGGTAATGTTGGCGGATTTACAATTGCTCGTCCTTTTAAATCGAAACCAAATTTTTTACCCGGACCACTTCCTGGTCCTGAACCCGGACCATGACCCGGACCATCGCCTCCTCCATCACCACCACCGGTTCCACCTGTGCCATTTGTATTTGGATTACCATCAGGACTACCATCATTACCGGCGTGACCGCTATTGCCATCGCCACCGCCTGTTTTACCTTGATTCTGTTTAAATTTTTCTGCTAATAACTCAGCTGCTGTTTTTGGTTTAGGCGTTTCAACAACAGGTTTAATAACGGTAACGTTTGTGTTATTCTTTACTTTGTTATCCTCCACTTTTACATCTTCACCTGTTTCACTTGTATAAGTAGGATCGTTTGCGCTGTTTGCTGTTGGAGGTGTTGGGGTTTGTTCTGTGATAACGCTTGTTGCTTCACCAATTCCATTTTGCTCTACATTACCTGTTCCTTCATTATAATTACCGAAGTTGATTTCCAGTCCGCCACCACCACCTACTACTTCAGGGAAAGGAGGATTAGGTGTTATGATTTTAAACAGAATTAAAAACAAAAGCAAGAGCGCCAGTATTCCCATAGAAACTGCGGAGGCAATAGCTCTGTTCTTATTTTCTTCTGCTTGTGTTACGTACATTACTTATTACTGTTTGATGGTGCGGTTGCACAAACCATTTTACATTTTAATCTGTCGCCAATTTGCATTACATCAATAAAATCCTGATACACTAAATCTTTATCAATATGTAAAATTACTACTGGCTCTGCTCTGCCTGCAATTTTTTCTGTTAATGCTGTTTCTAAATTTGCAACGTCTACTTCTTTACTATCGATATAATATTTACGGTCTTTTGTAACTGCTAAATTCACCGGCTTCTTGTTGTTATCAATTGGTTTATTCGCTTTTGAACTTGGTAAATTTACTTTCATGGCATTTGGACTCACCATGGTAGATAATATCAAAAAGAAAAGCAATAGGAAGAACATGATATCGTTTAACGATTCTGTACTTACCTCAGCGTCTCTATGTGCTTTTTTTCTTAGTCCCATTATTTGGAAATTTTAAATATTGAATGATAAATGCTAAATTGGTTTTTCATTTATAATTTAACATCTAACATTTATAATTACTTACTTGGTTCGTTTAACATGTCAAGAAAGTTAATTTGTGCTTCTTCCATGCGGTGAGATAATTTATCGATGCGTGCGTTTAACCAATGGTAAGCAACGAATGCTAATACACCAACCACTAAACCTCCGGCGGATGTCACCATCTTTTGGTATAAACCTGTAGAGATAATTTCAATCTCAACTGTTTTTGCTAAAGAGATATCATAAAATATTTTAATTACACCGAAGATAGTTCCGATGAAACCAAACATTGGTGCAATTCGTCCTGTAATGTTTAAGATGCTGAGATTCTTTTCAAGTTTATTTAATTCATTTGTTCCCGCTGCAGTCATGGCTTCACGAATTTCCTGAGTGGATTGCCCGATACGAGAAATACCTTGTTCTAACATTAACGACTCAGGAGTATTTACACTTTTACACATAGCACGCGCATTAGCTATATTGCCACTGTGAATCATATCTTTTAAGCTCGGCATCAACGTTGGATTCTTTTTTGAAGCTTTGCTGATAACGAGTAAGCGTTCTACCAAAACATAAATGGCTAAGGCAAATAAAACGCCAAGGATAATCATTACCGGACCACCTTTTATAATCATATCCATCGGCGAAATTACTGTTTGAGTAATTTCAGGAGCTGCGTTTGCAACAGTTTGAATGCCTGTTGTTGCAGCATTGTTTAACGAATCGGTGGCGGCAGCAACTGTTGTTGCGGGATTAATACCTGCCTGTAAAATGAAGTTCAGCATAAATAAAAATTTACTACGAAATTAGAGTATAAAGAGGCGCGTAAATTTTATGCCATAAGGGGTTTTAAACAAGAATATGTTTATATAACGCCTGAGGATGGAATAGTTACAAAAAAACCGCTGCGAGACTCCTACTCGCAGCGGTTCTAAACAAACAAACACAACTTATTTTAATCTAAAGGCAATAGGAATGTTAAATATTACTTTAACGGGTTTTCCTAATGCATTCTTACCCGGTTTTTTAAATTTTGGGAGTTTATTTACAACTCTACTCGCTTCTTCATCGCACCCTGCGCCAATGCCTTTCAAAATTTTAGAGCTTTCTATTTGTCCTTTTTCATCAATGATAAAACTAACATAAACAGTTCCTTCCTTTCCAATTTCTTTTGCTAATTCAGGGTAAACCGTATTTTTTTGAATGAACTCACGTAAAGCTTTTAAGCCGCCTTCAAATTCAGGTTCTTCAACAGGTATTGCGGTTGGGGGTTCAATAATTTCTGTAGTGAAAGTAGTTGCAACTGTTCCAACACCTGTTCCTGTTAATGTGCCTGTAGCATTTGGATTCCCATTTGGGTTGGGATTAGTATTTACAATTGGATCAAGATCAGGTTTTACGGTTGTTGTATCCCTTTCATTAATTACAGTTGCGGTTGCATTTGTTTTTTTTCCTCCGGATGGTTGTTTCGGCGGATCTTTCGGTTTTTCAAAAGGTTTAAAATCACATACGATAACTGAATCGTTAGCCCCGAAGTCAACAATTTTTTTCTCTTCAATTACTTTAGAAAAAACGTAAGTGCCAATTGTAAATAAAAACACAGTTGATATTACAATGGAAAGCGATTTAAAAATAGTTGAATTATATGCGGCTCTTAGTGCATAAGCGCCGTAACTTTTGTTGCGGTTAGCAAAAATGATGTCGTTCATTTTTTGCGAATTGTTGAATACAATTTTCATGGCCTTTAGGTTTTAAGTTAAACATTGTGTAAGGTGACATGTAAATTTTTCGCATAGATTAATTTCTTGGTATAAAGATATGGCGGGTATTGAAAACAAAAAACCACCTTATTACAGGTGGCTCTTTATTTTTAGTAAGTGGGGCTTTTACCCCTAAATGTGGCGGTTCTCGACTACGCTCGAACTGACATTAATTGAAGATAAATCGGTCTTTTAATTCTACTTCCTTCTCGAAGATACAAATAGATTGACGGAAAGTGTTACACAAAAACTTCTCTTTCTCATCAAATGTTTTTACAGAAATCAATTGGTATTTTTCCTTTGATGATAACTGTAAAAGGTTGGCGATATCATATAAAGAAACAGCATCAAACGTTTCGTAGTCTACCATTTTGTTTTGCGATAAAGCCATGTATTCCATAGCTAATTCCTGCAAATAATTTGTAGCCTTTGGCATTTCCTCTTCTTCGTATTGAATAATAGCAGCGCCGTATAATTTTGGTTTTAGTGTGCTCGAATAATCTAAAATACTGAACACGCGTTCGCCTTGCACCATAATATCCATCTCACCGTTATCAAAAATCTTAATGACCTTTTTAATACTTACTTCAACACCGTAAGTTTTCACTTTTCCATTCACCGAAAATGGAATCCCGAAATGGGCTTCGTTCTCTAAACAATCATTAATGAGTTGTTTATAGCGTTCCTCATAAATATGCAACTTTACCGATTCACCCGGTAAAACCACCATATTAAGTGGAAACATTGGTATCGTTAATTGTTTAATTGCCATAATTGAATTGCCTTATATACACTAAGACGCAAAAACCGTGCAAAAGGTTTAGCCCATGAAGGTGAAGGAAGGTTAATTGGTTGTTTTTATGCGTTTAACTAGTTACAAATCAAGGTGTTTTGATTCACTCATTTCTTTAGGGGTTTGGCCAAATCATCTTTTTCTCTAAAAACAAAGTCGAAATTGAGCTAGTTTTTTTTCTCTTTGATAAACTTGAGAAGAAATATTATTTCGAATGCAGTAAACAAAATATAATGGATTAAAAAATGTGCCGCATAATGCGTGAAGCCTTGCTTGTCGAACACTTTATAAATAAGCAAGCTTATCATACACATTAATAAACGGCCCATTGACGAAAACATAATTTTATTAGTATAATCACGTTGATCATCCGCTTTTCGAAACAATAATAAATACAACAATACGGAAACTAAAAGATGAAATCCAAAACTAACAAACCAAGTGGCAGATTGTAATACAGAAAAATAATTCAGAAGTATAGATACACCAGCCGAAAGAATGGAAGAAATACCAATAACTTTAAAAATGTTTGGTTGCATTATTTTTTCGGTTTAATAAAATCTTTTAACACCAAATACATAGCCGCGAAAATAGAGAATAGACTTAATACTACAGTGTAAACGTGATATTTGTTTGGATACATTTGATCGAGTTTGTATCCACCCCAACATCCGAGGCCAATTGTAACGGCCATTTGTATTCCTAAATTAGAATACTTATTAAAATTATTAGGCGGTTTTGGAGGCGATTGATTTTTCACCGGCGGAGTTAATGTTTTTTACAATAGCGCCCATGTTACAACTTCCTGTAAACACAGCTCCCGGCTCAATAGAAAGTTTTCCGGTAATCATATCTCCTAAAATTTTTGCGGTTGCTTTTAAAGCCAACATTTCCACAACTTCAACAGTTCCTTTTACTTCACCCGAAATATCTGCGTTCTGACAAATTACATTGCCTTCAATTTTACCATTAGGACCAACAACCAAACGACCGTTTAGTTTAATGTTCCCGTTTAAGCTTCCGTCAATACGAACATCTCCGGCTGATATAATGTCGCCAATTATTTGTGTGCCTAGTCCAATTAAGTTAATGGCGCTGGCTTCTGCATTTGAATTTTTATTTCCTATTCCTAACATAAAAAATTGTAAATAGTTAATTTAGTGCAAGTTACTGAATTTAATTAAATAAGCCAAATTATTTATTTAGGCTCCTGAATCACAGTTTTATAGGCTTCATCGAAGAAAGCCTTGTAATAACTGGCGCTTGCTTTTTTATAGAAATGAGGTAGATTTTCGGCTGAGATAATAAAGAACGAAAAGGCCTCTTTTTTGATATTTCCGGTATATAATTTAGTGTCGGTTTGAAGGTTTCCGATATACTTATAGGCCTCACTTGCATCCGCAAAGGATTTCACCAAAATCATCTGCTGACCTGTGCCAAACAAATTACTGGCAATTGAAAAGTTCTTATTGCTATAATATTCTCGGTTAAAATTATCGATAGACGATTTGTAAGGGTTCGTGATTTTAGGATCATCTACCGATACAATTAAAGCAAAATGTTCTTTCTCTAAATTAACAACAAACGTATCAACCGGTGGTTTGTTCGCTGAATTTTCGTCTGCAACAAGTGCAGGATTTCTATACTTTTTTAAAGCGTTAAATATTTCGTTGGCGCGCGGCGTAACTTCAGAGTTTGGATACATAATTAAAAATTCGTTCAGGGCCCATGTTAAAGAATCTGGACCTTTCAATCTACCAACACACATTACACGAACTAATTCAAACTTTGCAGAAAATTCTGTTTTGCCAAACTTTTTTAAAGCATCGTTACATTGCGCATACGCCTGCTCATAATTTCCGGTCGAATATAAATCGAATGTGCTTTCATAAAAATCTTCTACCTCACCACGTTTTGCATTTAACTCCTCAGCGTATTTAGGATTTTTAATCAACTTCGCGTATTCACTTTTTGGATACTCATTTAATAATTTTTCCTTATAAAAATCCGATTGCGGTTGATTTTTGTCTGCTAAATAAGTGCGGTACAATTGATAATAACTTTGCAATCGATATTTATGTTCAGGATAACGGTTATTCAAATCTTCAAATGCGGCAATTGATCGTTTGTTATTATTTAATTCTTCTTTATAAGTAGTTCCTAATAAATAATCAGCCTCAATAATTTTCGAGTGCGATGTTTTCATCAAGGTATCCGTTAATGGTAATTGTTTTAAATAAAATTCTCTTGTTCTGCGTGGATCTTTATTTTTTGTATTGTTTTTACCATTACCTGTTGTTGTAGTTTTAGTGCCAACCGTTTCGTTATTGGTATCTGAATTTTCTATTGATAAGCCTTTGGCACTTCTTCTCCAGTTGTCTTCCAGTTTTCTATTGCCCCAACGTTTTGCAAAATCGGCAATACCAAAACTGATTGTTGTTTGATTATAGAAATACCAGCCGCCGCCAGCACCACCAAAAATATTATCTCCGGGATTTGTTGTTGTATTAGTAAGCGGATTTTGGTTTTGAGATTTCAAATTCTCTAATTCTTCCCGTCTTCTTTCTTCATCGTATTCAAGCTTCTCGATTATATTATCAATGGCTTTATTTCTTTCTGCCTCCGATAAACGTGCTAATTTTTGCAAACTATCTTCGCGTTGAATGGTTCTTATAAATCCAACCAAGGTTGATAAAGTGTTTTTACGATTTACAATGTTATTGTAATTCGGATGATCCTTTGGCAATACCACAATAGTACTATCATAGTACCCTTCTGATAATTGGTAATTCGATTTCTCAAAATAAATATCTCCTAATTTTAAATAGGCTAATGCTTTCTGATTTAAATTACTTACGCTGTTTGCCGCTGATTTTTTATAATAGGCGATTGCTTTGTCTTCGTGTCTTTCTTTCTCTTCAATTTCACCTAAAGTAAAATAAATAACATCCAAATACTCCGAGTTCTTACTGTCTTTTGTCATCTTCAGCAATTTGGTTTTTGTCTTCTCCGCATTTCCCCTTTTAGTATCTACTAAACGAGCCAACTTAATGTTTGCATAAAACACCATATCATAAGCGGGCTTCAAGCTTAATGCCTTTTCGTAAAACTGACGCGCTTTCTTAATGTCTTTTTCTTCTTCGTAAAGTTGTGCTACAATAAATGCATAACGGGCGCGCTCTTTTTTGCGCAGACCTTTTCTTAAAATTCCTTTTTGATTAGCCGCCTCTGTTAAAGCACCAATTGCTTCTTTGTACAAACCGCGTTTAATAAAATAGTCGCCACGAATAGCGCCCATCTGACTTTTAATTTTCTTTGGCAATTTTTTATCGTTGTATAATAAACCAATAATTGGATCGGATTGGGATACTGAACCTATTTCGTTTAGTGCTTTGGCTTGCCACAATAATGCTTTGTATTTATCTTTTGTTTTGTAAGTACGAACAACATAATCTAATGCTTCGATACCCGAAAAAAATTCGCGCTTATAAATGCGGGAAATACCAATGTTTATCCAATTGTTGTCAATCCATTTTCCGGCGGTTGGAATTTCATTATCTTTTTTATCTTTAATAGTGTGACGTTGGATAACCAAAGATGATTTTTTAATCGCCTTATCAAAATCAGGAAAAGTTGCTTTTGCCGCCTCATTACTTGGAACAATATAAACCGGAAGTAATTTTTCGTAATTGTCCTTATGATTTCCTTCTATTTTAAAAACACCTTCTTTAATCGCTTCCGAACTCCAGTAATAGCCATTAAAGCGCGCGGTCATATTGTGATACCCGCGATGGATAAACGTATTTTTCTTGGTGCCACAGCTTTGAAACAAAACCAAGAGCAATAAAAGTGATAAATATGTTACACTACGTAATCTCAATGTCTTATAAACGTAAAGGCGGTAAAATTAGTATATTTTCTGCTATAATTCCTTCTCATATTCCCTTACAATTAACCTTTACTAAATTATGCCTCTTTTAGTTGCTCTATAGCAAGCCATGCCATTAATCCCGATCCAATTCTTAAGGCTTCCTCATCAATATCAAATGTTGGGGTATGCACACCCGAAACAATACCTTTTGCTTTATTCCCTGTACCTAAACGGTAAAAACAACACGGTAATTCTTGAGTAAAATAAGCAAAGTCTTCGGCTGTCATTCGTAAAGGCAATTCCTCAACATTTTCTTTTCCTAAATAATTAATGGCTGCTTGTCTGCAATTTTCGGTAACGGTATTATCATTCACTAAAAAAGGATAACCGCGCATTATATTTAAATCTGCCTTTGCATTATGTTTAGTACACACTTCTAAAACTGTTTTTGAGATGATATCATGCGCTTCCATTCTCCACTTTTCATCCATTGTTCTGAAAGTGCCTTGTATATCTACTTTTTCAGGTATAACGTTCGTAGCCCCTGCTCCTTCAATTTTTCCGAAAGCTAATACAGTTGGGATTTCAGATTTTCCATCATTAGGAAATTTCTTTTTTAATTCTAATAAAACTTCCGCCGTAATTAATAACGGATTATTATAATCAGCCGGCATAGCGGCGTGACCACCTTTACCGGTGATGGTTAAATAAATTTCATCCGTACTCGCCATGTACATACCACTTTTAAATCCCACTTTTCCAACTTCCATACTTGGATGTACATGTTGTGCAACCGCGACATTTACATTCGGATTTTTTAAAACACCCTCTGCAATCATTAACGAAGCGCCTCCGGGTAATACTTCTTCACCCGGTTGAAAAATCAGTTTTACTGTGCCCTCAAATTCGTTTTTAAATGTGTTTAGAATATGAGCCGCGCCAATTACAGCAGCACTATGCACATCATGTCCGCACGCGTGCATAACACCTGAATTTTTAGAAACGTAATCCGTTTTATTTTGCTCTGAGATTGGTAAAGCATCCATGTCGGCGCGCAACAACAACACTTTCTTCTCGGGATTTTTTCCTTTTATTAAAGCAACAATTCCTGTTTTAACATGGCCTGTAGTATACTCAATTCCCATTTTATCTAATACCGAACAAATGTATTTTGAGGTTTCAACTTCTTTAAAAGATAATTCAGGATGTTGGTGAATATGTCGGCGCGTTGCTAAAACGGTAGCAAATATTTTATCGGCTTGTTCCTTTATTTGATTTACAGTTACCACTATTTCCAGAAAATCATTTTAATGCCGAGTAAAACAATAATCACTCCGAACAGTTGCTTTACTGTTTTCTGGTCAAGAGAAATAGCAAACTTGCTACCAAAATAACTTCCAATAATAAATGTACTTGCAATAATTAATGCGGTTTTATATTCAACATAACCCGCTTTGTAATAATTCATCACACCTAAAATTCCTATTGGTAATAAAAACATAAATAAGGTGGTGCCTTGCGCTTGTTGCTGACTATAATTTAAAAAGTAAACCAACACAGGAACAATAATGATGCCGCCGCCAATACCAACTAATCCACTTAGCAAACCTGCTACCAATCCAACCAATAATAAAATGTAAATGCTATTCATACTCGGCGAGTTCATTACAGGTTTAGAAATCTGTTGTGAAAGAAAGATACGTTATTGATTTTTGAATTTTCATGTCGTCAATTCCCCAACCAAAATCAAGGCGGACAAAATAACCTAACAAGCGCGAACGCACACCAAATCCTATACCGCCTACTAATGGATTTTTCTGATTATAAATGGTAAGTGTAATCGGATTACCGTAGTAAATATTTTTATTTAAAGTATTCTCTTCGCTTAAAGGATTTACACCATACCAAGCCATACCCGCATCAGCAAACGTAATAATCTGGAAATTATTAATGAAGTCGGAACGGATTGGACGATTATACAAATATCTGAAAATCGGGAAACGTAATTCTGAATTCCAAACCACAAAATTATTTCCGTTACGGATATTTTGTTTAAAGCCCCGCATATTAGTAGCCAAAGTTTGAAACTGATATTCTTCTGATCTAACCACATTAATGCTGTTGTCAAATTTCGGATTAAACCAAGAATCAACGCCTCCTAAATAATAAATCAACTTATCAGTTCCCCATGAGCTACCACCTGCTAAACGGTTACACCAAATTAAATCACGATGCACTTTTTTGTAACCACGCACATCAAAACCAAATGTTATTAAATCGTGTCTATCTTCTTTAATTAATCTCCAATACTCGCCCCATACTTTAGCACGAACTCCATTAAATAAATTTAATCCGCGCTTACGGGTGTTATCGAAAATATATTCTAAACGAGCGCCGGCATAGTTATCGTAAGTATCTTTCTTAGCAAGCGAAAAATCTCCAACTGATGCATATACAGCTCTGTCGTTTCTGTACAATAAAGAAAAACGTGTTGCGCTAACTTCACTAAATGGTAATTTAATAGAGTAACGAACATCCTGCGATGTTACTTTTGCTAATTCACCATAATAAGAATTTACTTTTAAGAAAGCTTGACGGTGCAATACTAACTGATGATCTATTAAACGTTTACGGTTTTCAAAACTTAACATGTACTCGTTATCTAAGGAGCCTGCAATTCTGAAACCGGCAACAATTCGGCGATCCTCCATCAAATCACTTAAGCCAATTTTAAATAAAGCGTTCAATCCCGGATTTAAATACACCGGATTTGCGCCGCCCGTATAACGCTGATAGCTGGTTCCTAAAAATGAATTGTCTAATTGTGTAACTACATATTCGGTATAAAAAGCTGTGTAATAATTTTGTTGTATTGGAAAACGGAATTCGTTTTGCGTAACTGTACTTCTTCCTGCTGTGTCAACTCCTGCTGCGGGTTTAGTTGTGTTTACTGCTTCTGCATTCTCTCTTGGCTTATTTTTTTCGCCGCTTAAACTGTAATTATTAAAGTCGATTCCCTTTGTTGTTTTAGAAGATGTATCGCTTGAGGAATATCTTGGTTTTTCCTGAACAGGCTTTCTTGCTTTACGCATTGAAATTTTTTCAGGATCAAAAATGGATTGACGCTCTGATGATTTAAACCAGGAATTTTTTAATTCAAGAGGCTCTAATTCACTTTCCTTCTTTAAATCAGATACCGCTAATACATAACGACCATTGTTATAAAAAATTTCTGCTTTCTTAGTGAAGCGTGAGTTGATATTATGTTCCATCACATTCCTACTATAATTACTTACAGCTTTCGAATTAAAGAAATAACGGTAATGTTCCACCGTATCAACAAAAGAAATACTACTATCAAACTTAGCAATGTAACGATTGTAAACACCATTTTTCTCGCTTAAGTATGCAATAGTTTGTTTAGAATATTCTTGTGCTTGCGTTTCGTTTATATCAGGAGTATTGGTAACACGAACTGCAATTTGTGATTTTGGATTGTAAGACAAATAAAATAAATCGTTGTTGCGCGTTATTTTATAAAACACTTTCGCATCGTCTGTCGAACGGATAGTGTCTGAAACCCTGTTGCTTTCAAAAACAATTCCTGTTGTGTTCTGAATAAATACCGGATTATTATCATCCCAAATATCATTGGTGATTTGTTCCAAGCCGCCACTGTTCATCAGGAAAATAAAAATATCAGATTGACCTTTTCCTTTTTTCACACCACTCATGACTAATTTTTTTCCATCGTGACTAAACGAAAAACTATTTATTTTTTCGAAGCCGGTGATGTTGCGTTTAAACTTTTCGCCCGTCACCACATCGTAAGTATGTAATATCATTTGATTCTTGCGCTCGTAAATCATGGCCACTATTTCATTGTTCGGATGCCATGCTAATAAAGGATAATTAAAATCTTCCATACGCTCCACTTTCGGATTGTATTTTAAAATGCGTTTATGCTTTGTTTCACCGAGTGTATTTACCCAAACTTTAAACTGACCTAATTCATTAGTAGCATAAATTGTTTTTTGTCCATCAGGACTCACTTTCAAATTATAATAATGCCTTGATTTTTTTTGTTTTTGTAAAACCTCTTGTGCAACAGGAAGTTTTTGACTGGTGTCTTTATAATTGTAATAACGTTTGTTGAACGCCTCAGATAATTCGTAAATCAAATTACTAACGTTTGAGCCCGGAGCCGCTTGTTGTAAACCTTGATCGGCACTACGGTAAATTTTTGTCGTGTATAATATGTTTTGAATGGAAGCTTCGCCATAAGTTTCAGCAATGTAATACCATAAAGCGTGGCCGGCGTTGTAAGCATCTTTTCCGCTTAGTTGACTAAATTTATAGAAGCGGTCGTTCTTAATAGCATCCATCAAATAATTATCAGCGTAAGTATTCCATCCTTCCGATAAATATTTTATTAAACCTTGTTTGTACCAATCCGGTAAAACTAATAGTGTAGAATTACGTACCATTTCTCGGGCCTTACCTCCGAACATTATTTTATCAATAATTAATTCAGCTAATGCTGCGCGAATTTGGCGATCTAGGTCGGCATGACTTCCATTAAAAAAGACATTTATTTTATCGCCAACAATATGTGTAACACCACCAACATTACTCATGTCGTCGGCAGAAAGACCAAGATTACTTTGTTTTAAATCGTTTTGATTATTGTAAACCAGAATTTGAACTTTATCATCCACCTGATAACCCAAACGTTTTTCCATCAAAGGAAGTTCTTTGTCAACAGATACTGCCACATACTGTGCAATTTCTTTTCCGCCGGCGTAGGTATACACTTTATAGCGGTCGAATTCGAAATACGTCCAATCGAAAGTTTGGTATTGGATCCGGTTTTTTCCGAAATCAACAGATTGCATGCCATAATAAAATTGCGCGAAAGAGCTTCTTGCGCACATTAAAACTATGATTACAAATAAATACCTTTTAAGACTCATAATCGAACCTTAAATATACGTGTTTTTCGTGAAAATATTGTGTTTTTAGAGCTGTTTTACAAAGCCTGTTAAAAGTCTGAAAACATCGGTATATGCACTTAAAGGAAGGGTCCTTTCAACGTCAAAAACGTCGTGATAAGCTTTAATTCCCCCCAAAGTATAAATGAAAAAACACGGTACTCCCTTCTCACTGAACCAGTAATGGTCGCTATTACGGGCTTTCCCTCGTTGTTTAATTTCCTTAAGAAAAGCGCCCTCATCGTTAACCTTTTTTAGCTTTTCGAACTGACTTTTGTATTCGGTGGCGTTTACAACCATAATACCGTCGCTTCCGGTACCCAATAAATCGAGATTTATGAGGAATTTCACTTTTGTTAAATCCAAGGTATTGTTATCGATAAAATATTTTGAGCCAATTAATCCTGCTTCTTCTCCCGCAAAAAACACAAATAAGGTTTTATATTTTGGAGGATTATTAGCGTAATGTTTCACTAAATTCAACAACATACTTACGCCGCTTGCATTATCGTTAGCTCCGGGAAAATACGTTTTTTTACCAATACCACCGAGGTGATCGTAATGAGCTGTAAACACAACAACTGTATCATTATTTTGTGTGCCTTTTATAAACGAACAAATGTTTTTATTGATATATTTTGTAAGAACCTTGCTCTCGATATTTAAATCAATTGTTTTTAAATCTGGATACTGATTTGTGTTCAGTAATTCAATACCACAGTAGGAAGCTGAATTAGTTGCGACACTAAAAGTTAATTTACGTTTCAGGCTTACAGCAATGGGAATTGGAGAATTTTGTGCCAGAAATGTTGTGCTGTCTTTTTTTACCAGTGTATATTTTCCTTTTACACTGCCACTTTCGGGGTTGGGAATAAAATCAATGCCCGGTTTTAAAAGTTTGCCGTTAATTTTAACAGAGATTTTATCAGGAAAAGTATTCACATCAAAATCAAACCACTGAAAATACCCTGTGCTAAATAATGGTTCGGCTTTTAAACGTTTTAATTCGGAGGAAATAAATTTAGCCGCAACATCCAAACCGTTATTTAAATACCCTCTTCCATAACATTCTTTTGAAGTCAGCTTTTTTATAACCAGACGGGCATAAAGTGAATCTTGAGATTGAATTCCCAACGAGAACAGCAATAAAACAAGAAAGAAACTGTTTTTCATTCCGAAGGGTTACACGAAACGTTTTTGATTGAGTTGATAGAGCCGAATCGTTAATTCATGATCGTCTCTCCAGGCATATAAACGTTTTAATTCGCCGAGATAAGCATCACTTTTTTCAAGTGTTTCAATCATGTTTAATTGTTCAATGGCTAAATTAAATTCAGTTGTGCTTTTATTAAATAATTCGTTTATCATTCTGAATTTATCGTTCAATCCCATCTCAATTTTACGTGAAACATTTACTGTTCCTTCAATATGATCGTTGCCCATAATAACACTTTCCATTTCTTTAACGGCTGAAGTAGCAATGGTTTCAGCAGGCATATCGCTATTAGATTTCTCCATTACCTTTAAGTGCAGATTGAAACTTGGCGACAATTCTTTTTGCGTTTGGAGAAATTTATAGATGACAACTTGCTCGCTTAAGACATTTAATCGTTTTGCCAATTTATCTACCTCATCAACGGAGGGATGAATATTCTCATCAATATCAATTAACAGAGATTTCACCTCCAAGGCCGCTAACTTCAACTGTTCAAAAGCTTTTTCTGTTGTCATTTGTTATTATTTGTGAATAATTTCAGTACTAAAAATAAGTCTTTTAACTTTACATTTAGCGTTTATATATTAACGCCTTTTAAACAATGTTTTTAGAGAATACCACAACATACCAGCGCAAAGGTTGGATAGAGGTGATTTGCGGCAGTATGTTCTCAGGAAAAACAGAGGAACTCATCCGTCGTTTAAAACGTGCGCAGTTCGCGAAACAAAAAGTTGAGATTTTTAAACCTCAAATTGATACCCGTTACGATGAAGTGAAAGTGGTTTCGCATCAGGGTAATGAAATTCACAGCACACCCGTTCCTGCCAGCTCTAATATTTTATTAATGGTAAACGATGTGGACGTTGTGGCTATTGACGAAGCACAATTTTTTGACATGGAACTCCCGAACGTTTGCAATCAATTAGCGAATATGGGAATCCGTGTAATTATTGCCGGCTTGGATTTAGATTTTCAGGGGAACCCATTCGGACCCATGCCACAATTAATGGCTTCGGCAGAATATGTTACAAAAGTTCACGCTATATGCATGCAATGTGGTAACTTGGCTTACGTTTCGTATCGTAAAATTGCTAACGACAAATTAGTATTGTTAGGAGAAACCGATAGTTACGAACCGTTATGCCGTGCTTGTTATAATAAAATGAATAGCTAATTGTACACCGCCAAAAAAATATCAGAAATACTAAAAGGCAAACTAAGCGGTGCTTCTTCAAATTCTATTCAACATTTAATCAGCGACAGCAGAACCATTACCGATTATCATCAAAGCGTGTTTTTCGCTTTAGTGAGTGAAAGAAATAACGGACATAAATATGTAAACGATTTATATAAAAACGGCGTGCGTTGTTTTGTGGTTTCAGAAAATGTTAAGTTGCCTAAAGATTGCGCTGTAATAAAAGTAAAAAATTCTTTAACTGCACTTCAACAATTAGCAACGCATCATCGTGAACAATTTTCTTTACCTGTTATCGCCATTACAGGAAGTAACGGGAAAACGATGGTGAAAGAATGGCTTTACGCTTTGCTGAAAAATAATTTCAATATTTGTCGTAGTCCGAAAAGTTACAATTCACAAATAGGCGTTCCGCTTTCGGTTTGGAATTTAAATAGTGAACATACGGTTGGAATTTTTGAGGCTGGTATTTCGACAACTAAAGAAATGCCGAAGCTGGAAAAAATAATTAAACCCAACATTGGTGTATTTACTAATTTGGGAGACGCGCACAGCGATGGTTTCTCAGGAATAAAACAAAAGATTGCAGAAAAATTTTCGTTATTTGACAATTGCACGGTGATTGTAGTAAATGGCTTAAGCGCAAAGCAAGTTCCTGCCAAATACAAAAGCAAAAAAATAATTCTAATTGGGAAAGAGAAAGGTTCTTCGATACAAATTAAAAAAACTGTTTTGGAATCTAACTTTACTAAAATTGAATTAGTTCACGCCTCAAAAAATTACAATTTAGAAATTCCATTTACAGATACCGCTTCGATTTCAAATGCGATTACTTGTTTTGGAGTGTTGTTAGCAACAGGATTAGAGCCTGAAAAATATTATTCTTCATTTAAGGAATTACCTTCTATTGCTCTACGTTTAGAAATTAAAAACGGTATTAATAATTGTGTTTTAATAAATGATTTTTATAATTCGGATTTAGATTCATTAAAAATCGCACTCAATTATTTAAATCAGCAAGCGCGTAATAGTAGTAAAACGGTTATACTTTCTGATATTGAACAATCGGGACAAAGCACTAAAAATTTATATAAAGAGATTTCAAAACTTTTAAAGCAATACAAAATCAATTCCTTAATCGGTATTGGAAAAAATATTTCGGCGAATGCTTCTGCATTCACCATTAATAAAACGTTTTTCGAAAACACGAATGAATTTGTAGGCGCAATTAATTCAAATCAAATTAGCATCAACAATTCTACCATCCTATTAAAAGGTGCGCGTAGTTTTGGTTTTGAAAATATTTCGCAATTACTTCAGCAAAAAAGTCATGATACTGTTTTAGAAATTAATTTAAATAAGCTGACTGAAAATATTAATTACTATCGCAGCCTCCTAAAACCGGAGACACAAATAATGTGTATGGTAAAAGCGACAGGTTATGGAAGTGGAAGTGCAGAAATTGCAAAAACATTACAACACATTGGCGTTAATTATTTAGCGGTGGCTTATGCCGATGAAGGTGTTGAATTACGTAACGCGCAAATTAATTTACCGGTGATGGTAATGAGTCCGGAAGAAGATTCATTAGAAGACATCATCAATTTCAATTTAGAACCAGAGATTTATTCTTTTCGTATTTTAGAATTATTCTGTAAACAATTACAAAAGAGCGGGTACGCTGAAGCTTTTCCTGTTCATATTAAAATCGACACCGGCATGCACCGTTTAGGTTTTGAAGAAAAAGATTTTGAAACGCTTGCCTCTACTCTATTAAAATATCCTCAGGTAAAAGTGAAATCAGTCTTCTCGCATTTAGCGGGATCAGATAATTCAGAATTAGATGGCTTTACTAATGAACAAATTTCTGTTTTTGAAAAAGCTTGTTCTGTTCTTAAAACTAAACTAGGTTATGGTTTTTTAAAACACATTTGTAATTCGGGCGGTATTACCCGTTTTAAAAATGCGCATTACGATATGGTACGTTTAGGAATTGGGATGTATGGTGTTGGCGTGAACTCAGAAGAACAAAACAAATTACAAAACGTAAGCGCTTTAAAAACGCGCATCTCCCAAATAAAAAATATTAAATCAGGCGACACTGTTGGTTATAATCGTAATGGAAAAGTAATTAATGATATTACCATTGCTGTGATTCCGATTGGTTACGCCGATGGTTTTAAACGCGAATTAGGAAACGGAAAGTTTGCTGTATACATTAATAAAATTGCCTGCAAAACCATTGGTAATATTTGCATGGACATGTGTATGGTGGATGTAACCAATATAAATTGCAAAGAAGGTGATGAAGCGGTTGTCTTTGAAAGATTCGGACAAATTCATAATTTATCTGTTGCGATGAATACCATTCCTTACGAAGTGCTAACTTCTATTTCAGGAAGAGTAAAACGAATTTACGTACAGGAATAATTTCAAGCTAAAGGTTTCTCGCAAAGACGCGGAGACGCTAAGGATTCTTAAAGAATCAACAGCTCAACAATTTTCTTCAGCCACACTTCATCTGTTTTATCGAAGGAAGCAAGAGAATCACTATCTACATCCAATACCGCAATAATTTCGCCATTATTCAAAATAGGAATTACAATTTCTGATTTTGAAAGTGAGCTACAGGAAATATGTCCGGGGAATTTATCTACGTCTTCAACAATAATAGTTTCTCCTTTTTCCCAAGCCGTTCCACAAACACCTTTTCCTTTATTAATACGTGTACAAGCAACAGGACCTTGAAACGGGCCTAACACCAATTGATTTTCTTCAACTAAATAAAAGCCTACCCAAAAAAAGTTCATACCGTATTTTAATGCCGCGCAAACGTTAGCCAAATTAGCAATGGTATCTGTCTCACCGCTAACTAATGCTTGTATCTGCGGAAATAATTCAGCGTACTTTCCTTCTTTTGTAGATGATGTTATTGTTAAATCCTCAGCCATGTAGCAAATTTATCTATCTTTATCCAAATAAAACTATTTTATGAAAAAAATATTAGCAATTACATTTTTAGGATTAGCATTTGGAGTAAGTGCACAATCTATAGAGAGCAGCTCTCACTCAACAACAGGTTATGTAAAATCTGATGGAACGATTGAGAACAGTAGCCATAGTACAAAAGGTTACATTAAAAGTAACGGTACTATCGAAAATGCCTCGCACTCAACAATCGGTTATATTAAAGATAATGGCACCATCGAAAATAGCAGTCACAGCACTGTGGGATATGTGAAAAAAGATGGAACTGTAGAAAACTCTTCTCATTCAACAATTGGCTATGTAAAAGATAACGGAACAGTTGAAAATTCATCTCACTCTACAATTGGTCATGCCAGTGGTGTGAAAAAAGAATGGGCAGCAGTTGTGTTTTTCTTTTTTAAATTCTAATTAATGAAAAAATTATTTTTGATATTATGTTTGAGTATTGCTTTTTTAAGTGGTGCTCAAACTATTCAAAACAGCAGTTATAGTACAACAGGTTATATTAAAGCTGATGGTACTATACAGAACAGCAGCTACAGCACGAAAGGTTATATTAAAAAAGACGGTACTATTCAAAACAGTAGCTATAGTACTATTGGCTATATAAAGAGTGACGGTACAATTCAGAACAGTAGTTATAGTACTGTTGGTTACGTTAAAAAGGATGGCACTGTTCAAAACAGTAATTACTCAACCATCGGATACATTAAAGATGACGGCACTGTACAGAACAATAGTTATTCAACAATTGGTTACGCAAAGGGCGTTGACAAAGAATGGGCTGCCGTAGTTTTCTTTTTCTTTAAGTTCAACTAAACAAAATATCAGTAATAAAAAATCTCTATTCTGTTATTACGAGGCGTTGGGATTCGGTAACCGAATTGCTAATGCGAATTAAAGCAAAATAAATCCCCACCGATAATTTAGTTTCTATTTTCTCTTCCGATTTTTCTATTTGTTTTGAATAGACTATTTGACCAAGGTTGTTATAAATTTCAAGTTTAGCATTCTCAATTACTGCACTCTTCAAATTGAAACTTCCTTTATTTGGGTTGGGTGAAATAATAAATTTATTGGCGCTACTAACTAATTCATTAATGCCAGTACATGGTGAAGCATTTACATCAAGTGTTACAGGTTGAGAAGCACCACAACAATTTTTAGAAGCAACTGCTATTTGTCCTGATGAAGTACCTGTAATTACCGAAATTGTATTTGTTGTAGAAGTGCCTGTCCAGCCGCCGGGTAAATTCCAAGTATAAGAAGTTGCACCAGGCACCGGATTAACACTATAAACGACTGTTGAGCCGGCGCAAACTACAGCATTTCCGTTTATAGTAGTTGGCTGTGGTGGTGTGCCGGCACATGATACATTATTATATAACGCTAAAACTTCTGTTGGTGATAAAGCGCGGTTATAAAAAAAGAAATCATCCAAATCACCATTATAATATCGGATATTATTATCAGCAACTTTGCCAATGTTTATAGGAAAATTAGTTGATGTATTAACACTGGCTACAGTAGTACCAATAGTGCAGCCTAAAGTTGGCAATAAATTTCCGTCCATATACAATTTAATACTTGATATTTGTGTGCTCACTGTAGATTCATACACAGCCGCATAATGATGCCAGTTGCCATCAGAAACATTTGGGTTCGACATAATATAAGCTCCACTACTATTATCAAATCCTACTCCGGAACAACCATAATTAAATTGAACTGCAAAAGCATCTGAGCCGCCGTAAGCAAACGATGCGGTTAAAGAGGTATTATTTGACTTTCCCCAAAAAGAAACTGATCTGGAAACGGAACCACCCGGACCTGCATTTGGCATTATTATATAACTGGAAAAGCCGTTGAATTTATAAGCGCAATTTGGATTTCCGAAACGGTCTGTAGTTAAAGTTGCGTTCATAACGGTTCCATGATTAGTTCCTACAACATCATTAGCGTTTCCGCTAAAAGGCCAGTTATGAATTAAGCCTGTAGTTGGAACTTGTGCCACCATTAAATTAGCAAGTAAAACAAAAAACAATAAATATCTCATTTCAACAATTCTTTAATCTAATAAAGATAATCAAAAAAAATTAATCCTACTCCTTCTTCGCATAAGCCAAGCTCAACACCGAAACTTTTATGCCGGGAACGCTTTTTAAGGCGTCGTAACAAGCATCAATAGTGGCGCCGGTTGTAATAACATCATCAACCAACACTATGGTTTTGTTTTGTAATTGCACGGCATCTCTTAATTCAAATTTATCTTTTACATTTTCCCAACGTTCAAATTTGCGTTTTCGGGTTTGGGTTTCTGTAAATGCATTTCTAAATAAATTAGTGGTGTTGATTGGAATATTTAATTCTTTGCTTAACCCCTTTGCAAATTCTTCACTTTGATTAAAACCACGTTGCTTTTGTTTTTTTGGATGAAGCGGAACAGGAATAATTACATCCGCTTTTGCAATTTCGTTACAGTCTTTTAAAGATTGTGCATACCACACACCTAATTGCTCGGCTAATGCTTTATTGCTTTTATATTTTATACTGTGAAGTAATTTCTGAACCTTACCACTTTTCTCAAATAAATAGTAAGAACCAACTTTAACAACGGGCACTCTTCCCGCAAATACACGCTCTAACTCACTGTTTTCTTCTTTATGAAAATTGGATTTTGGTAAAGTGATATAACAGTGGTTACACACCATATTTTCGTGCTTAAACAGCGAATTGTTGCAAGTAATGCAGTTTCGGGGGTAAATAAGCGTTATAAAGTCGGTCCAAAGGCCCATCAATTCACATTTTGGTGTTTAAATTTAAGATTTATTAGGTCTTTACCGCTCTCGAAATTACATAATTTTGTAAAAAAACAGCTTTATGGCCGAACAAGAAAATGAACAGAAAAAGCGGGGTGGAATTCTCTGGATTATTGTTGCACTATTATTAGGCAGCAACATTATAACCCTTTGGCTATTCTGGCAAGAAAAAAATAAAGCTGCAGAACAAATTGTGGTGACGGAGAAAGTGTTGGTTGAAAAAAGCACTATTCAAAGCGATTTAATGTCGTTACAAAAAGAATACGAAAATTTAAAAACCAATGATGTTGCTTTACAAAAAGAAATCGACGACAAGAAAGCTTACATTGAGCAATTAATTAAAGAAGCGGCCAAACATAAAGGTGATGCTTACATTATTTCGAAACTAAAAAAAGAAACAGAAACGCTTCGCCAAATAATGATTGGTTATGTACATACAATTGATTCTTTAGGTCAGTTAAACCAAACGCTTCGTGTAGAAAAAGAAAATGTAATTAAAGAACTGGATACTGAAAAAGAAAAAATAACAGGGTTGAATAAAGAGAAAGATGAGTTAAAAGCAACCATTCAAAAAGGTTCCATCTTAACTTGTTTCAATGTAAAAGCCTTAGCGGTAAAATTAAAAAGCGGTGGAAAAAAAGAAACGATTACAGATAAAGCTAAGCGCGCTGATAAAATTAAAGTATCGTTTACTTTAAGCGAAAATAAAATTGCGAAGGCGGGAGAAAAAACGGTTTACGTTCGTATCATTACACCTGATGGAAAAGAGATGGCAAAAAGTTACGACGATAACTACAAATTTAATTTTGATAAATCGAGTGGTTACTTTGCAGGTAAAGAAACTTTAAATTATGCTAATGTAGAAATCAGCGGCGTATTATATGCTGAAGGACAAGAACCTTTAGTGCCCGGTAATTATATTATTGAAGTGACTTGCGATAATGTTGTTGTGGCGACGACTGCACTCAAACTAAATTAATTTATTCTTCAAGTAACCCCCTCGTCAGCTTTGCTGACACTCCCCCTTGAAAAAGGGGGAGAAATTTTCATCTTCCAAAAGGAGATTCTCGGTACGAAAACTTTATTGATATACGAGAAATTTTTTCTCCCCTTTTTTAAGGGGAGACAGCTTTTTTTGCTTTAGCTAAAAATGCAGAGGGGTCGCCAAAGGCGCGCTACGAATGATGGTTAATCAACGGGCTTCTTATTCATCACCTCATTCTGCACACGAATCGATTCATCGTGTAGGAGCTGACATAATTTTTCGATGTGATTTCTGGATAAACCTAATTTCTCAGCTAACTGAGAACGGGTTCTTAAAATTTCCTGCCAACGTTCTAATTGGAACACTGTGATATTATGTTCTTTCTTGTACAGACCAATATCTTCAATAACAGAAATACGTTTGCGTAAAATATTTATTAATTCATCATCAATCTCATCAATCATCTGACGGAAATTATTCAGCTTGTTAGTGAACTCTGCATCGTTACATATTGTTGTTGGAAATTGAAGTGTTGCTAATAATTCTTTTAAATCAGCCGGCGTTAATTGTTGTTCGGCATCACTTAATGCTTTTGCAGGATTGATGTGTGATTCAATCATTAAGCCATTTACGCCTAAGTTCAATGCTTTTTGTGAAACGGTTTGAATTAAATCTCTTCTGCCGCTGATATGACTCGGGTCGCAAATGATAGGGAGGTTAGGTAATAATGTTTTTAATTCAATCATTAATTCCCACATTGGTTTGTTGCGGTATTTACTCTTTCCAAAAAAATGGAAGCCGCGGTGAACTGCTATTACTTTTGTTATGCCCGCATTATTTATTCTTTCAATAGCACCTAACCACAATTGCACATCAGCGTGAATCGGATTTTTTATCATCACCGGAATATCAACGCCCTTAATCACATCCGCAATTTCTTGTACACTGAATGGATTTACAGTTGTACGCGCACCGATCCATAAAACATCAACACCATTTTTTAAAGCGAGCTCTGCATGATTTGCATTCGCAACCTCAACCGTTGTTTTTAAATTATACTTTTCTTTTACTTCTTTTAACCATGCTATTCCTTCCTCACCAACACCTTCAAACGAGTTCGGACGGGTTCTTGGTTTCCAAATGCCTGCTCTGAATAGTTGTATAACGGGAATTTGAGATATGGCTTTAGCCGTCTCCAAAACTTGCTCACGCGTTTCTGCACCACAAGGACCCGCTATAATTAAGGGCTCGTTATTCTTTGTAATCCAAGTATTTAGTGGGGCAATGGTCATTAAGTACAAATTTCGGGTTTATTAGGGCTTTATCCAAATTACCCTATTTAAGGTATGGTAGTCAGGGATTTGAATTTTGATATTTGTAATGTGTTAATCGAATTCTGCAATACAAACAAAAAATGGATTTTAAACAATCCGATGACGCCCTTTGTAGAAACTTGCAAAAAGCATAAAAAGTGTTGCAAAGAATTTAAGAAAGGCGATCGCTGTAAAAAGTGTCCCGGCAGAAAATAAGTCAGTTCAAATTATCATAAAGCATTATCACATTTCGCTTTGCATTCAATCGTTTATTCTTATTCATTTTAGTTAGAACCTGACCAGTAATTCTTATTGCGGCACCGGCCAATGCGCCAATGATAATAGTTGTAGCGGGATTGTTTCTATAATTATAAGAATTGTAATCAGTAAGGACTAAATATGTAACAACAACCGGCACAGCAAATCCAACTCCAAAACCCAAACCGTTTGCTAAATATTGCGTTCTTTTGTAGTCCATCATTTTCGAATATTCCTTTAACATTTGATTTTTTGAATCTGATATTGGTAACACCTGGATCGCATGCAACAAATCTCTATCATTAATATTATTGTACATTAACGATCGCGTTGGTTTGCTGGTCTTAATTTGAAAATCTTCAGTCGGATTAATAACCTGAGGTTTAATTTCTGCAACTTGTGTTAAAGTATCGACAACTCCATTCGCGAATTTAATTTTTAAAATTTCACTTTTAGATTCGGAATAAACAGGGCCGGTTAAATTTGAAAACTTTCTGAATTTAATTACTGTGGGATTTATCTCTTCGATTTTTGAGCTGATGATTTCTCCGTTTGTTTTATAAATCGTGTCTTGACCAAATACGTTTTGAACTAATACTACAAAAATAATAAGGACTATCTTTTTCATCTTAAAAAATTAATTATTGTAAAGGCGCGCTAGTTCCAATTTTTTGTCGTTTCTTTTTTTCTTGTTGATAGATGATAAAATGGCGCCAGTCATACCAATGGTTCCTCCTATTGCAACACCTACCACTAAAGGAACAAACTCGCCGGAAATAACAGAAGCAATCATGCCAATGTAAGGTGCACCAAGACCCACACCTAAACCAATTCCAAATCCACAGATGTATTGATTCTTTTTATACTGGCGCATTTGATAATACGTTTTCATCATTGCATTTTTCTTCTCACCTTCAGGATGTGCTCTTACCATTTTAAATAATCTACTTTCACCTAAACCATTTCCTCTATAAATTAATCTGTTTCCGGTAATAATTATTTTTTCAGAACTCGTTTCAGCATCCACTATTTTAAATTCTGTAGCTTTTACTACAGGGGCCACAACTTTAAATGAATCAATATGTCCGCCTGCATATTTAATTAAACTGACATCACTTTTCTCCACCACGTATTTTGGTCCTTGCAAATTATCGAAGCGGTTATAATTAATTTCAGTTAAGCCGACTTCGTTTACCTTTACGGCTTGCACATCACCACTACGGAAACGAATGGTGTCTTGAGCTTTAGCACCATTCAAAATAACCAAAAGCATTAAAATTATTTTCTTCATAATTCCAATTTATACAGACTTAATTGCCATTATACATTTTCGCAATCTTTAAGCGTGTGGCGTAACGTTTGTTTTTATTTACGGTGGCGATAATAGATCCGCTAATGCACACGGCCGAACCTAATACAAATACACCGCCGGCGGCATCGCCGCTTGCAACAGCAAAAATGGTTGAAGTTATCATCCCACCAAACATCATAAATAAACCAATGTTACGGTTATAGCGGTAAACGCTAACTCTGCTAAAATCTTTTATCATTAGATTTTTAAGACCTTGATCGGGATGTTTTTTTATAACACCAAATAAAGCATTATCACTTAATTTTCGGTGGTCGTAAAATAACTTTTGCTTTCCTACAATTTGTATTTTTTGAAGCCCCTCCTCTTTCGGAACAAAATCAACGTAAGCTGGAGTTTCTACTACAGGCTCATTTACTTTTGGTTTGGCAACTGCAAATGTATCCAGCATTCCGTTTACATAGCGGATATACCTTACTTCGTTAATTGGCACAATATAAACCGGACCGGTAATATTATCCCAGCGGTTATATTTAATTTCTACATCTGTAATTTCGCTCACTTTAACTGCAGCTGCTCTGCCATCGGTAAAACGAATGGTGTCTTGTGCCGTTAATTTCAGTATCGAAATAAAGAGTAGAAAAACCAGTTTTTTCATCATTTAAATTTACAATAAATATTTGGTTTTACATAAGGAGTGACCTTATTGGAGAACGAGTGTTTTTACAAATTGCGTTTGTGCATTTTTGAATGAACTAAATTTTACCCCTCCGTCGCTTCGCGCCACCTCCCCTTGTAAAGGGGAGGAAATGTTTCACGTATATAAATTAGAAGTGTTCTCGTATTTATACTAGCGATTTCAATTTGAAAACCGAAAAGTTTTCGTGCCGACGATTTCAATTTGGAAGAACAGTGGGTTTTTAGAAGAGACAACTACAGTCATCACACCCCTCCGTCGCTGCGCGCCACCTCCCCTTGTAAAGGGGAGGAAATGTTTCACGTATATAAATTAGAAGTGTTCTCGTATTGGCGCAACGATTTCAAGTAGAGACCGCAAAAGATTTCGTGCCGATGATTTCTATATGGAAGATGAAAATTTCTCCCCCTTTACAAGTGGGAGTACTCCGCGTCGCTTAGGGAGGGGGTCGGAGACTACAGCTTATTCATAATCTGCGCCGCTTTCTCGAGTGTTTCCTCTTTTTTAGCAAAGCAGAAACGTAACAATTTATTATCTGTTTGTTTTGAATAAAAAACTGAAAGTGGTACACTCGCTAACTTTTTTTCTTTTGTTAAACGAATGGCGAAGTCTGTATCCTTCTCATCAGAAATATTTTTGTAATTCAATAATTGAAAATAAGTTCCGGTACAAGGCTCGATTTGGAAACGTGAAGGAGAAATTAATTTCTGAAAGTAATCCCGTTTTTGTTGATAGAAGTTTTTTAAGTCTAAATAGTTTTTTGAATCTGCTAAAAAATCGGCGAGTGCTAATTGAAAAGGATGATTCACCGCAAACACTAAAAACTGATGTACTTTTCTGAATTCATTCATTAATTCTTTTGGCGCGGCTACATAACCAATTTTCCATCCAGTGGTGTGAACTGTTTTTCCGAAGGAAGAAATAATAAACGATTGTGAGCGGAGTTGTTCGAATCGCGCTACACTTTGGTGGGGTTTATTATCGAAAGCCATGTGTTCGTACACTTCATCACTCAACACAATAATATTTTTTCCGGTGACAATGTTTTGTAATTCTTTTAAATCATTTTCGTTTAATACTGTTCCGCTTGGGTTATGCGGCGTATTAATAATTATCATTTTTGTTTTTGCATTTACTTTTTGTTTTACCTCTTCCCAATTAATAGTAAAGTTGGGATAAGATAATTGTAAAGGCACTGCTATTCCACCGTGAACTTCAATAGCGGGAACATAACAATCGTAAGCGGGTTCAAAAATAATTACTTCATCTCCTTTATTAATAAACGCAGCAATAGCAGTATAAATTCCCTGTGTTGCACCTGCGGTAATTGTTATTTCTGTATCGGGATTATAGTTTGCGTTATAACAAGTTTTAATTATTTCAGCAATGCGTTCGCGTAATTGTATAACACCTTGCATGGGCGCGTACTGATTAAACCCGGCGTTCATGTGTTTTTGTGCAAGTTCTAATAATAGCGGATTACAAGAAAAATCAGGAAAGCCCTGCGATAAATTAATTGCATTATGTTCACGCGCCAAGCCACTCATGACTGTAAAAATGGTGGTGCCTATATTGGGGAGTTTACTTTGTATTTGCATCCTAGCTCTTTTGCTTTAAAAATACAATTAAAATGTAACTTTTTTGTACCTTCCCTCGTCTTACTTAAAAATTAAATATGCGCCATCTCTGTTTTTACTTTTTCCTGATATTTTTTATTACAGGTCATTCTCAAACCATTATAAAATGCAGGGTGCTCGATAGCGCAAGCAAAGCCCCTGTTGAATTTGCCAATGCAGGTATTGTTTCTAAAGCGTTTGGAACTGTGACCAATGAAAAAGGTGAATTTTCGTTGAATGTACCGGACAGTTTAATGAATGAAAAAATAAGAATTTCCATTCTTGGTTATAGAAGCAAAAACATTCTTTTAAAAAACCTCATCAACACCCCGGTTGTTTATCTTTCTGAGTCGTCTTATAATTTATCTGAAGTTTCTGTAAAACCTAAAAAAACAAAACATAAAATTCTTGGTAATGAAACTACATCAAAGATGGCGACTTGTGGTTTTACCTCTAACAAACTCGGTTGTGAATTGGGCGTGAAATTAAATATCAAACACAAGGAGACGCAATTAAAAAAATTATCGTTCAACATCGTGAGCAATGTTTACGATAGTTTGATTTTCCGCGTAAACATTTATAAAAAAGATGCAGATGGTCAGCCCGGCGAAAATCTTCTCACTAAAAGTTTATTCGTTATCCCGCAAACACAAACGGGTTTGGTAGAAGTTGATCTCTCACAATTATATTTGTTTGTAGATGATGATGTGTTTGTTACTATAGAATGGATTAAAGATTATGGTGATACAACTGGACTTTACTTTTCCTGTCAACTATTCGGAAACACCTGGTACCGACAAGCCAGTCAGGATAAATGGAATCATCTCTCCGCAGTGGGCGTTGGTTTGTTTGTTGATGTAACCTATTAAATAAAGAAAAGCCATAAAATACCCTATTTTAACAAATAAATGCCTAAAATTGGCTGAAAACTTATAATAATCCGTCAATTATTGAAATTTTTGAACGAAATACCTAGGCGGACAAGATGACTCTTTTAAACTGAACCTAATTTATGGGAACAAAAAATATACCGATTTATGAGGTTTTTATGTTAAAATATGAGTGTTTTGATGAATAATTTGGTGTTTTAGTGGTTTTTCAAGTCCTTTCTTGAAAATGTCATAAAACAAAAAACCCTCCGTAGAATACAGAGGGTTTTCAGAGGTCCCGAGCGAAGCGTTTTAAAGTATTTTTGGGTAACGACCAAGTTACCTTAAACGCTCTATATCAATATGATTCAAAAAAATTCGTCCATTCATAGGTGCTTTCAAGGCGACCTGAAATTACCAGGGTTTGCCACACCTTTTGCCACACCACTATTATATCAATTCAAAGAAACTAATCGTCAATCGTATCGTAAACAAATATAACCATAAATTATATGCAAGTTAAATTTTATACGAGAAACGTTGCCAAGGAAAAGGAAAAGCCCCAAGACGAAAGTAAACTACAAGTTAAGGTTAACGGCCAAACACAACCTGTCTGGGCTTATCTCACTTATCATGGCCAAAGGCTAAGAATTTCAACAAAAATAAATGTGTCACCCGATGAATGGAATGCTAACAAACAAAAAATTCGAGGTGAAGGAATAGAGGTGGCTGATTATAATGAAAGGCTCTTCAATATAAAAGAGGAAGCTTATAAAATCTATCGGGACTCATTAAAAAATAATAAACGGCTTACTACCGATGCTCTTAGACATAAACTGTTACCTATTATCTTTCCTGATAAATATGTCAAGCCAAGTGAAAACGAAAACTTGCTCACTTTCCTTCAGGATTACATTGAGCATAATCCAAAAAACATTAAAAAAGGAACGATGAAGGCCTACATGCAACTCGTTCCAATATTTCAAGACTTGATGAAGCGTCGAGGAAAATCTTTTATTGAATTTGATTCAATCGACTTAACCTGGTCTGAGTATTTTACTTCTTATTTGTATAAGAGCAGGAATCATAGCATGAACACTGTAGCCAAGCACATCAAAAATGTAAAAGCCTTGATGAAAAGAGCGCTGCTCAAAGAAAAGCATTCCAATATCAAATTCATGAATATGACCAAGAACTGGAAAGATTCTGACGCTATATATTTGAATGAAGACGAACTTAAAAGCATTTACGCTTTGAAATTGTCGCCAGAATTGGAAGATTCACGCAACATCTTAATTTTTTCATGTCTCACTGGACTCCGATTCTCGGACGTATCTAATTTAAAAAAACACCATTGGAAGGGAAACTGCATTGAAATTCGAACAGTTAAAACGGAAGACCCTTTGAGAATTCCTTTAAGGAAAACCGCTGTTGATATACTTGAAAGATACGAGGGCACATTCCCAGAAATGCATTTGCCGAAATACAATAAGCAAATAAAAGAAATTGGTTCAATGATTGACAGTTTAAAAACTGAAGAAGGAACTTTTCATAACAAAGGAGGAGAAAAGCAGGAGTTTGTTCGCAAGAAGTTTGAAATGATACAGTCTCACACTGGTCGCCGCTCTTTTGCAACTAACGAATATCTGAATGGAACCGATTTAACTTTAATTCGTGCGGTCACTGGTCATAAAACTGAAAAGGATTTCTTTCGATATATCAAAGTGAAGCAGAAACAGAATGCAGATAAATTGGGCAAGATATTTGACAAGCGAAAGTTTTAAATTATAAAATCAATAAAGTCTTTTTAATTGAACTGGTAAGTTTTTGGTTAACTTCAACCTTAGCAGCATACTGAGGCCAGTTATTAATAACGGAAGATACCTCGTCAATAATTTTATCTGCTTTTTTGATATTCATCTGCTTGCCAATCTTAACTAAGTCCTTTCGATTAATATCTTTTCGTTTACCACTAACACTTAAACAGTGCTGGCTTACCCAATCACTGCCTGGTCGATAAGCGTGGCATACATCGTATGCTGGTGACAAACTCCATTTCCCATTTTGGCTCATTATGAAAGCGAAATTTTTTGTGTGGTCATCACAGTTCCTTCCAATGACATTAAACACCATCCTTCTGTACATTTGCTCTGCCGCTGTAAACGGTAGACCTAATAAGCGCATTGTTTCAAAAAGTTGCTCGTAGCTATATAAATTAATTTCATTGAAGTCATAATGCTGCATGGCGCAGAAACTTTGAACGTGAATTTTTTTTCCTTTGTCTCTGTCGAAGCGTTTCGTCATAAAATGCGCTCTTCCGTTTTCTTCTAACAGACGACTCTCGGTCATTTCGATTCCAGCATCAATAGCCATGTTATAATAAGCCATTTCGACTCTTCCATATCCACTTGAAGCGCCAAACTGCTTGTCAGTAACCCCATCAAATTTTATGAGCCAATGTGAGAATCCAGCAGGAGCATCTGCTTGGCCGCTTCGTATTTCTTTTGTTTTAGGATTAAATGCAATAACTGCTTTCGCTCTTGCTCCACCAGCTGACGTCCCTATTTTCAGAATATCCAATAGAGCTTTTTCTTCATTGGGTAATAATTTTGTTTTGAAATTTTTGCGGCCCGTTAATATTTGTTCGGCAATTTCTATCAAACTACTCAATTCAATTTTAGTTGCTTTATCCGTTGTCTTCTGCATTACAGGTTCAAACTCCAATGCGCCCATTCCTCTCTTTCCTATGAAGAGTAATTTTTCAACTGGATTTAAACTATCGGTTGGTCTTCCTTGGCGAGTGAGCCAGGCGTTAATCAATGCGTTTCCGTACTTGTCTGGAAGAGTATCCACTACTAAACCAGGCAAACCGCTGAATGTATTTGTCCGCCTCAATTCAGGGAATGCAAACACTTTCTTTTCGGCCTTACTTATAGGCATCTTGATTGGGGCCAGGTCTAATTTTTTCTTCAGGAAATTTCGCTCGTATTCAAAAGAGCCGATTCCTGTGTCAGAGTCCCAAGCAATGGCTCCTACACGTTGATTCCAAATATTTACTATTGCAGTTGTAATCATTACCAAGTGGATTTATTTTTTCGAGGGCCTTTCTTTGTTTTTGAAGCTCTTTTTCTTTGTTCCTGTTCCAGCTTTGCAAGTTGAAGAGGGCTTATTTGTTTTTGCACCTGGAACTGTTCTAATGTATAAAGTAAATTTAGGGCTCGTAGGAGTTGAATAAAGGATGTTAGATTCGTTCTCTTTCCAGTTTCAAATTCAGCCAGTGTAGAACGATTAATTCCCGCTTCATTTGCTAATTGAGCTTGCGTTTTGTTCTGGTCAATACGATGATGTCTTATGAAGCTGGCCAGCATCTCTATTAATCCGCTGTCCGTAAAACTGTTTATGTTGGTTTTTTCCGACATTAAGGTTGTTTTTAGCTGTTAATGTCGGCTTTTTCCGACAAATATTTTTTGTTTGAATTGTCGGCTTTTTCCGACATTATAAGCAAATATACGCATTAATGTCGGCTTTTTCCGACAAAAATACGTATACGATGAATGCATGATGCGCATCTAATAGATTACCAATGAATTAGATGTAAAAATGTTCGAATTGGCTCGTAAATAAACGAATGCATCTCGATTTTCTATTTCTACTTAAGCAGCCTTTTTGAAATCTGGTTTGTTGTTTTTAGGGCTTCTTGCAGCTTGCTCGAATTGAACTACGTTATACACCTTAAATCGACCTTGTTGTCGGTCATGAACGTAAACGTTCTTCTTCCATTGATGAAACGTTTTTTTACTTATCCGATATTCATTCAGAAAATAGTCCATGTGCATATATTCTTTCATACGAGAAACATTTGAAGTCAGGATTTTTTCCTGCTTGATAATAGTGCGTATCACTTCTTGCAATTCTGGACATTGCAAGAGTCGGTTTAAGATTGACTCATGCGATTCCTGTTCCATTTTCTTTAGCGCTAAAAGCAATGCTTCCATTAATAAGCTATTTGATTTATTATTCATAGGTCTTGATTAATTAAAAAAAGATTAGTACTCGATTCCTTTGTCATTTGAACTTGAATTCAATCCCAGGCTTTTGCGTATTTGATGAATGCTTCCAGGCTCAATAGGCTTTATTCTGAGTGCGCTAAACAATTCTTTACGTGTTGATATCTTGTGCTGTACGCAATATTCGAATAAAGCATCTACTATGTGGCTTTGTGTAAAATTCGCCTGGCGAATGGCATCTGGATTTGTTTTGGCCATCTCTTGAATTAGACCTATGACTCCCAAATACACTTCTTTTCCCAATGCAGTGATTTCCTCTCTCTCTTCATCGCAAATCTCAAATGAACTGTAAGTTCCACGCTCTATGTTCTTTCTTGCCATTCCTCTCCAATTTGAAAGCTGGTTGCCTTGAAGGTCCTTCCAATTTCGTTTTTTAAACTCATTATAAAAGCCAAGACCAGCAGACGCATTTGAACCCAAGCTTTCAAAAAAAGATATTACTTCAGCAGAACTTGGAGCCAAAAACTTATTGCTTTCCTGTTCTTTGCTCTTGCTCAATATTACTTCTGGTTCAATATTACTTTGGTCAGTATTGCTTAAATATTCAGTATTACTAATAGAACAATTCTCCAAAGACGGCTCATCCGTTAATGGTTCTACCAATACATGGTCTTCCGTACCACGGGTTTCAACAATCGGTTGAACTTCAACTTTTAATTTAACCTTTGCTTTTTTAAGAGGGTCAGTGCTTAAATAATATTCGTATTGAAAATGGCCATTCGAATTTCTGGTTCTCTTCAATAGAATTAATTGTTTATTCTCTAATTGTCTCAACACCTTTCTTTGTTGAGGGAATTTATCCAAGGAACGGCGAAAAAGTTCTTTTTGATAAGTAACCCACTCAGGCGGATTAGAAATAAATTCTGCCATCATGCCTTTTTCTGCCAAGGTTAATTTTTCGTTATATAAAATTTCGTTTGGCACTTGGGTAAACCCATTTTTTGATTTACGTTGTTTCTTCTTTGACGTTACTTCTTGTTGATGTTCAACGTCATTATTTTTCTGTTTCATTTTAATTTTTAGTTTTAACAATTACACACTGCATCCTCAAGCGCTGAGATGTCCCAGCAACGTCAGGAATATTAATTCTTCAGTAATCTTCAGTTCAGAACATACGTTTCCCAGACCGAATAATTACTGTATTCAGTTCAATCTCTATTTTTTTGATTTCGCCACTCGGAAGACCCTCCGAGGGATTAAGAACAGGACTTTTCAATTTGCGTAGCAGTCCGCCGCAATTACCGACTGCTTTGAAATAAAGGTTTCAATTTTGGGAAACTGTAACCTTAATATCTCGTTCTTCGTTTAAGGAGTAAGGCCCCAAACCTTTTCCCCCTTGCCCCTTTATACGAATAAATTTCAAAAAAGTTTCTGGGAAATAAAAAAACCGAAAAAATTCGGTTCAAGGCATTATTCAATTGAAGAAAAATTTAGACTTCATTTAAGTAAAATTTAAATCTGGTTACATCGTTTGTAACCAACCCTACAAACTTTCCCATTGGAGTTTTATTTCCAGGGAAATATATCTCAACAGAACAACCTAAGCTTTTATCTTCCCATATTAAATCCTCAATCGTGGGTGATGTTGAATACCCATAGATAGATTTTAATTTACACATCGTATTAAAATCATAAGTGAGGTGCTTAGTGTTTATTATAAACATCAATTCTCTTACGGTATCGTATTTAAACCCTAAGCTCAATAAATCAATAGCCGCTTTATAAGAAAGTTTAGAAAGTTTGCTTTCAATTTGCTCAAGCATTACTTCAGCTTCTTTTCTGTGCTTAGCTATTTTGTAACCAATCAGGGAATTCCTATTGTTTACCTCAATTCCGAATTGACCATCTACATTAATAAGCATAAGCCATAGCTGTTTATTTCGGCCATAATCCAGATTTAATTCTTCCAGAATATGAAATGTATCTATTTGTCTATTCATCATTTCTATATAGCGAGTAATTGTTCCAGGGCATTATTTGTTATTTTGGAAACAGCTCCATCCATTAATAAATTTTCAAATTTTGTCTCAGAGTTCTTGAAGTCTTTAACGTGACTTAAATAATGTGTTACTCCATTAAAAACACCCCATGCCGTTCCACGAATTTTCTCCTGACCAATTCCAGTATAGTATGATTCAAGAACAGCCTCCCGAATATTTTTACTCCTGGTACTGTCTTCCTTCTGAGTTTGAAACAAATTTTCTATTAGCGCTTTAACTTGAACGTCATTCATCTTCTTTAGAGCAAGTGCGTTCATTGCCTGATTCATTTGTTTGATGTATTCATTCGAGATACCCAATAATTTATGAGCCTGGCATAAATTCCTCTCAGCATTTGTTGTATGCTTTATTGCAATTTTATTAATAGCACCTTTGAGTCCTGCTCTTAACGTGTTATTGCAAACTATCCTGATTGGCGTAATAGCTGCTATTACAGAACCAGAGCCATCATGAGTATTTGTGAGGATGACATACACCTCGGTTAAGTCATCCGTTCCTGCAATGCGAATATATTCAGGCATTTTTGCAGTGATAAAAATGCGTTCGCCTTTTCCCAAAGCTCCTGCTGTTTCGAAAATCGCTTGCCCTTGCCCAACGATAGCATCAAAAAATACAAACGCATCTTTGTTTTGTACAATTTCGTAACGATTTCCTACCACGCCTAACGTCTGGTTTGTATCTGTTCTTAAAGTCGCAAAGCTGTCAGACACCCCAATTCTTTGTCCATTGACTTCAGTTATTAATGGACTTTTAACAACTTCATAGTTTAAGCCGCCAAGCTCAATAGCTTGTTCGGCAGTAATAGCGCCCTTCACAATTTGTCCAAGGCCGTGCCATGCAGGTTTTGTGCTTACAAAGCTTACTTTATTTCGAGTTGTATTTAACTTATGGGCCATCGTTTAGTTTTTTGTTATAGGTCTGATGAAATGAAATAAAGAATTTAAAGACGCATTTTCTTGGCCATTCCAGTTTCAATTCGGACGTACATGTTTTGACCTCCGAAATAGTCCTCGTCATTTTTAGCGGTTCTGTAAAGCAGGTCTGTATTATCGTTGTGCCATGAGAAATAATAGAATTTTGTTCCTATTGTGAAAAAACCGCTTAAGTAAAAGTGTCCAACGTTGAATTTAGAAAGTACGCCACCCACTTGAGCTATTTCCTTTTTAAATTCCTCTTTGAAGATTCTGGCAAAGGTTCTGAATTCATTTGTATTATAACTTTCTTGTTCAAATGAGAATGTGGTAATATTCATTTTAGTTTTTTCTTATAGGTCAGCTAAATAAAGAAAAAGAAAAGTCTATGATTCAAATTCGGTAATGTGCAAATTGAATGTGCAGATGCGATAAAGACCCGAAACAAAACAATACAGAAGAAGTATTTCAACTGGTATTGAAATAAGTGTCATTATGAAGGTCGCAAGCTCTGCGGGAATAAAACCCAAAGTTTCTACGCACTGCTTCTTGATTGTATCAATTCCATCCGTTCCGCCAACAAAATAATCAGTGAGCTGAAAAACCGAGAAGAGCGCAATGCCTTTAAATAGTTTTTTGTGTTGTGGTTTCATTGGGCTAATCAAATGGCGTTCGCTCCAGTTTATTCAAAACAAGCTTCACAGTATCGTTTTCAATTAGGCAACGAATTACAATCTTTCTCCGAGTTGCATGGATGTGAGCTTTGCTATAAGTAAGTAGAATGGTATCGCCCACCATAACCATGTTTGATAAATGGCCAAGCACATAATCAAATTTGAACTTTTGTTTGTAGTAATTCTTTAATTCCGCTCTTCCGAATTGGTTTATTGTTTTACTTGATGTAAAGAAGAGCATCTGTTCAAATTGGTTGTTACGATAAAGTGATTGAAAGAACTCTCCGAAAGAGGAACCGTAAATGAGTGCAGGATTTGAATACGGGGATTCCGATTTTCTTTCGGTTTGTTTAATAACAGGAACTTGCGTTTGCTTATTTGCTCTGCGCTCACATCCCAGTAGAAAAATAAGTGTGAGCAAAATGATGATTGCTTTCTTCATTGATTTACTTTTAGTTAATCTTTTTCTTGGTGATGTTTCGTCTGGATTAAATTCTCGTTGCGGAAGTTCTGTCGGTAACATTAAGTTTCCGTTCTCATCATATTGCCACTCATATTCTTTTATTTCACGCAAGGGAATGTCAACCCAAATTGGTGAATTTGGTTTTAGTTCTGAGGGTGGAGGAATATTTGGATTTCCAGGAATCACTTCATGTCTGTTTGCATCACAATCCTTCCTTCAAGGTCTTGCGTTATAATTTCACGGGCGAGTTTCCTTTTATTACACACAGCTACAACAGTTTCAGAGCTTCCCTTTTCATTCACCGCCTTCACTGCATATTTTCCTGGCTCAAAGTCCTTACAAATAAAAAAAAGCTTGTGGTCTTTACTAAGGTACTGGAGCAGGTAATTTAAAATCCTCACGCCCTTTCTGGGCTTAATTTGTTTCATACTTTATTGGTATAGGGTTAAAAGCCAAAAAAAATAATCTTGCTTCAAATCCTTATAGGTCAGAAAAAAGAAAAAAAAGAAAAACCTTCACTTTCTTTTTTTAGAATCCTCGACCTATAAGTAATAAATAACCTTATGAGACGGAAAGCGATTATTGTTTTTTATAAGCCAGGAACAGTAGATTGTTACACAGGTATTGTAACAAAGACTGGAGATGTATTTGGATTCAATCATCAACCGTTCCACCCCCAGGGCTTTGGTCAATTTTGTGGTAATGTTACTGACCGAATGAATACCACCTTTGGTTACGGTTGGCGAAATCAGTTTGATGAAAAGATAGTTCTACGAGCGGAGCTTGCCCATTATTTAAACGAGGCGAAGTCAAATCCTGAATGGCTTGGAAAAGAAATTACGCTAACTGAATTATCAGAGCAAGCGCAGAAATATTTGAATCAGCTATTAAATGATTAGTTTTTTTATTATCAATTAACGGATTTATAATTCTATAAGTACAAAAGTGCAACTTTTTGATATGAATTCGACACTTGTTTAATCGAACCCAAGCGTTTTTATAACGTAAGCCATTACAACTGCATCAAGAAAAAACTGTTGCTTAACATTATTTTGTTTGGCAAAAACCTTGTAAACATTTGCCATGTACTTTCCTCGCATCTGTGCAAAGTTGAAATAAACAAGGATGCCGTTCTCGAAATAAAAAGAATCCGTGCAGCCATTGTTTTCATAGTCCAACTCAACCAGAGTGATTAGCTGCTGGGTTCCGTCAGGTAAAAATCTTTTTCCGAATTCACTCACTGTTCCTATGACTGGTATTTGACGGTTTCTTAATACGGCCATGCTTTCTGTTTTAGCGTATATCTTTTCCATGTTACAAGGGGTTTGCTTTATTTTTTTGGTCAATATGATTCCAAAAACCGTAGCAAAATTTTACCTCGTAAAAGAGACGGTTTTTATATTTGAAAGTTGGAACATTATTGAGCGATTTAATTATTCGAAATAAATTGGTGCTTTTTTGACCAGTTAATTCAACAAAACTGCTCCAGTCAAGGTAGAACTCTCCCTGGTAATAAAGCTGCGGGAAGGAACATTCTATTCTTCCATATTGGTTTGCGTTCATTGTCATATTGGATATAAATAGTGAATAATATGGTTTATTCCTTCGTAAATTTTGAAAAAATCGTTGGTTGAGAAAAAGTGATGGCCTTGGTATGGTAAAGGCAAGGGGCCCTGAAACACCAATGGAAAGGAACATATCATTCCTGGAATAGAGAATAAAAATTGGTCTGAAATTTGGGAGACGACCTGGACAAACCATTTATTTAAGTGGTTTTAGGGGCTTAATTTTGAAGCGAAACCTGCCTAATTAAATACCTTAAATAGGGCCGCTAAATTAGGGCCTAAAATCCCAGACTTTTGAATACATAAGATTCTTTAACTTTTTCAATAAATTCCAATGGCTTGAGTCTTTCCTGAGTGCACTTTGAGTATACAGCAGTTAGATATTCTGGAGCTTCCATGCTTACACTCATATAAACAAGCTCCTGGTTCTCGAAGAAAAAGCTGTCCTTGTATTGAGTGCCGAAATCAAAAACAATTTCGGTTTGGACTATAGAACCATTCTCTGCAAAGCGTTTTTTATCTTTCATGGAACCAATAACCTGAATTTTGCCATCAACAAGTACAGCATGATTATCACATATTGCTTTTATCAACATGTAAATATATAGGTCTGAATTATTTTATTTAAAAGATTTTGCACCAGAATTTATCTGGTTAATATCTGCGATTAAATCCATAAAGTACGTTTGCTCTTCTTTTGGTACATCGAAGGAGTAAGTCTTGCCCTTTGTGTCGTTTACGATAGCAATTGACACAATAGGCGATTTTGATAGAATGCTTTTTTGTTCCTCAGAAAAAGTGTTTTCAATTTTCGCATCACAATTCATCGGTCCTGGTTGTTCTATAGTAACCTGCTTACTATCCTGTAGGTTGAAAACTAACTTGTTGAATGAGCAGTTGTAGTTGCGGAATTCTTTATACGCTGCCTCGTCATTTGGTGAAAATAACGCACCGTAAAATTTGTCCAGGTCAATCTTAAAGTAACGTTTTCCCTGTAAAAACTTATTTTCGACCTCCTTTATCATTACACGAATACTAATGGCAAAATTTCGATTATCTTTTAAGTAAAGCATTTTTGTTGGCTCGTAATAAAAATACGCTGGTTTGTCCGCATACGAAATATTATATGTTTGGTTTTTAACGGAAACCGTTTTCTGGACTTGGTTAGTGGTTGCAACTGAACTTTGACTTACTTCAGTGAACAACTCCAGCTTATTTACAATATACTCCTGACTTTTTAAGGTGCAAGTAACTGTAAATTGCTTGCCCTTGAATTGTGGTGCGAGTTCGACATAGTTTTCTTTCACTATAAAGAATGCTTTGCTGGCATTGTCTAACTTCAATGTCTTTCCATCAGCTTCAAAAACTAATCTTAAGCTCTCCCCATCTTGATTGGTTTTTGTCTTAAAAATTATGTCGCAATAATCAACGCAAATTATTTGGTCAATGTGGCCAGTAAATGTTTTTATTTGAGCACTTGCATTTAAGACCACCGTAAATAGCAGAAAGCAGATGATTTTTTTCATTTGAAATGTGTTTTTGATACTCAAATATAGAAAAAATTCTAATATATAGTGTACTAAATATTAGAGTACCATTAAAGGGGGAGTTTCAGGAAGTTTATCCAATGGAAAAGAAGGAAAAAACTCCCGAACTTCTGGACATAGCCGCCAGGTTAAAGGAACTGAGAAAAGATAAGGGCTTCAAGAATTACGAGCACATTGCTTTTGAGTTAGGAATGTCACGGAGCGCATATTGGAGACTGGAATCTGGCGAGAACTTCAGCATGAAGACTCTCGTTAAGGTTTGTAAGCTTCTTGGTGTAACTATGGAGGAGTTTTTTCAAGGAGTGTCCGTACCCAAAGCTCAGAAGAAGAAAAAGAAATCTTAACTTCGTTCAATGACCAAGGAATTAGAGCTTATTGTAAATTGCCTCGACAATATTAATCCGAAATATTTCTCCGAGGAAATTACCTTTAAGAAGAATGACGTAATTCACAAAACAGGTGGGCTCAGGTCAAATGAAAGTACTTTTGTTTCTCAATTGATAGCAAAAATCGAAAGTGTATTTACCAGTAACAATATGCACATTGATAAGTTCTACCAAACCGACCAGCCAAAGCAATTAATATTTAATAGTCTAAAGTTTAATGAAAACTACAGCCGTACCTTCAACGCCTTGTTCAATCCGTCGGAGGAAGAGCATAATGAATTTTATAAGGTACCAGATATTGTAATTCACGCTGGACCAAATGACGACAAGGAACATAATCAAATTTTTTTAGCCGAAGTAAAGACTTCCTTCGCATTAAGTCAGAAGTTATTTGACATAGATTTTTTTAAGGTAAACCTATACCATGAAGAACTGAAATGGCAAAATGCAGCTTTTATTATCATCAATTTAGACCTACAAAAGATAAGAACTCGATTGGTCGCCTATAAAAGAAATCGGTATTATCAATCACGGAGACCAGGGATTTATATTCTTGCTAAACCATCATCAGATTCACCAACTGAGGTAATTGATTGTTTATAGTTTCTTTTTTTATAATCACCGACCTATAAGAAAGCATCGCTAACGAACAAGATATTTCATATCTTTAATACGATGAAAATAACCCCTTCCATATTATACGACTATCTCCAATGCCCTCACAAGGTTTGGCGGGATAAGCACGGACCAAAAGAAGAGGAAGTAGTGGAAGATAATCCCTTTGTTCAACTGCTTTGGGAAAAAGGAGTTCAACACGAGAAGCAAATTATTTCTGATTTCGGAGAAGATTACGAGGATATAAGTGAAGGAACTCTTGAAGACCGATTAGTACGAACTAAGAAGGCTCTCAACGAAAAGAAGAAATATATTTATCAAGGAGTAATTCAACATGGAAATCTTTTTGGAATTCCTGATTTGTTGCAATTAACTGACTCTGGAAATTATGTGCCAGTGGATATTAAGTCAGGTAGCGGACTTGAAGGAACAGATGAAGAATTTGGAGAAGAGGGAAAGCCAAAAAAACATTATGCTGTTCAACTTTCTCTATATGCCGATATTCTCATTAGTTCGGGTCACAGCAAAGAAAAAATAGGCTATGTTATTGATATTAATAAAGACAAAGTAGAATATAATTTAACCGTTCCAATGGGTCCAAAGACTCCGCAGTCTTTTTGGGATTTTTACCTGGAAACAAAAGTTACGGTTGAATCTCTAATTCAAAATACAAGTTCAAATTCCCCCGCAATGGCTGGAGTTTGCAAGTTATGTTCTTGGCACGATTCGTGCAAGACCTGGGCCAAAAACAACGATGACGCTACGCAACTTTTTTATGTAGGCCGAACTGTAAGAGATACGCTCCAAAAGGACATAGGCATTTCAACGGTTAAAGGCCTTACAGGTATTTCAACCGCAGACTTATTAGCTCAAAAGAAAAAGAATAAAGAGTTTCTAAAGGGAATTGGTGATAGCAAATTGAACTCTGCTGTAAAACGTGCAAATATATTTAGCAAGCAACTACCTCCAGTACTGTATGAGAAAATTGATATTCCATCAGTATCCTATGAGTTATTTTTCGACATTGAGGATGACCCAACGCAAGAGTTCGTTTATCTTCATGGAATTTATGTTCGGACAAAAGAGAAAAAGGAATTCAAATACTTTGTAACAAAAGACAATTCTCGAAAATCGGAAAAGGAAACTTGGGCAGAGTTCTGGAAATATATTAAGTCTCTCCCTCCGAATGATTTTGCAGTGTATTATTACAGCCATCATGAAAAGTCCACTTACAAAAAACTTCAAAAAAAATATCCTGATATCATTTCTTCAGAAGAAGTTGAGGCATTTTTCGAAAACCCAAAGGTCATTGACCTTTATCAAACAGTATTAAAACACACCGATTGGCCAATAAGTTCTTATTCACTTAAAGGGCTTGCAACTTATTTAGGATTCAAATGGCGTGACGTTACTCCTTCTGGAGCATTATCAATTCAATGGTACAACGAGTACTTAAAGGATTCTGACCCAGCCAAACTCAACCGCATCCTGGAGTACAACGAGGATGATTGTATCGCCACGATGGTATTGAAAGATAAACTCAATGAAATGAATAATAATATTATTTTAGAATAATTTGCCATTAAACTCTGAATCAAGAGATGAAATCGCTTTTTCAAATCTTTGGTAATCATCCTTTTTTGAAATTGATATTGCGTTATCAATAAGAATTTTATCTGGTTTTAGACCAGTAATTTTAGCAAGACCTGCTATCGTATCATTTAGTATTATTGAATTAGCTTCAAACAACAAGTCTGTTCCACTTTTGTTCAGATTGATAACTCCTAACGGTCGATTCAGTAAAGAGAATGCTTTTAATGTATATTTAGAGCCTCCATCAATTTTACTTTGTACTAATATTAATCCTTTTGAAAGGCCTGCTTGAATTCTACAAGAATCAATAACTTTAAAAGTATCTTCTTTTAAACCACATTCGTATTCACTTAAAATTAACCCGCCATTTTCCAAAACTTTTTCAGCCATTAACGCTGTTGAAGCTAGTAATGTTTTTGTTTTATTATAATTCAAGCCACCCGCTAGTACACCAACCACATTGCTATGAAGTCCTTTTTCTCCAGTAATACTTGCCTCGTCAACTCCAATGGCTAATCCATTACAAATAGAATATCCTTTTTCGTGAAAATAAGCTCCAAGTCTTTTTGCTATTTCAATAGCGATACTATCCGCTTCTCTTGTTCCAATTATGCCCAATGATTTTTGTGCGGCTGCAAGATTTCCTTTGTAAAATAAAACAGAAGGCGGGTCTTTTATTTCAGAAAGAGTTTTAGGGTATTTGCTATCACTTAAATCGACAAGTTTCACATCATTATCGTGCGATTTTGAAATAGTATCTTTTGAAAGACCAACATACTCTTCTATCTCTTCATCAGAAATTTTCTTTTTCAAAATCACTAAAGCCTTTTCTATGATTTGATAATGAGATTGATTATCAAATACTCCGTTCAGCCAGAGTTTTTTTATTGCAACCTCTCCAGCGCCTTTTACCTGACGTAATGCTAATATTGCTATTAAATTGTTATTGCTCATTATATAATGTTTTCGGAGTGCCCGCATCCATTCCCTTTAAATTGCGGAGGAGTGCAAGAGAAGAATTTTATGCCATCCGATTTTCTTATTTTAATTTGCATTTGCTGGCTGCATTTTGGGCAAACCTTAATGCTTAGAACTCTTGAAATCATGAAAAACAACGTTACGAATAAAATATTGGTTGCCCCCTTTTTCCTAAGCATATTTACAACTTCATAGGCAGTACCTCCAGACGTAAACTGGTCATCTATTACAATAATTGATTTTCCATCTAATTCAATCCCATCAATAACGTTTAAATTTTGTGCAATAAAATCTCTGCGTTCTCGATAGTTAATTCTATTTCGAATACTTCCATCAACGTCATCCAGCCATTTAAATAACTGGACTTTTGGAATTGGACTTTTAATAAGCTCAAAGAAAATTTTCATTTTATTTGGCGGAGCCGTTGTTGATTTGTCCGAAACATAAGTTATATAATCCCATTTTAAATTAGGAGCAGATTTGAATACGCTTTCCAAATAAATCTCAATTGAATGAGATAGCTTACTTAAAGCTTGTATACTTCTATTTTCTCTTTGAAATTCTTTATAATAAAAGGCTATTCCATATTTATCGCATTCTCCATCATCTTGTCTGCCTAAGCTTCTAAAAATCGTGAGTGGGCCATCTTTTGTGCTATCGTGTAATCTTATTGCTTGAATTGATTTGATATCGTGAAACACCCCTTCTGCTGCCCATAAATTTTGCATTGGATTAGCAAGGATATTCAGAATTTGAGCGAACTGTTTCGCAAAATAAGTCGGACCACTTTTTAATTGATGCCAGGTTTTTCCAATTCCATCTCTTTCATCAACTTCCGTTGTATAATAGAATTGGGTAAGAATGGTTTTAAAATTAAGTGCTCTTCCTAATTCTATGTCAAGCCATGTGTCCCCAATGATAATAAAATTATCCTTTTCATTTATGTTGTAGCCTTTTTGCATCAGATACTCAATTGTTTTTTTTGAATTGGGTTTATCTGCTAAGGAAAGCGCAGCTATTCCGAATATTTGTTCGGCAATAGGATTAACGTATTTCGGATGACTATCAGAAATGATAATCGGGGTGTGTCCCTGTTTTATAACTTCCTGCACAAACTCTCTTGCCCCTGCAAATGCGGGAATTTTTGAAATGACAGTATCTTCCAAGCCATCTTTCATTGGCTTGAATGACTTTTCAGCTGTATTAGTAAGCGTCCCGTCTAAATCAAGTAAAACAATCATTTAATTATTATTTCAAACTTATTAAATCTGATTTCACTCCAGTACCAAAAACTTTAAGAACGCTAATTGCTCTGGTGATGGCTACGTAAATTAAGGAACGCTCACTGTTCAAGTAATCCTCCTTCTCTTGCACTTCCATTTCATCAAACTTCGCAAAGTACAATGGGGAGGTTCGATTATTTACATCGCTTAAAATAACGGCCTTAAACTCTAAGCCTTTTAGACTATGAAAAGTAGAAAGAACAACACCTTTGCCCTCTGGTGAAGCTGACGAAGTAACATCCTGGTAAGGTATCTTCATTTGATGTAAACTATTTTTCACTTCTTTAACGGCTTCCCTTGTTCTACATCCAATTGCAATATCATTGAAGTTAAAACCTTGCTCTTTTAATTCATTTATGAGTTTAACAATAGCATCTACTTCTTCATTCTTAGTTTTAAATACCTTGTAAGTTGGGTGCTCACCATGGAATAATGACAAGTATCCATTCAACTTCTCAGTTTCTCCGTCAAAGTCATCGTAATTAATTCCTTTTACTGCGCTTAATGCAAGGCGCTTTATCTCTTCTGAGGTTCTATAGTTGATGCGAAGCTGTTTACTTCTGGTTCCTCGTACAGAAATACCCGCAGCCGAGAAGTTTATTTTACGAGCGTAGATTCTTTGGTATGGGTCTCCAACAAGAAAAATGTCATTCTCCTTTTCCTCGACCAGTGAGCGCAAAAATCTCAACTCAATATTTGATAAATCTTGAACTTCATCAGCAATCACATGCTTAAATGGTTTTGTATTTTGAGATTTGTTATACGATGAAACAATATTATATAGCTCCGCTCTGTCCATATAGCTGTTTGTTTTTTTCTTTGTATTGTATATCTCTATCAACTTCCAGAAATCCATTTTTTGTTTTCTCGAAATAGGTTTTCCTCTTCCAATCCTGCTCACATTTAAATACGAATCAATTGATTGAATGTCATTAAACAAAATCACCGATTGATATTCAGCTGCCAGAAATGCTGTATCAAACTCAGAAAGATTTTGTTCCAGAATTTCGTCCCAAAGTTCGTAGCTGGTTTTTGAGTTCGGTGTATCCAGAATGCGAGTTTCCTTTTCTATCAATTTCGCTTCCTTGGCAATTTCTCGAACAAGAGCATCAATATTTGTTATTTGTGCCTTAGACTCGTCAATAGAAAGCTTCTTGGCAAGTGAAATTAAATTCACAGTCAGAGCATTTGTGAATGTAGTAAAGACCGTTTTGCGTTTATCACTGTCAGTCAAATTGGATAGATGCTTCAGGCGGTGCAAAGCAACAACAGTCTTTCCTGTTCCAGCCCCACCCGTTACTTTAACCGAACCCTTAAAATTTGATTCAACCAATTTCCGTTGCGAAGGATGTAAGAAGATTTGCCATTTACTTAATTCACCATTTATTATTTCAGTCATTAATTCATCGTCAACCTGAACAAAGTTTCTTTGGTTGTTAACGCTGTTAATTTGTTCTTCAACATTTGTTGATTTGGATTTTCCTTCGTTGATTTCTGCAATCATCAATTCTATATTTGCTCCTTCGGATATATAGAATAGATTTTCAAACGTATCTGCTGGTAAGAATTTTTCCGCTTGCTCTAACTCAGATAAGTCCCGTATTGACCGAACAAGATTCATAGATTGTGATGGCACTCCAATTGCGAGTAAATTATCATCGGTACAGTCGGCAAACAAACTATGTTTTTTAACAGCCGCAGTAACTGGTTTTACCATTTCTTCTTCTGGAGCAGTAAATATTTGGGCAGTTTGTGTGTTCTCGTTCCATAAAAAAACTTTATTCTTCGCCCAATCCATAGCCTCGTCATGATTATCTACCCAAAGCATGTAGTAGCTATCACCTGATTGCGGCACTTTAATTATCGCTCTATATTTTTGGTCAATCCTTGCAGTTCTCAAGGTTGGGTCCTTAAATGTGCTTATTGGTTCCAAATGGATTGCCTCCGATTTAGAATTCTCTCTAAACTTTTTCTGAAAGTCAAGTACTTTTTTTTGAATTGCTTTTGGCAAGTCAATTATTTGCTCGAAGCATTTATCATGAACGTATAATTTCATTATGTAATATCTTTAATATTAAAGTCTTCTAATTTTATTTCTGAATATCCTGCTAGTTCGAATAGTTTTTTATCAGCTTCTGATTGGGGACTAATAAAAATCTTTTTATTCTCAAATCCAAGCATCGCTTCAGCAAAAACCCCATTATGCTCAATAAAGAATCCTCCTTCTTTCTTAAAGAAAATATTCTTGTCAATTAATTGCTTTACAATTTGATGAACAGATTTGTCATGGTACTGCAAGCAATCGTACTTATTGTCATCTTGAGTGTCCTGACTTTGCTCTTCGGTCGCAATCTCAGTTTTCAGAATAGAATTTGCTTGAATCAAATTATAAAGCTGCCAGAAATTTTCCCATTTGTTCTTCTCCAAATTTCCATTAACCTGATTAATCCAAAGGCTTGCTTTTACATCAAGGTCCAAAACTTTAATGGCAATTTTTAATGTAGCAAAATCTGCCCCTGAAAAGAGCTCTGGGAAAACATAAAATTTACCCTGTGACTTTATTTTTGCTTGCATTCCATTATCCAGCTTCGTTGATGAAGAAAGTGTTTTTTCAATATCAACCTCATCAACCGATGGGTTGGCGAAATTTGATTGGAACAATGATAACAGCAAACCTATTTTAGGTTCCTTGTTTGATTCTTCTAATGGATTGCACAGGACCCAAATCAATCGCTCAAATGAATTCTTTTTTTCAAAGAGTGAGCTCTTATAGCTTTTCCAATAGGGAACGACTTCATATTTTGAAATTGTACTTTTGTATTTTGTTCTATCAAGGAATAAATTATCACGCTTGAACTGTTTAGACTCAGCATCATTTTCCTTTTCAGGCGCATCAAATCTTTCCACATCAGACCAAGATAAAGTCCATGAGATTTTATTTCCTGATTCAATTATTGCAATACGTTTCTGCAAGTCATTATAAAATCTATTATTTTCCTTTGTTGCGTGAAATGTATAACCATCCAGATAAATCGCAATTCCTTTTGCGTATGAAAGCACAGCTTCATCTGTTACTGCAATTCCATTCCTTTCAACTGCAACTAAGGTGATGTAAAAGTCCGTTCTTGTTTTGTATTTAACGCCTTCAGCAGGCCCCAATTCAAATTGTGGACGAATTACATACGAATAACCTAATTCTCCTGAAGTAACTTTAAATTTATAGTTTACTATACCTTCCTGGATAAACTCTTCGAAATGGAATCCAGAATCGGTTTTTGCAAGAACAAAGTTTTTTAAACTTCTTATAAATCTTTCTTCCAATTCACTTTCCTCAATCTGCCCATTTCCAGATAGAGACCCTAACCCAGAGGTGTAATTTTCCCAAGCACTTGATTTATCTACGATTTTTTTGAAGAGCTTTTCCGCCCAGGTTCTGCTTAACTCATCTTGTATATGCTGGTTCGAGTAAGTAAAGATACAGCGATAACAACCATCTTTGCCCTTGTATTGACAACCACAATCTTTAATTGCATGATATGCCTTTGTAATCACCTCGGTAAATTCAATCGGATTAAATAGTTTTTCGAGATAACCAGTTCCACCAGGGATATTATCATGTATTACAAGGTACTTATCAAAACGACTGTTTTTTGCATTGAATTCTGAGTAATTAATAAAGCTTAAATGCTGCGGATTTCCTTTGTAATATTTCTTTAAACCAAGTTCAAGTCCAGCTTTAAACATGTTTACTTGCGACTCACTTTCCAGGTCTTGAACTGGCAGTAGAACTTTTAGTGCTTCAGTTTTTATTTCCTTAAACAAATAAACCTCCTCAAAAATCTCATCGCTTTTTCCATCATATAATTTGTCTTTGTGTTTGCAATAACCAAAATGGAATTTGAAATTCTTATCGAATCTTGCTCTGTGAGGAGAAGATGTACTTTTACCACAATACTTGCAAGTAACAAACCCATGGTAAGGAATATCCTCATGTTGGTTTATTGTTATTTTGTTCGCATCTGCTGCACTGGATAAGCCTAGATTTACTTCAGTAATGTCAACGTTTTTTACATACTCAATTCCGAAAGGAATATCCTTCATACCCCATGCTCCTTGAAAGGTATTGTAATCAAATTTAACATGCTTAGATACTTTATAAAGATTTGCCTTGCGCTCGTCACTGCTGTCATCAAGAGTGGATTTCTCTCTTGTATTAACTGATTTAACACTGTTAATTCGAACAAAAATATGTTGATTCTTTGCAGATGACCAAGAGCTGTCACCGCATTTAGGACAGAATGACTCGGTTGACACAGCACTATCAGCAATGTGGTCGCAGTTAGAACAAAATCGTTTTCGCAACAGTGTTCCAGGGTCCTTCCAATCAAAGGTATTTAATCCAGAGATTGCGAACTTAAATCCTTGCGAGTAAAAATGATTGTCTGGAGCAAATTCCCTTATTGCAACACTTGAAGACCTTACAATTTCAAATTGTTTATCGGTTGGAATATTAGCACTCGCTTTTGCTGGATTTGATTTAACCCAGGCGTTAAGTGTAACTCCTGTTTCTGGGAAAGCATAGTTAGGCAATAAACCAACATTTGTAAGATGTTCCAAAACAGAACGTTTGTCGATTAATCTCTTCAAGCCCCATAGTGCTTTTTTCTCTCCTTCAAGTATTTTTCTTTCTTCGTCCGTTTCTGGGAGATTGTTGCTTTTTATTATATTATCAATTTCCTTTCTCTTTTCATGAATGTATTCGTACTCCTTTTTTATTTTAACGAAGACTAATTTGATTCGAGAATAGAATGATTCATCGCCTAAAATCGAGCGCAAATTATCAAGCACCTTTGTATCTTCTAGGTCTGGAGTATAGAAATCAATAAAACGGTTTAATAAACGAGATTCGTTTGCTTTTACAAAAGAAATAATTCTATTAGACAGGAAGTCTGGAGAACTCAAGTCTGTATTTAATAAACGAAGGGAAATTAGTCTTCCTGGTATGGAATGATTTCTTGGATTCTCTGAGGTCCAGTTATCCAAGCAGTATGCAAAGAAGTGGCGGAATAAAATGTCTTTCGCTTCGAGATAGCAACCTGGAGTTGCAATCTCACCTTCCATCATATCTAATGGTTCCTCATAGTAAAACAAATCATGAGCTTTGCTTTGAGCAAAGTTTGTTATTAAGGCTGAACCTGAAGAACGGCCTGCACGACCAACTCGTTGTAAGAAATTTGATGTGAGAGGAGGAACAGAGTTATTTATTGCGGTGTTCAATGTTCCTATGTCGATACCCATTTCAAGTGTTGATGTGGCAACAATTGTATTTAGGGAATTGAAGTTTGGTCTTTCTTTAAAATCAAATTCTTTTTGTTCTCTATCCTTCCGTTCTAGTATCCCAGTATGTTCTGCCGAATAAATTCTTGGCGAACGATTACGATTATAAACTAACTGGTAATAGTTGGGCTTTGTTTTAGGTGAGGGCTTATATGAACCAGTTTTGCATGTGTAGTCAAGGCAATTTGTTAATGATGTTAATACATCCGAATCAGCCACACTTAATGAAGATGCACAAACATCGCACTCATGACGCTTAACCTTATTCTCAACCAAAATTACGGCTGGAATTATTGCATAATTATAGTTTTCTTCTGTTCCTGCCTTATTCATAATGCCGACTTTCACGAAAACCTCGAATAATTTTTCATAAAAGTCATTTATTATGGCATGATGCGGGGAGGCGAGTATAAAAGATTTCAAGAAATAACTTCGATACCAATTATTAGTTTTGGTAAATGTTGTATCAAGCAGGCCTCTTCCGTGAGGTTCTGTTGTAAGTAATTTGGGAAGTCTTGTTCGAGCACCAAAGAAACGATTCAGGAAGTGTCTGTTATCTCGCATCCAATTTAAATCCCAAAGTTGCAATCCATTTTCTCTGAACTTGCTTAAGTATTCATTATCTACGCCTCCTCTGGTTCTTACTCGATGCAGTATTCCATTTATAAAAGGCAAAAATAACACTTCAATAATCGGTGAAAGATTGTTTTGAAGCAACCACTCTTTCATTTCTGGGAAAACTGCTTTTAGTTTTTCTTCATCAAACTTAATCGCAGAAGCTCCTGATTTTTCAAGCGTTCTTCCTAAGATTGCGTTGAAGCCAAATTCAACTGAGGTCTCCCAACGCATACGCTCATCGAATTCCTTTTTGAATTCAGGTGTAAAATTATTTCCAGTTCGATAATCTGTATTAATATCTGCCTTGCTTTTAAAATCGGCTGGGAAGAAGCGGTAATAGTAGGCCTGCTCGTTATTCCCGCCAGACTCATCTGAATTTGCTTTCCAATATTTAATAAATTCCTCTTGCAGCTGGGCCAGGTTGATTTGTGGTCCGCAGTTATTTATCACCTTTTGTAAGGATGAACGGAATGTGAAGCGGTAATTTCGAGCTTCAATAAACCCTGCCTGGTGAGCTGCATCCTGAACACTATTCGTGAATGCAAGTATCTTTCTATATTTCTCCGTTCGTGGGTCAAGGTCTGATGCCAATACCTGGCTTACAGTAATGGAAGAAAGTGTTGCTATCCTTGTACCAATAATACCTAATGTATTTTCCGTATTACACTCAGGGCAAACATGTCGGCTCTTTGCATCGGTGACTTTACGAACCGCATGTATTTTGAAAGCTTCTTTGCCACCTTTTTCTAATATGGTTAAATCGACTGGATGTAAAAAATCGTCAATGGTATTTGTTGGTTCATACTCCTCGATATGCTGGTGATTTGGAGTGTTAACCAAATAAATGTTTTTGTGATTGCTGAAAAAATACTCGTACACCTTGTTTGGTTCAGAATCAAAGTGATTTTTGTTGTCATCTTTAATTCCAAGCCAACCGCTTGCTCCACACTCTCGACAATAATACGAGGGTAGGGCCTTTGGTTCATACTTATCACCAACTTTATCTTTCCAGGTAAATAATGGTTGTTCGTTTAACTCACGTAAAACACCACTGAGTTCACGAACCCACATTTGTATTTGCAAATACAGGAAAGGAAACTTTCTTCCTTCCCCAACTTTTGCTTCAGCGATTAATGCAAGGATAGAATTAATAACTTCTTCTCTAGGATTCAATTCGTTTTCCTGGTCCCATTCTGGTAATCTCCTGAACTCCTCATTGCAGTCGGCAAGCTCTTTTAGTAAAACACCCAGTGCTTTGATATTTTTACTTGTTAACGAAATTAAATCCTTAACAAGTTTAAGCTTCTTCAATTCCACGCCTAGTGATACTGACTCAATTGTTTCGGGCAATTGCCATAAACGTTTTTGTCTCTTGATATAATCAATGTAAGTTTCATTTTCCTTTAAACGACTTTCCAATAAACCAATTTGACGGGGAATATACTTGTCAAGCGAATCATTTGACAAATCAAAAAAAGCATCAACTTCTAAACGATTTTCTGTGATTATTGATTCCTCATCGAATTCTTCACCAAATACTTTTTCAGCATATGTAGTAAGTAGTTTTTTCGAGTCAGCTCCAGAGCCAATGGTTGCAGAAGTTCCAATTGCACATAATTGACCTTTAGGAATGGTCAACTTAAGTTTTAGCCTGCGAATAAGATTTGCCACATCAGTTCCCTGAGCTCCGTCATAAGTGTGCAATTCATCAAGTACAAGAAATTGCAGCAATGATGAATCTTCCAAATTAAAATTCCAAAGGTTATGATAGTTGTTACGCATTAAAGCGTAATCCAACATTTTAAAGTTGGTTAATAAAATATCTGGTGGGCTGTCAACAATGCTATCTCGATTTTCGATAACATGATTTTCACCCATTTCTTTCGGGTATTTCTTTTTATCTTTTCCCTCTCCAATAAATAAACCTGCGGTTACTTTTCCTTTTATTCTACTATCGCTCCAAATTGCTTCTGCCAGACGTTTAGCCTGGTCAGATGCAAGAGCGTTCATTGGATAAAGAATAATTACTTTGATGCCGCTTCGATTCAAATTTTTGTAACAGTAATCAAGAATAGGGTATTGGAAACATTCTGTTTTACCAGAAGAAGTACCAGTTGTGATTAATGTTGCTTGAGGTTTGTGACCTACTTCTGTATTTAATCTTTGGAATGCTTTATACTGATGGTGATACGGAGGAAAATTGGGTTTTATATCGAGCGGAATAATCTCTGATTGTGTTGCGGTTACAAAAGGGAGTTTTAATGAAACATACGGCCCTTTAAATATTCCTTCTTCATTGTTGTTTATGAAATTATAAAATGCTTCATGCACTAACTTATCCTTAAAGCTAAATGTAGCTTTAAGATATTCAAGTATTGAATGTTTAACCTCGTATGCCTGCTGTAATGGTAACATAATTATTTGTCCTTAAGCTTTTTTTCAAAGTGCTTCCAAGCGTTTGTGTAATCCTCAACTCTGTTATATTTAGAAAATGGTGCGACAAAAGTGATTTCCTTGCCATTAAATTGCTCGCTTTCTGTTATTTTATAAGTGTATTTTTCTCCTGCTTTTAAACATTTGATTTGTTCTAACTCAGTTCTTGTAACTCCAACCCCTCTTAGTGTCTTACTGCTTGGTGTAAACACAATTTTCCCACTTGTATCGTACCAAGTATCATCTTCGAACTTTTTCAATATTGAAAAATTAAGAAGATAAATTTGTACTAGCTCTTCAAGCGTTAAACCAAAATTCATAGCAACCAATACATCAATCTCAACCAATGCTTGTCTTCTCGTTAATAGATTTCGAAATGGAGTTGATGCAGTCCAGTTCTTCGAAACATTGGAAATATCTTCCAAGCCAGATTTCTCACACGACCATGAATCCTTAATAAATTCATCCTTAAATAATTCTTCCCAATAAGGAGCGTAGCACTTTTGAATACAATTAAGCCTTAGAACACGTAAGAATATTTCCGATTTAAATTTCGATTCTATTTTAAACGGTAATGGGTCAATTCTGCTACCGTAAATATTTGGGGAGCCAATAGTTTTAATACAAAAATCGTAAAGAATAGAAGTGGTCAAACTTAATATGTTGTTTAGAATTTCAAAATCCTTATGAAATGCAGAAAGAATCGAATTTATATGCCCCATCTTTGGAGCTAATAGCGCTGGTTGTAAGGTCCTCTCACCATCAACGTCAACCATCTTTCGAAAACCAACTCTAAAGGAATTTATTTCCTTTGATTCAAATGGAAATTTCTTTCCAGGAATTAGGTTCGTTCTTGGAAGAGTCAAATCCTCGTTTAACAGTAAGTCATTAAAATCATAATCTGAACCTTCTTTACTTACAATCTGTGGCGATTTAAAAAGTGGATAGGAAACAGAAATCATTGGTCCCGTAAGTACGAGCTCATATTTATTTATATCGGGTGAAATTGTTTTTCTTTCAAGTTCGTCTTCGGAAATTGAAGATGTTTCATGAAAACCCTCGCTATAGTTAACGCCCTTGTCAGATATTCGTTCTTTAGTTTCACTAAGTTTTTTCAAGACTTGAATTACTTCACTAGATTGAATGTTTACGAGCTTAACTACCTTGTAGGATTCTCCTTTTTCAAAAAGGTCTGCAAGGAGTTGAAGTGATTCTTCATTGTGCTTTATTAGTCTATTTACATTTCCTTTTAAATTCCATATCCAATCACCTTCTGTGTTTTTTACAATTATTGCGTTATCAACTGTTAGACTAAAAGTTGTTTCAAATACTTCTATCTGATTTGGGTGCAACAAATTGCTAATTGAAATAAATGAAATATTTTCATTTCTCTTGCCGTATACATTAACTCCATAATCTAATCTGTGGTGAACCTCCTGAAATAACTTAAGTATATTTTTAAAATGGAAATGATATTTTAATCTATCATAAATATCTTTTCTAAGAGCTTGCCCGTTTGAATCTTCATATACACTCTCAGGATGAATTAATCCCATCCATCCATTGGGACCTAAAAGGTCAAACCCATTTACTAAAATACATTTGTAAAGATTTGTTTGTTGCCCTAAAAGAGTAGAATATGAATGTGTGCCATTCATGAATGATGCTGTGCAGCTTGTCTCAATTATTTCTTGTTCATATAAATTCTTTAATCCCTTATCAGAGAAAAAGCCAGTTTTCAAATTTCGAATTTGTGGAGCAGAAACACTTCTAATTGCAATTTCTGGAAATTTCTCTGATAAAATTCCTTTCTCTTCGAATGCTACTTTTAACCAAGGGGGATTCCCCGCCATTAAATCAAAACCACCTCTTTCCCAAAAGACTTCTAGAAATTCTAGTTGTGGATGAAAGAAGAAATACTTCTTTGACAACTCAGCAACAATTTTCAGCCTTTGATTTTCATCAAATAAGTCTTTCCTTTCCGCATATTCAACAACTGCTGCTTCAAACACCTTTGGTGCGTCATCAGTTTCCTCTCCTAAGGCAAGCTGTTCACCACCTGTATAAAATAATTTTTCTTGTAAACCAGCTTGTATCTTCTCTTCTGTTTCATTTGAAACAATTTTATCAATATCTAATTGCAAAATATTACCAATATCACTCCAGTATTGAGCTCTATTTGGTAATTCATCGGCTTGGCGTACATCCCAAAACCAAAGACTGCACCAGTAATCCATTACCATTTTCAACTTGAAATATGGTGCGCTATGTCTATTTCTTTGGTCAGCAAGTTTTTCCTTCTCATCATAGCTTTGCATTTGCAATATACCTTGCTCGTTCTTTTTTGTTGCCCCAAAAATGTTTTGTCTTGAACCCGTTTGTAAATTGATATTGCGTTGAAAACGGTAATACTCCGCAAGCAGTTCATCAATAGTATTGGAAATTACTTTTACCCTTTCAAATTCAGTTTTTGTTAGTGGCTTAATCCATTCTTTCTTCCAAGTTGCAACACCTTTTGTAAAAAGGGAGTTTTCTTCCTTTAATAATTTAATACCAGCAGAAGCAACCATGCTCTTGTCAGGCAGCAGAAAGTGGTAAACCTCATTTTGTTTCCGATTTGTTTTAATTTTATCGAAATCGGAATTAGGTTTAAACTCCAATTGGCGTGGGGCTTTTTCCCACCATTCTTTTTTTGCAAGTGCTTTTTTGTCTTTTCCTTTTCCAGATTTAATCACTTCGTACTCTTCAATTAAATCCTTCTCTGCATAAACTTTTAACCAAGCACCCACTACGGCATTTCCAACGCAAATACGGTTACTGAAAAAAGGTGTTTCCATATCCCTATGGATTACGTTTAGCCACAAGGATAATTTCCCTAATTCAATTGCTGTTGGATTTAAATCGACACCATAAACATTGTGAGTTGCTATATACGCTTTTACTTTTTGTAATTCTTCTTTGTATTGGTCTGGTTCAATTTTCCATTCCTTTCTTCCAGAGTCACGCAATTCTTTTTGACGATAGCTTGTATAGGCTTCGGCCAACTGGTTAATCATTTCGTTATGGAATGCTGCTGCACCCATTGCAGGCTCCAACAATTTCAAGTCAAGTAATTCCTGCGCCTTCATTTCGCCTTTCTCTAGTTTTTCGAGAATGGGTTTGAGTGTGTATTTAACAGTACAACGAGTTAAAACCTCTGGAGTATAATATGAAGCTGATTTTTGTCGGTCACGTCCACTCAGGCGATAAACAAAAGTTCCTTTTTTAAGAATTACATCCTGATGATTTTCATCTTTTAATATTTCATCTTCTTTAAAGTCATCTCTTCTACTCCGAGGAACCAGATACGTTCCATCTTCTGGTTTGTCCTTTTTGTGAACCTCAATGTAATCTTGCTCAGCATAAAAACCACGGTAAGCCAGTAAACTTTCATAAACACTTCCTAATTGGTTAATTCCAAGGTTTGCATAAGAGATTCTTCCTCTAGCTTTATTGCGTTGCTGTTTTGAAAGCGAAAGGCGGCAAATAATATCTTGCCAAACCTTATTTCGGAATTTTACTTTGTGTAAATGGTGCAGCTTTCGGTCATCAAAAATTGGTGAGTCAATGTGTCGAACTTTGAAACTCTTGTTGTGTCCATTTTCCTTTTCACGATAACCAGAACTCAAGACATGAAACAATTTACTCAATGATTCATGAAAGAATTCTCCGTTCAAACTGTTTTCAGAATACAATGGAACCTGCTCAAGGTCCCTCAGCATTTCTAATGAATATCCCTTATTGTAAGTGGAGTCATTGCTTGGTAAAATATCTAAGTCTTCACGGCTTTCTGCATAGAATATAAAAAGAAGGCGGTAAATAATTCTTAAGCAATCATCCTTAATTTCTTGCTCAAATTTATCATCGGTTTCATCAAAGTCTTCATGCTTTTTTTCCTTTAGGTAGAATAGCGCTTCATTGGCCAGGGCTTCTACAGCATGAATAATGCCTTCCTTTAGGTCTTTCGTGACCTCGTAGGCGCTTTTGTGACTGTCCTCGTCCAATTGGTCCAAAAGAACCATATTGCTATCTGGAGCCAGCGTTTCCTTTCCTACAAGAAAATAGAATAAAGCGTAATAGTTTGCGTTGCGGTTTGCCGTTGCTTCAGAGAAAAGCTCCTCCAGTTCGAACTGCAAGTAACTCCCTCGGAACCATTTTTCTTGTTCAAGTAAAAATAATCCATTACCTGCAAGCAATAAAATATACTTCGGTCTTTGATGCGGCTCCAATAAAAACAGTTGTGAAACGGCTTTATTAATAATTACAGGGGATATTTTTTGGTCCTTTGGAGTCGTAAAAACCCTTTCCCATTGTAAACGGTGATATTTTTGAGCAGGGTTTGCCTGTTCTTCATCCTCCACATTATATCGCTGCTCAAATAAACCATCTGGCTCATTATCGTCCTCTTTAATGAGAGACTGCATTTCCATTACCATCAAATGAGGTTGGTCTCCACGGTAAAGAATATGCCTTACTGGAATTACTTGCTCTTCGGTGAAATGAAAAAGATGGTCGTATTGCGTGTGTGCAGCATCATAACCTAATGCACTTAAAAGATGTGTATGGAATTGATGCGTTTCGAATATTTTATCTTTCGTTCTGAGCCTCCCTTCAATGTAAAGCTCTTTGTATCGGAAAAACTTTTCCTTTAGTGGAGTAATTTTTTTATTGAATTCCTTTACGTCTTCTGCATTGTATCCTGTTTTGGATAACACTTTTGATGTAAAGTCCTCATCAAAATAATTTGAAGAAAAATAATCACCTGTATTTCGTATAAACTTTAACATTCCTAATTACGAATTATAAAACACTGCTAATACTTTTAAATAAGGCTCTCCATGCAATGACGTGAGGTCATTATAGTATTGGCTTGATGTGCTTAGTATTGTTTCAATTTCTCTTTGTCTGTTGTCCTTAATACTGGACCAATAATTTCCTCCAACTCTTTCGCTGAAATCCATTTCTAATTGTTCCATTGCAGCCTTATGCCAATTTTCAATCTTTGTTTTGTAATCATCCAACTTCTTTTCCATTTTACCTTCAAGCTTTTGTTGTTCTTCTTGCATGTGATGGGCCGCCCATAGAACAGCATCAGGCAAAATAGTTTGTAGATTACCAATTTCTTCCTCAGTGATAGTTTCTGTGTGCATCGTTTCTCTCATCTTAAATTCATCAATAAAATTGCTCAATGAGAAAGTCTTTCTAAGAATGCTACCATCCCATTTTATACCTACAACAAGAAAATCTACAAGAACTGGCTGACTAAGATTGTTTGAAACTTGCCCTTGGAAAACAAACCAGGCACTTTTTGCAGGAAATATTTTTGATTTAGAAACAAGTGCAACATCTTTATTAACGCTGGCTTCTAACTTGGTCATATAATATCGTATTACAGGATGCAATTCATACAAAACCTGAAACTCAGCCCACTCACCATGTTTTTTCCTCGCTTCATCAATTGATTTTTGAACAAGAGTTTTGTCAAGAGAAAGTTTGTAAAGACTATTCACTTTCGGTTTTGACTCTGGTGGCAAATCGAACAATATTTGATTAAGCTCCTTTGTATTTATTACCTCAAGGTAATCATCACTCACGGTAACTTCATTTTTGCTCAATTGATTTCCAGAACTCAACTGCTCAAATAATTCTTTATAGAAACCAAAATCATTATTGTAAATGGATAGTGGTTTTTCAAAGGGCTCATCAGTGATAGTAACTTCTGTTGTGTCGCACATTGTGCTAAAATCAAAGCCTCCTTCTTGTTTCTTTTCCAAAAACTCTTCATCTTGATTCAAAAAAGCATTTTCAACTTGGTTTTCTTCCTGTTCTGCTTCATACAGCTTCATTACAGAGCCTGCGTCACCTAGTGTTTTATAAACAACCTCTTCTTTCTTCGTTATGCGCTCTATAATATGCAAGTCTGTCTTCAAGCCTTTTATATTTGATTCAGCAATGATATAATGTACAAATGGCGTTTTCTTCTGACCATATCGGTCAATTCGGCCATTTCTTTGTTCAAGTGTTATGAGGGACCACGGAATATCATAGTTGAACATTCTATTGCAATAGTAATGTAGATTCACACCTTGAGAACCTGCATCGGAACACAATAAAATTTTTACTGTGCTATCCTGTTTGCCAAAATCATCAATTATATCTTGTTGTTCAGTATCTGTTAAGCCACCGTGAAAAAACTGAACAGATTCTTCTTTTAGTTTAAAATCATAAGCCAGATTTTCTCGCAAGTAAGTTAGCGTATCAATCCTCTCAGCAAAAACCACAAAGCGGTCATCATTTGTTTTTCCAGACCATCCAAGCTCAAGTAATGTTTTTTTCAATTGCTGATACTTACTATCAGATTTCGATTTTAGAATTTTCTCAAGCTTACTTTTTAGTTCGTTTAAAATTCCAAGATTTTCTTCGAACGCATCTTCCTCAGATTTATTTGCTTCAACTTTTTCAATCCTTCGCTTTATGCTTTCAAGCGCTGCTTGGGGTGAAGACATAAATGCTTTAAAGATTCCAATTGAAAAAAGGAAATCATCTTTTGGTTTCCCGCTTTTGTACGAAGCAATCGCTTTGAATTTAAGTTCTTGTTGGTATTGCAAGAAATCAATTTCATCAGTGCTTAGGTCGCATGATTCACGAACTACTTTTCTTTCAGAAAAATTAGCACGAACTGCTTCGTCTTCGATGTCATTTTTAAATCTTCTTACATAATATGGCTCAACATGACTTTTGTCATAGTCGCCATTTCGAGGAATGGCGGTTGGTTCAATCATGTTAATCAAATTGGCGAAGTTTTCCTTTTTACCATTATGCGGAGTAGCAGAAGTAAGAATCAATGACTCGCATTTTTTTGAAATGAATTGAGCTAAGTCACCTTTCTGACTCTTATCATTTGCAACTGTATGACACTCATCAATTACTACCACATCCCAGCGAGATTTCTCTAAGTAATGTCTGAATTTCGCATTTCTTTTTAGTGTATCAATCGAAATGATTGTTTTGTCGTAGTAATCAAATGGATTTTTATTCGCTGGTAACTGCGATTTAATTTTTGCAATTCCTTCTGAATCTAAACGAACCAAAGGAATTGCAAAGCGATTCCAAATCTCTTGCTGAAATTGAGCAAGAATTGATTTTGGAGCAAGGACCATAATTCGTTTCCCTTTACCTCTCTTAATCATTTCAGTAAGGAAAATTCCAACTTCGATTGTTTTTCCCAAGCCGACTCCGTCAGCTATAAGCAAACGTGGGCGTGGAAGTTGCAATGCTTTTAAAGTAGGCGTGAGCTGATAATCTGCGGCATTAATCGCTGCTTTATTTGCAATAGTAATTTTCTCAGAAAAAATTGAAGAGTTTCTGATTTGTGTTTCCAAAAATAATTTTGTTTTCCTGTAACCACTATCGTTATCAGGAACCAAAGAAGTATGATTCGGGTCAACAGGTTTTATATCCGTATCAAGACTTGAATCAAATGCAAAGCGTTTACCTTTTACAAGCTCACTTATTCCTTCAGCATCAATTAAAACAGAACCATCGTGATTTACATTGGTTCCTGTAATAATAAAATCCTCTCCTCTCGTTGATATTCGTTGTCCTATTGTAAGATTCATTCTCCCTAAATTTTTAATCATTCAATTCACTGAGTGCTTTTCTGAGGCCTTTTTTACCTGAAGGGTCATTGCCAACAAGGCTTATTACCTTATCTGCATACCAAAGCGTCAGTAACGAATCTGATTCAACATCAAAATATTTAGCAAGTTTTTCTATCTGCTCCTTTCCTAAAAATCGCTCACCATGTTCAACCTTGCTTACCATGGCTGTATCGCATTCTAAATGTGCTGCAACTTGGCGTAGAAGTAGTTTTTTGCGCTCACGAATTTCCTTGATTTTCCTTCCTAATTGGTTCATCGCTATTTGTATTTAATTTGACTTGTCAGAATGTGTCAAATTTATAAGAATATTGTTAACTTTAGGAAAGTATCTGATAAATTTTAATAGTTTTAAGGTAAAGTAATGTTAAGAGTATTTTCAAATAGCAGGAAACAGATTGATTTTGTTGAATATGACAAATCAACTGTGCTTAATAGGGCAATAACCACCGCAGCTATAAGAAATGGAAACTTTACGTTTACAAATCACGAATTGGCGATAGCTATTGCCAGGGCAACAATTGGCTCTTCATTACCAAAAGACCCAATATCTTTTGCAGAGTATGGAGCTGCATTTTATAATCTAATGACACTTGAGGATATGCGCCATCCCGCATTTAGAGTTAATTCTCAATCAGTAAAGAGATATAGAGACTTTTCAAAAACAACAAGAACAGGAGAACTCGCTCAAGGAATATCTTTTTTGTTTGCGCAAAAAGTATTGAGACACTCGGCAATTGTAGATTTCAAATTATTCTTTGAAAGAATTGGGTCTCCAATTCATAGCGTTGCTAAAACTCCAGATTATATAATTGCAGACAATATATATGGTGGTGTTGACCTTATGGAATGCAAGGGGGCTTACATACCTTCACAAAATACAATTGAAAACAGGATAATTGCTGTAAATAATCAATGTCAGAGCGGAGAATCTATTGTAAACAGTATCCTTAATTGGAGGGTCAATAATACATACTCCTGCTGTATTAGTGTTTCAAATGAGAATTCTCCTGCTGGAACCAAAATCCATTTTGCGGACCCGCCAGGAAAACAATTGGAAGACGCTAATTTAATTCAACTAATTCGTTTCCATTATGCGTCTTGGTTTTTACTTGCAGGAGATTTTGACAATGCCTCTCTTCTATTAAAGAATAAAGCGCCTCAAATATATGAGGAACCTGAAGTTTCATATCGGGGAAAAAACATTAATGAAGTTTTCTTCCCAATTGGAAATCAAAATTGGCCTGACCCATTGAATAGGTTTTATATTTCTAAACAAACTCTTGATGTAATAAAAGGAGAATCTAAAAAGCTACCTTATTTGGTGCAATCTGAAACAGAGGAAAAAGAAAACAGAGAAAGTATTATTTTTCGAGATGGTATCATGTTTAAATTGAATAGAGGTCCTGAACAAATCGGATAATGGAACAGGTTGGTAATTTTCAAATACTTAAGGAATACCAAAAGCTAAATGAGAACATTTCATTGTGGTTTGCTGAATCACAAGAAGGACTATACTTTGAAGTTCTCATTATTAAAAAAAAGGCTGAGTACCAAACTTTGCTTGACAGAATTTTAAGAAGTGAAATTCAACCTATCCTTAATGCCAGCATAGAGGGGTTTCAGAAAACTCTTCAATTTGATTTGGACACGGAACAACAGGTTTACTACATTGTTTACGAACCGTTAGGCGGAGAACTGGTTCCCTTGTCAAATATTTCCCTTCTTAATTTCAAAAATATAGTATTAGGAATAGATGCACTGAAGAAACAGAACCGCTTTTGTCACATTTTTAGCCCAGCTTACTTATTGTCAACCAATAAGCATCTAAAGTTGCGTTTTTTGGGCCTTTTCGAACTGTTTAAGCAACAAGGCTTGCTTGAAGCAAAGTATTTGGCTCCAGAAATAACAGAATGGCTTAACGACACAAAAAAGTCAAGACCTAATTTCCAAGCGGATATCTATTCTCTCTTTAAAACTTTTGAATCTTTCGTAGTTAAAACAAACCATCCAAAATTAAACCAAGTTTTTAATCAAGCCACAGTCGAAAAGCGAACAGAACGCTATGTAAGATACAGGGAAATAATAGATGACCTGGAGCAAATAAAACTGCCGAGTCTGGCAAGCAAAGCAAAGCCAACGGTTTTAGTAAACACACATCGAGGAGATGAAGATAAGTTAATACCAATACTTGAAGACCTGAGCAACGGTTGTCATATCTTATATGACCCAAATTCAGATATTGATTCGATTGAAGCAAGCTTCTCCACCAAGAACTATTCTGGAAAATTTACTATTGACGACAGAAATTATATTTTCATAAAATACAGCTCTTGCCGAAAAACTTCTAACCAAGGTGTTTTAAGCGATGGTTTTTTTGTTGACCTAAATTTTGATTTCGAGGCCATTCATTTTTTTGATTCTCTTTCTTTTTTTAGAAGTAAATGGAGGGACCAAAATTCGCTTGCCAAATTTCATCAACAAAAAAGAAATCTTTTAAAAGAATGGCATACACTCCCTGCAATGGAAATGGAATTTGTTGAAGAAACGGCCTTTAAAGCCTCTTACATTAAAAGGGAACAAAGTAAAAGCACACCAACAAATATTATTTTCACTCTTGATGACAAATTTCGAAGCTGGTCAAAATTTGTTGAATTAAAACAAAACAAAGTCGAACTCTCTCTCAATGATAAAATCATTGGCCAAATCAATGATTATAAAATGAAGGAATCTGTTCTGATTATAAAAGATTCAAAACTAACACTCGATGAGATTCCAGAAATTGGAGAGCTCATTCAGGATATTCGAAAAGAGATTGGGCAATTTAAAAAACAAGTTGAAGCTGTTAAAAAGTTTGAGAAAAGAGATATCGTTAACCCTGACCTTTCGAGTATTCTTGCTTCTCCCGAACGAGTGCCTGAATCCAAGCAATCCATCTTCCAATCCGATTATGATAACTTCAAGGAGATAGTCATCAATCCTAAGTTGAAATCAGACGACTCTCAGAGAGAAGCAGTTTACAATGCTCTACGACACAAACCCCTTTATTTAATTCAAGGCCCCCCAGGTACTGGAAAAACAACTGTGATAGTTGAACTCATTCAACAAATAATAAAAGACAAACCGACTGCAAAAATTCTTGTGACTTCGCAATCTAATCTTGCAGTGGATAATGTTCTGGAACAGCTTCCTGAAAATGTTCTGTTTATGCGGCTGGCGGCGAAGGAAGAAAGAATAACTAATGAGAAAATAAAAAGGCATTCTTTCACAAACAAACTTAAGCATTGGGTGCAAGAAACTCAGGAACGGTCTTCAGATAATTTCAATTCAAAATTTAAAGAGGCCAGTCGAGATAAAGCTTTAATTGAATTTTATAATTCCTATAGCAATCTTAATAGGAACGAAGATTTTAAAAACTTCACTAATCACCTTCGAATGAGAAGTCAACATATTAAAGGCATGTTTGAGAAGGCAAAAAGTTTCAAAGACGCAGACAAAATATTCGAAACCAAACTGGGAAGTAAATATCAACGTTTAAAATTAATTCAAAAAGAGTGGTTTGCTTTTTTAGCGAATGCCGAATCTGAGGATGGAGACAAAAAGAAATCAATGATGAACGATGGCAGCGCAGAAATTGATTTGCAGACCGCATTCCTTAAATCGGTTAATGTTATTGGAGCTACCTGTATACATATTGCAAGTGGCCAGTACAATAAAATTAATTTTAAGTTCGACTATGTTATCATGGACGAAAGCAGTAAGGCAAGTCCAGCGGAAACATTGGTTCCTGTTAACATGGGCCAAAACATTATACTCATTGGAGACCATAAACAGTTACCGCCAGTAATCACCAGAGAGGAAGCTGTAAGACAAAAAGTACGAACTGAGTTAGAGGATAATGGATTGGATATTGAAAAAACTTTTGGCGAAAGTCTTTTTGAGAAACTCATTATTGCTTTTGAACATAATCCTCAACTTCAGAACAATGTAAAAATGCTCGACATCCAATATCGGATGCCAAAACAAATAGGAAATATTATTTCAAAGTTCTTTTATCAGGGAAAGCTCAGGAACCCAGATATAAAAGTTTTACCTTCCTACGACCAGGATAAATCTCACGAACTTAATTTCAAAATACCAACAGTTTCAATAGTTGAATCGGTTTCGAATTCAGAAGTTAAAGTCCCTGCTTCAGTTGTTTTTGTCAGCACGTCATTAAAGGAGAATCCGAGCGATAACAATAATCTCTCAGATAGAAGAAACGAATGTAATAAGACCACAATTGAAGAGGTACTAACTGAATTGGATTTATTGTACAAGGATAATCACAAGAAGAAAAAACCATTTACTGTAGGAATTATCGCTGGTTACAGAGGACAGGTTAATTTGTTGAAAGACAAAATAAATCTTGCTAAGTATAAAAGTTTTGAAATAATAAATAAAGAGGGACGTGCAGAATCCCTTATCGAAATAAATACAGTGGATAAATTCCAGGGGGCTGAAAGGGATATCATTATTTACGATGTAGTAAAGAGTAGTAAGGGACCAACCAATATTGGCTTTTTGGATGATTACAGAAGGATTAACGTTGCACTGTCAAGAGTTAAACGTCTGCTGATTATTGTCGGAGACAGCGAGTACATCATGAAGCGAGCAAGTCTGAACAAAGACTCACAGTTTAAAGAATTTAAGCTTCGGGAAATTACAATGGAGCTTGAAAGGCAGGGAGTAATCGTAAATAACTTCAGGGATATTATATTATGAGTAAGCAGAGAGATGATAAAAATATAGACCCGAAGTTCCAAAGAGCTTATGATATGTTCAAGCATAATCACAATCCTGATTATGTGCTAAGTACTATATTTGAACTATACTTACCATTCTGGGCCTGTCGTACTGCCGTGATAGTTGAAAAGGACCTTGCTCTTGACAAACTAAGTAAGATTTTTTTGGAGTTAATTCAATCAGGGATTTCCAAACACGATGACCTGTGCTCATTTCTCGGAGTTAATACAAATTCATTTATTACAACACAACTTCACTTCTTGTTGAAACATGGATTGCTTGGTGAAGAATTTTCTACAACAGGGTCTGAATATAAAATCACCAATGAAGGTTTAGCTTTTCTTGAAAAGAAAACAAGGCTGAAAAACCTGGAGACTATTGAGTTTGATTATTTCTTTAACGATATTGGATTAAGTTTTCTTGACAAATATGGTTCGGTAAATGAAGTTGGCAAAGCCAAGAAGGCATCGGTAAATTACCGATTTTCAGAAACACGAAGACTGCCCATCAACAGTAAACTTATTGCTCATAAGAATAGACCGAACAACATCAACAAAGTAGATTTCGCAAGATTCTTCAATCAATTGAATAAAACGATGACCTTTTATGATTTGGAAGAGGCAGAAGCAGAAATTCATAAACGTTCAGTTTGTTTTTTAGCACTTGAATATTCTGATAAATCTGGCGCTAAAAAATATGACATACGGCTGTCAAAGAAAACCTCTGGAGCATTTAAGGAGCATTCATTAGATGAGGAATTATCAAAAGCAGTTACCCAATATTATAAAAAGAATCCCCTATGAAATTATTGGAATTAGTTGATTTGGCTTACCAGAACGCCAATGAAGTTGAATTTGGAAATAGTCCTGCCTGGGATACCGAAACATTTACAAGTAACTGGTTTTCAACAAGAAACAGTATTCAGCCTTCAGCTCCAGGATTATATTGGTTTATCTCGGATGCTGTTTTGAATAATTTGGTTCGCCCCGCAGGCTTACCTTTAAAGGGCTGCGATTTTACCCACACCTCTAATTTGCTTATGACACACTTCGGAGAAGATTTGATTACCAGAATGGATAATTCAAATTTAAAGGTTGTCTATAATGGTCATGAGAAAAATGTGATGGGAAGAGTTCGCTCGCATTTTGCACTTAATAATCCTTTAACGGGGGCCTTGGGTTTGAATTATTATTCATTATCCCAATATAATTGGAGACTTCTTTATTTTACCACAAGAGATTTAGAGCGAATTCCAGAGGGCAGCAGACAAGGTTTAACTAATTTATTAAACTTCAGAACGGGAAGAATAGCTCTTGAAAATGCCTGGAGAATTAAACACGGCTGGCCACCCTTATGCAAGGCCTAAGAGGGAGAAATTTCTCCTTTGCCACACCCTTTGCCACACTTAAAAAGCAAAATCCCCCTATGCAATTGATACATAGAGGGAAATTATTTTGCTTCAGAGGTCCCGAGCGGATTCGAACCGCTGTAGGAGCTTTTGCAGAGCTCAGCCTAGCCACTCGGCCACAGGACCATTTGTTTAATTAAGAACGGATAGCAAAAATACTCTTTTTTTAGATACTTATTAGAAAAATATTAAGGGCTTTGCTTATGATAAAAGTGTATTGTTACGATTTACACTAGTCAGTCACCCCAAACCACACCCCAATCATCTTTTACCTAAACTCAATCACTTATTACTTTGTTAGCTGTAGTTATTGCTTTTTGGGTTTTATGAGATGTTTCAAATATACTTTTGGTTAAAATTTATATTATGAAACAACTTACTTTATTTTTAGCCTTTGCTTTAATTATTTTTTCTTGCAAAAAAAAGGAGAGCCCTGCGCCTTCAACACCTGCAACGCCTAGCAGCAGCACTTGCACCAATCCAGGATCTCTTTTAAGTTTAGAGTTTAATGGCAACTTAACTGACAACAGTTGTAGTCCGCAAACCATAACCAACAACGGCGCAACTTATACTGCAGATAGAAATGCGAACGCCGCAAAGGCATTAAATTTTAATGGCACTTCGTACATTAATTATCCTAATGCTGCAGCTTTACATGATGCGCTTCCTTTAACGTTGTCGTTTTGGGTAAGTGTTGATGATAGTTCTGATTGGGCCAGCAATTATTTTTTACAATCGAACGCAAGACCCAACGGTGGTTACTGCGGTTATTTAGTGCGTTGCAATGCTAGCGGACAAATTCATATTACCATTGGTGATACAACCAACAGCACAACGATAGATGCCATTTCATCAGTAATTTTAAAATCGAATACTTGGACGCATTATACAGCGGTTGTTAAAGGAACTAATGATGTTGATATTTACATTGACGGACAAAAAGATTTAAGTGCGAGTGTTAGTGGTACAGGAAATTCTATTTCGTACCCTGCTGCATCGTCAACTAATTTAGGTTTAATTGGTGGCGTTTCTTTTTTAACCAACAACGGAAGATTGAAAGGAAAAATGGATAAAGTAAAATTCTGGAACAAAGCTTTAACCAGCACAGAAGTAGGAACAGAATATTCGAACATGAATTAATTCTAAAGAAAAACATTGTAATTTAAAACCCCGCCTTCCAGCGGGGTTTTTTTATTACTCATTAACTACAACAATTGTTTTTGTTTCGGTTTTACCTTGGTTTGTATAACTTAAATAATAAATACCATTAGCTAAACCATCCAAGTTCATGGTTGCTGATTTTGCATTCATAATTTCCTCCTTCACTAATTTACCATCAACATTCAGTACAGAAACCTGATTCAAAATATTATCTGATTCTATAAACAACATACCTGATGCAGGATTCGGATAAATTTTTATTTCGTTTGCAACTTCTTCAACTAATGCAATTCTTGCAGTTTCAATTGAATCGGCAATTCCATGCTCATCGGACTCTTCACTTAATTCAATTTCTTTCTTTGGTTCTTTTGCGGCGATGGCTTTTTTCTTTTCTCTCTTTTCCTTCCAGGCAGCATAAGCTTCACGGTAAGGCGTCCATAATTTCGGCCACCAGTTTTCTCCGGAATAGCCGTTGTAACAACCGAAACAACAACAGCAATAAGTTATGTCATAACACACAATCTCATTTCTTCCATCCAATTTAAAATACAGAGAAGTGGTTTTGCCTGCGCCAACTTCTATGTCTTTAATTACCTGCGCAAGATATCCAACATAAATTGCTTTAACATCGTATTTCCCCGGTGCTAAATTCTTAAATAAAAACCGTCCGTCCATGTTTGTTGTGCCAACCGCTACTTGCACGCCGTTTTGATAAGCGACAACATTTGCAAAAGGAATAAGTTCTTTAGTATCCTTATCAGATACATCTACCATGACATAACCGGAATCAGAGTTAAACTTTGCCTCAGCCGCATAAGAAACAAAAAGCATTAAGATTAAAAATAAAAGAGATCTGTAGAGGATGTGAAGGCTCACCGCATATCGCCGGCGATTCCTGGTAAATAAATTTGCTTTCATAAATATATTTTTAATGGTTAGTATTGTCTTATTTATTCATACGCTAAGAAAATTTTTACGTTAAGTGTTTTTAATAAGTGGTAGGGTTTTGTGGATTTGTGGCTGATTATGCCATTCTTAACTTGCATTTGTCTACAATCAGACCCCTCCGTCTACCGCCCACGTTAATTAGAATGCGGTAGCCACCTCCCTTTACATAAGGGGAGGAATTTTTTTGCGTACCTTTATAGAGAATGAAAACCAAAACCGAAGTCGCCGAAAAAACTGAAACACTCTTAAGTGCCGAGCGGCAAACCATAGTTCATTGTACGTGCGGTGAAACGTATGCTTACCGTATTTGGCCTTCAACATTTTTAATTGAACGCGGTACCGGTAAAAGAGCAAAACTAATTACAGCCTTTAATATTTCTTTCGCGCCGCAATGGACTTACAATGATGGTAAAGGTTTCACTTTAATTTTTGAAGGCTTAAGTAAAGAATGCGCAGTCTTTGATTTGCAAGAAATAATTCCACAAGAAGGTGGTTTTGAAGTGACAGGAATTGTGAGAAATAATTCTGATGTATATACTGTGAGTTTTGAGTAAACAAGATTCGGATTTTTAATTTACATTTATCTTCAAACAAACAACCCCTCCGTCTACCGCCCACGTTAGTTTTCGATGCGGTAGCCACCTCCCCTTAAAAAAGGGGAGGAAAATTTCGTACTATAAATAAGCCTATCGCGTTCCAGTAGTTTGTTACAAAAAGTTAAATCCTGCCAGTAGTAGGCTAAAACGTACCACTTATTAAATTGTCCCAACGCTATCCACCCGGCGTACGTATTAATTAATAGATACAAAACTTAATATCTAATTATATGAAAACAATTTCGAATAAGCAGTTGCATTCACGGGAGGAAAGCGCTGCACAACGTTGGTGGCCTTTGTTGTTTGTAATAGTTGTTGCATGTTTATGCTGCTACTCTGTATTATAAAAAAAATCTGAGTTGCTATTGCAACACAATAAAACAAACTTTTTAGCGAACTAATTTAAGTCGTAAGAACATTATGCGTAAACACTTTCGGAAACATATTAAAGAAAGATGGCGGATCGGTATAATTAGATTATCTTTATATCATGCGCATTCACGATTTAATTAATGAAATTCAGGAATTAGGCGGAACAACTCCACGCAAAGCAGCGTTTGATATTTATAATATTTTAGAAAATAATAAAGCGTTGTTTGCGGGCAGTATGGATAAAGATACTTTCGCGCAAATTTTAAATGCCTTTGAAAAAATGGCGTATTCAAGTGCGGCAGAGTTTAGCACTTCATCATATAAAGATGAGTTTCAGAAATCGTATAATTTATTGAGCTTTTATTTGGGGAAGGTGATTTGAGTTTCTATTTATCTTCTCGTACAAACCCCTCCGTCTACCGCCCACGTTAATTTACGACGCGGTAGCCACCTCCCCTTAAACAAGGGGAGGAAAATTCATTCTTCCATATTTAAATTATTAGAAATGCTACAATCTGTAGCAAGGATTTTTATTTTCCAGTATTAGTTTTGTTGTGAGTTAAGTCTTAGCTCTTCGAATTCGATTGGTTGAAAACCGCGAATTCATTTTTCCAATAGCGGGTCGAAAAAGACATTTAATCTTTGTCTTTTAAAATTTAATTATTCCGGGTAAACCATTATGATGGTTTGTCATAATACAAATCAATTAACCATGAATCAAATTGAAATTTACAAAGGAGAAAATAATGAAACCCAAATTGAAGTAAAGTTTGAAGGGGATACGGTGTGGTTAAATCAGTCACAACTATCCGAATTGCTTGAAACAGACAGAACCTCCATTCTTAAGCACATAAAGAATATTTACAAAACTAAAGAATTGACAGAGAAACAAACTTGTGCAAAAATTGCACAAGTTCGAAAAGAGGGACAAAAAGAGGTAAAACGAGAGGTTTTACACTACAACTTAGATGTTATCATTTCCGTTGGGTATAGAGTTAATTCGAAACGGGGAACACAATTCCGACAATGGGCCACCAAACGATTAAAAGATTATCTGGTTGAGGGATACGCCATCAATCAAGAACGTTTAAACCAATTACAAAAAACTATTCAGTTAATTGAAAGCACGGGGAAAACTGATGAGCTCTCGTTAAATGAAGCTAAAGGTCTTTTAAATATAATTACAAATTACACTAACAGTTTTGTTCTGTTAAACCGGTTCGATAGCAACAATCTTGAAACTGGGAAACTGAATGAAGAAATTACATATGAAATTAAATACCCAGAAGCAGTTAATGCGGTAAAAGAATTAAAGAGAGTTTTACTTACTAAAAAAGAAGCGACTGAATTATTTGGTAAGGAAAAAGACAATAGTTTTGAAGGGCTGCTTGGTAACGTTGTGCAAAGTTTTTCCGGACACTATTTATACCGGAGTATTGAAGAACAAGCTGCACACCTTTTGTATTTCTCAATCAAAAATCATCCTTTTACGGATGGCAATAAACGGATTGGTGCGTTCTTATTTATATGGTTCTTACAAAAGAACAAACACAGATTTAAAAAATCAGGTGAAGTGAAAATAAATGATAACGGCTTAACGGCATTGGCCTTATTGGTAGCACAAAGTAATCCAAATGATAAAACCTTAATGATAAAATTAATTGTGAATTTAATTAATGGGCAATAAGCAGTGGCTTCGATAGTTCGACAAGCTCACTACAGGCTGACTCAGGAACCACTAGAATACAGTGCCAGCAGTGAGCGTTGTCGAACTGTTCATTACCTGTTAATATTTATACTCCCATTTCACTCAGTGAAACACTCAGTTTAACTTCTGTTAACATAGGGATAATGTTATTGGTCTTATATTTGTAACAGATAGACTACCACAAACCGACAAGCAGACTTAAGTCAACTTGGGATACGGGGAAAATACTAAAGCCGGGACTTACGTCTCGGCTTTTGTTTTTTGTATTAATGTCATGTCGAGCGTAGTCGAGATATTCTCACAACGTTCTCGACTACGCTCGAACTGACAATTTATTAGCTTGAGCAAAATTCGCAACCACCATCGTTGCTGGGGTTTTGAATTTCCCACATTTTCTTTTTTAATTCTGCTTCAATTTGTTCTGCAGTCCAGGTTGGATTTGCAATTTTAATTGTAGCTCTCACGAATCCTTCGCTTGGGCCACTCTGTGTTTGTTGTATTGCCATGGGGATAGTTTTTTAGTAAACTAAATTTATTTCATTCCAACTCAAAAACAAACTAGCTTTTATTAATTGGCTAGTAATTAAGGGCTTTCTCAATTAACAGGCAAAAGTTCAAAAGCCCCGAAGAATTAATATTACCTAATCTTCATTGGTGGTGTAGGCTATCCGTTTAACTGAGCCAAATGGCCGGCAATTGCAAATTTTATTTCGGTGTAAGTGAATTCATCACTAAGCGCAGCTTTAATCTCCCCAAGTTTATAGGAATTTAATTTCTTAGCTGTCGTTATGATCAGCTTGGCTTTTTTAGCCTCAACAAATTTATCACCACTCAATATCCCGGTTGCCACATAGTGAACCAAATGTCCTTCAATAGTACTCGTTGCCATTCGTCTGGTTTGTGCAATCTCTTCAATAGCCAAGCCATCTTTGAATAAAATATAAGTTTGTTCTTTGGATTCTGTTTTTTGGTGTGTGTAGTCTTCATCCGCAAATTCATTCTCTTCAGATTTTCTTTTGCTGCTCTTTTTTCTTTTGGAAATACTTTCTCTTTCGCTTTCAAAAGTCAGATCTTCCAATAAAAGAACCGACTTTAATTTTTCCTCGCGGGCTACAGCATTACTTATATTTTTTATATCTGATTTGGTCAATTCTTTTTTCTGCAAAATCGCATCAATAAACAAACTGCTTTTTTTCAATTGAACTATCTTTGAATATACAACTGCTTCTAATTCTAATAACTCTTCTACAAATGTTTTGACGCGCTTTGCAGTTTTAACTTCTTTTATTTTCTCCAGCAATTGTTCACTTACGTTTTCAAATGCAGGTAAAAAGTAAGTTCGCGCTGCCGCAACTCTCTGTCCCAGTAATTCATGATCTACATCAGGCTGGCTCAAAATTTTTCTTACCTGATTGACAAATTTATCGGCGTGCGTCTTTGTTTCCGTCAAATTCTCTACTAAGATCTTTGCCCATTTATGATGCGGCTGTTTTACCGATTTCTTCTTTTCTTTATTATACGTGAGACTATGATCTTCAAATTTTTCTAAGAGTGTAGTAAAGTCGAATGTTGCTGCAAGCAGATCTCCCAAATAATTTGTCTGACCCTGCACTACCGCCTGCTCCAGATCCAAGGATGTTGTTTTGCTGTTTGCAAAAGCTGCAACATTTTCATCCAAATTAATTCCCCTGGTACTTATAGGAGCATTTAAAATCAATCCTTTCAAACTCCGTAAACGTGAGAGCGCTACATAAGCCTGTCCGGGCGCAAACACATCGCCAATATCTACAATAGCATTATCAAAAGTTAAACCCTGACTTTTATGAACCGTTATAGCCCATGCAAGCTTTATTGGAAACTGAGAAAATGTTCCCGCAATTTTTTCCTCAATTTTATTTAAGCCTTCATTCAAAACATATTTAATGTTTTCCCAGGCATACCATTCAACACAAATTGGTTTTTGGCTATCACTAAACTCTATCCATATTTCCTTCTCGCTTAATGATTGAACTCTGCCTATCTTCCCGTTAAAAAAACGTTGGGCTCCGCTAATGTCATTCTTAACAAACATAACCTGAGCACCTGCTTTCAATTCCAAATTGAACTCGACCGGATAGGTATTCTCATTAAACTCACCATCAATCCTCGCTTTATAAAAAAATGATTTTGTATTCAAACTTTGCAAATACTCCTTGTTGATCTTGTCGGCTTTTGAATTATGAGTAGTAAGCGTAATGTAATTTTCCTCCTGTGTTGGCTTATAATTCGGCTTATGGTATGAGTTTAATAAATCAACATCCGCTTTAGTGGTCTTATTGGTTCTTAAATTATTGAGTAATCCGATAAACACCGCATCGTCTTGTCTGTATATTTTGTCAAGCTCAATATATATTGGTTTTTGTTGTTGTAAAACACGTGCATCAAAAAAGTAAATACTTTTGTAATAGTTTCTGAGAGTCTGCCACTCATCATCCTTAACTACAGGTGGTAATTGAAGCAGATCGCCGATAAATAAGATCTGTACGCCTCCAAAAGGTTTGGTATGATTACGTCGAACACTGCGCAAAATAACATCAATAGCGTCCAGCAAATCGGCACGTAACATACTTACTTCGTCAATGATCAATAATTCCAATTCGCGTAATAGATTGCGTTTATTCGCGTTTAATTGAAGTTCTTTTATTAAAGAGTGTGGTGTATTCAGTTTCGTATATTGACCTTGCGTTGCCTGAATATTTTCGGGAATAAACGTGCCAAAAGGCAATTGGAATAAAGAATGTAAGGTTACGCCCCCTGCATTAATAGCCGCTATTCCGGTTGGTGCGGCCACAATACATTTTTTGTGTGTGCTTTCAACAATATGTTTAAGAAAAGTGGTCTTGCCTGTGCCTGCCTTACCGGTTAAGAAAATATTCTTTCCGGTATGATTAATAAATTTAGAGGCAATTTCTGAGGGGCTCACTTCTGTTCTTTCCATTCTGCTACAAAATTATCAAATAGTTAAACACATTAACTAAATTTTGTTTTTGAAAGTTTTGCTTATATTATTGAAAAACGTGAATTTGCTTTTTTATCGGATTCTTTGTGCCAGTCTCCAACTTATCCAAGCGAACAAGGGTGCCGCTAAAACATCGAAACTATAATGCACCCGCTGCAACATGATAAATACAGCTACGAGAATAAAAACCGACAAATAAAACCAATTCAGTTTTTTTATTGGGTTCACTAAATACAATAGACAAACTGTTGCTACATGTCCTGAGAAAAATAAATCTTTAGTGATGCGGACTTGTCCATAAAAGAAATGTTCAATAAAAGGATCCTTCAATAAAATAATTCCTTCAGGTGGTTCGAGCGGGAAAATAGTGAGTGTAATTATTCTTAAAATTAAAATCAGAAAATACGCCTGAACCGCCTTTAAAAATAAAAATGGTTTGTTTAGCAAAGTAATAATGCAAAGAAAAGCTGCAAAATAAATCAATAAAAAAGTAGCAATAGACAAATCAAATGGAGAGGTCAAATTTAAAATAACATCATTCACTCTCTGACCTGCCCTTGCCTCCACAAAAGCAAAAAAATAACTTAGGGAGAAAAGCAAAATGCCAAGCAATGCAAACGTTAATACAAATTGTGTTTTAAAGTTTTTGCTATTAAATGAATCTGCCCAATTTCGTCTGAAGTTAGTTTTAGTCATACAGCCCGTGCTACTAAATTACTTCACAGCAATAACCGAGATCTCCACATTCACACCAAGTGGTAATCCTTTTACTGCTACAGTTTCTCTTGCGGGAAAATTTCCTGTAAAGAAAGAACCGTACACTTCATTCACATCAGCAAAATGTTTCATGTCGGTTAAAAAAATAGTTGTCTTAACTACGTTGGTGAAATCCATACCACCTTCTGTTAAAACAGCGTTTACGTTTTGCATTACTTTTTTAGTTTCACTTTTAATATCACTTAAAATAAGTTCTCCTGTTTTTGCGTCTTTGGCAACTTGTCCGGATACAAATAACATATTGCCACTAGCGGGAACTAAATTACCGTGACTATAAGGGCCAATTGGAAGAGGTGCATTGCTTGATGTAATTACTTTTTTCATTTCAATTTATTTTTTGGTTATTAAATCTGTGGTTTCCATTATTTCTTTTACAGCATTGAATAATCTGTCCAAATCATTTTGTGAATTAAACGCGTTGATGGAATAACGCAAATATGTTTTGTCACCATGACGCATAACAGGAATTTCAATTTTATACTTGACAAATAAATGCCTTTGCAATTTTTCAGGTTCAGGAGTTGAAATAGGAATACTAAACATTTGTCCTAACCATTCATCGGTAAGCGGACATAAAGGCTTTGAGCCAACTAATTCACAAAACCTCAGCGCGTTTTTCTTTACCAAATCCCTGCATTCCTTCGCCACATCCCACCAATTATTTTGTTTCATAAACTCAATGGCTCTTGGAATAGTAAGGAAAGCAGAAAAATCTCTTGTCCCTTGCATCTGATGATAATCTTGAAATTGTGAATCCGAAGGAAACATCGCATCGTAACCCCAGCTAACAATTAAAGGGTCTAACAAACTCTGAAATTCTTTTTTCACAGAAAAGAACGAACTTCCTTTTGGTGTCATCATCCATTTGTGACAAGCACCTGTATAAATATCTGCTTTTAATTGTGAAAGGTCTACCGGAATATGCCCCGGAGAATGCGCGCCATCCACAAAAGTGATTAGTCCTTTTTGTTTCGCTAGTTCACAAATTTCTTTCACGGGAAATTTCAAGGCGGTGGTACTTGTGATCTCAGAAATAAAAATAAGTTTTGTCTTTGGAGAAAATCCTGCGAAAAACTCCTCAATAAATTTTTCTTTTGTTGTGATTGGTAAAGTAATATTTTGACGAACATACTTTGCTCCTGCTTTTTTACAGTAGTATTCCCAAGCTTTATCAGCAGCGCCGTATTCTAGATTTGTGGTTAAAATTTCATCGCCTGGATTTAACTTTAAACTTTTAGCAACAATGTTTGTCGCATAAGATGGATTTGTTACGTAAACTAAATCATCAGCATTGCAGTTAACATACTTTGCTAAAGCTTCACGCGATTGTTTTAAATACTGTAATCCGGTTACTGTAATAAATTGTGCAGGCTCTTGTTCTAACTCTAATTGCCATTTTTGATAATCTTCAAAAATTGGTTTCGGGCAAGCGCCAAAAGAACCAAAATTTAAAAAGGCAATATCCTCTTGTATTAAGAATTGTTTTTTTAGTTCTGCATTCATAATTATAATTTGCTTAATTCAGTTATTGCCTTCGCAAATTGGTCAACTTCTGAAATAGATGTATAAACATTTGGAGTTACTCTGCAACCTTGCACACCTTTTCCATCAATTGCAACTGTGTAAATTTTATAGTTCTTCAATAGTTTTTCGGCCAAGTCGGCAGGCTTCATGCCTTTAATACCAACATTTGCAATGGCGCAAGAACGTGTTGGGTCTTCAGGCGTATTTAAAATTACGTTTGGTAATTCGCGAACGCGCTTCGTCCAATAGTTTTGTAAAAAACGTAAACGGTCTTCTTTACGTTGTGCTCCAATTTTATTGTAGAAATTTATGGCATTAGCAATTGCTAAATCAGTATGCACCGGAATTGTTCCTGTGTGATTTAATCTTGAGATATCATCTTCTTTACGCTCACTCTCCGCTAACAAAGGCCAGACTTTAGAAATGTTTTCTTTCTTTACATATAACATTCCCGCACCTAACGGAACGCTTAACCATTTGTGCAGACTGCAACCATAATAATCACAATTTAAATCAGGCACTTTAAAATTAATATGTGCAAAAGCGTGAGCTCCGTCTACCATTACTTGCACACCTTTTTTGTGAGCCATGTCGCAAATCTTTTTTATAGGAAGAATTTGTCCCGTAATATTTACCATGTGACACACCATTAATAATTTTGTTTTTGGTGTGATGGCTTTTTCGTACAGGTCAATTATTTCTTCGTCCGACTTCGGATTCATTGGTAAGGAAATAGTTTTATTTACTACGCCATAACGTTTTGCTACTTGCGTAAACATGTCGAGCATTGCACCATAATCTTGTTCTGCCATCACCGCTTCATCACCAGCTTGCCAATTGAGTCCGCCAATAATCATGTCTAACGACTCGGTGGTGTTGCGCGTAATAATTAATTCTTCGCTTGTGCAACCAGCAAGTTCAGCTAATTTATTATTGATTGTTTTTTTATTGTCGTATTGAACCGTGCGCATATAATACGCGCCTTGTAAGTTCACATCGCGAACGTGTTTGATGTATGCTTCCAAAATTTCTTCGGGCTGAATACAGTAATAACCGTTTTCTAAATTAATGTAATCCGGTTTTAATTTGTAGCCTTTTCGGATTTGCATCCAGAATTCTTCATCGGAAGCTAATTCTTCTGAAGATTTATGTTCTACCGATTGAATTAATTTTTCTAAAGCAGAAAAGCTTAACAAACTTCCTAATCCTAAAACGGAAGAGGATTTTAAAAATTCACGTTTATCCATAATCGTATTTGAATATTAAATATAGCTTTTATTTTACACCTTCTACTCTTACAATTTTAATAAAACGGCTTTTATAATATGGAGAAGTTGAATAATTAGTAATAATAATTCCGTTTGCTTTTTTTCCGGAAGAAGAATGAATGAACTGCAAATCCTCACCCGGATTTGAAATAACAATCCCTACATGCCCCGGCCTTCTGTTCTTAGGTTTAGTTCCTGTAAAAACTATTACGTCCCCTTTTCGGGCAGAATCCAACTTTATTTTTCGTCCTTGTTTCTCATAATCCAAACTTGCGCGCGGCACTTTTATATTAAAATGCCCAAACACATAATACACAAAGCCCGAACAATCAAATCCGCTATTTGGCGTACAACTCCCGTAACAGTATTTAGTGCCCTGATGTTGTTTGGCATAAGAAATTAAACTATCGGCTAAAACTTCATTTAACTGAGCCCTTCCAACTAAGGGAAATAAAAGTATAAGGAACCATTTCTTCACTCTATAAAGTTATTACAATAAGAAGAAAGATTCTGAATTTTAACTAGCCTTTTTGTTAAAAGAAAAGGTACATTTGTGCTCTTGAAACTGGATAAATACATAGCGCAAAGCGGATTCACATCACGACGAAAAGCATTCGACTTAATTGAAGAGAAACGCGTTTCGGTAAATGACAAAACCGCAACACATAGTACCAAAATAAAAGATGGTGATGTGGTGATGATTGACGGAAAAAAATTAGAGGTAAAAGAATTTGTTCCTGTTTACATTGCCTACAATAAACCGCGCGGTGTAATTTGTACGACTGAAAAAATAAAAGGTAATATTGTTGATGCGATAAAACATCCTGAAACTATTTATCCTATTGGACGATTAGATAAAGATTCGGAAGGATTAATTTTACTAAC